>NZ_CP175504.1:1946516-2270935 GCF_049262615.1 Planococcus daihaiensis | reverse complement strand
TGCAGCAAGCATGATATGGGCAAAGGGTTTTTTGATCGTCAATATATTTCCTCCTTTTGGAAAATTAAATTTTATTTCTATTTTATTCTAGTAAACGAAAATCATTATGACAACTACGAAACACGAAATAATTTGAATATTTACAAAAATAAACCAAATGATACAGCCTGAATGCGGACTACTGAACTACAATGTGTTTTTCACATTGGTCCATTGGACGGTAAAAATATGCCGCTTCCCAGGGAGCGACATATTTCACGACCAATTTGCAGAGATGCACAAAAAAAAACCACCACCGACATGCTGATGCAGTCGGTGTGGTCATGTATAAAGTATAAATTGAAGTGTCGTGCCAAAATCGTTTAGAATTGTTTCTTTCCCTGCGACGCGATAATGAAGGAAATATCTAGGGCGAAATAGCGAAATTGAATTTCCAGCAGTTCCCAGATTCTCCCTGTGTCGCAAACATTTATGACTATTTAATTTTACTGGTAAAAATACTAAAGCCGTATCCGTTAACCCTTGAGGTTTCTGGATACGGCTTTTTCTCCATGCAATTGTAGTTAATAAACTGAATCCTTTTTACACAGGGGCGTGATTAATTAATCCATTCATTGATTAAATCTTGGTTTTCATCAATCCATTTTTGAGCTCCAGCTTGTTCTGAATCGGCTTCATTTAAATCTGCCATTAGACTTCCAAGCTGTGCATCGTTTAGCATGAAGTTATCAAACCATTCCACAACTTCTGGATGGTCATCTTCTAATCCTTGACGTGTCGCATATAAGATATTTTCCGAATCACCGTAAATATTGTTAGGTTCTTCAAGAATTTTTAGATCCATTTCTGCGAACACCCAGTGTGGCTTCCACAATGTTACGACAATAGGTTCTTCATTTTCTAAGCGATTTTTCAATTCGGCAATCATACTTGGCTCAGACGAAGGGATCAAATCATAATCGAGATTATATTCGGAAACAACTTCTTCCGTTAATCCCATAAGACTGGACCCAGGATCAATTCCTATAATTTCGGAATCGAATAGTTCCTGATTTGCTTTTAAATCCTCAATGCTGTTTATATCTTCCATATAAGAAGGAACAACAAGGGCTAAATCCGTTCCTTCATACCATGTCTCACGCCATTCAATTTCTTCTTCATACTTGTCAAAGAATGATTTGTCAGTATTCGGCAGCCAGATTTCCATACCGATGTCTAAGTCTCCACTGGATAACCCTTCATAAAGAATGGCTTTTTCCACCGGTTCCAGGGATACGTCATATCCTTTTTCCTCTAAAACAATCTTCCACATGTTTGATACTGCTACATTCTCTGCCCAATTGTTCATACCGATGGAAATGGATCCTTTTTCTTCTGTGCTTTCCTCTGCTGAACCGGATTCTTCGTCTCCGTTGCACGCCGTAAGTAATAACAGCGTTCCTAACGATAATGCGGGAAATAATTTGTTGAAATTTTTCATCAAAATCCTCCTAATATATTGTTGATAAGGGCTTACTAATAAAGAGAAGGTCAAGAGTTATAAGTCCCTTATCTCTTACTAAATAAATAAAATTATTATTCTACGCATTAACCGCTACTAAAATTTCTTTAGTTACGCTAATTAAAATCACTTTAAAATTTTTTCATCCAAGTCCTGTGGGCAGATGATATAAGGGCACTCACCACTAAGGCCCACCCCATATGCAACCATAAAGTAACGATTAAGGAAGAATTCATCAGGTATTTCCCAACTTTTTTCAGCATATTCTTTAAAGGTCATACCTGGTTTCAGTGCTTCCATCATGCGTATCATACCAGCTTCAGCTGTTCTAACAGAAATTTTCATCGCTTCAATTTCTTCTTTACACTTAATACTACCTGCATGTTCAATAGGTTCTTGACCTTATGATGTTCCCAAACCATATTGTAACATATTGTAATATAATTGTTTTGATAATATGAATATGCGTTTTTAGAGAATGTTAATGCTCAATTTTAATACGATTATTAAACCAAAAAAAATATCAAAGCCGTACCCGTTAACCCTTGAGGTTAATGGATACGGCGTTTTTTATTGGTCCAATAAATACTTCAGCGAGAAATCGCGGCCACTGATCCCTTTAAACAAATCATTGTATTTTAACGTGCCTGAAGGCTCAATCACTTCGCTCCGCAGAAATTGGCCGAACTGTTCCGGCATTTCTTCCATGGACCTTCCGTATTTTTCCTTGAAGACCTGCTCAAGCATCGCGCAGGTGACATCGCCCATAAAATAGTTGTGCAGATAGATGGGATGCGTCGTGAAATGGATCATGTAAGCCCATGGCGGCGCCTGGTCCAATGCGCCCTCACCTAACACAGCCAGCTGGTTCTCCCAGTATAAGTCGTGAATATCATCGAGTGAGGTGATATCGTTTTTATACAGGGTGTGGTCAAAGAAAATGCGGCTGATGCTCCGGAGCGAATTGAGCTTCTGGTATTCTTTCAGCCTGCGGAACTCCTCTCCAACCTTTTCCCCGTCTTTGAAGAACTTGCCGTAAAACGTAGGGCTGTAAAGGAAGCCCTGAAATAAATTCGCGATGCCTTCACTGATGATGCCGCTGACGCCCTCATTGAGGATCTTTTCTTCCGGGTCGAGCAGGAACGAATGCACGCCGTGGCCGGTTTCGTGCAGCAGCACACCGTATTCAAAGTATTTGTTTTTCACATTGGCGAGTATTCTGGAATCTTTGCCGGTTTCTACGGTGAAATTATAGCCCCATTCGGATTTATTGGCCCGCGGAAAAATATCGTACGTGATGTTCATGGCCGAAAGGTCAATGCCAAATGAACTGAACAGCTCCTGGATATTCGTGTAGTATTCCGACATATCGACCGTCTCGTTCAGGGAAGGCGCGATTTGGGACTGGATGTATTGCTCGTCCCAAGGCTGGATCTCGTCTTCGCCCAGAAATTCCTGCGCAAATTTCTTTCTGCCTTCTTTCATTTGCGGCAGGATTTCCTGAAGCTCCGACTGCCAGCTGTCGAAAAGGCCCCCATCCAGTTCATTCGCTTCCAGCATATAGGCCACGAAGTTCTCCGCTCCATATTGCTTGGCGTATTCCTTCCGTAACTGGATCAACTCAATAAAACCGTTGTCGACCATCAAGCCATTGATCTGGTTGCGGGCAAAATAAGCTTGTTTCCGCTTTTCACGGTTACTGTCGATGCTCAGCACTTGTGCCAATTCCACAGCCGACACTTCCTTGCCGTCCAATTGATAGCGGAAGCTGTTGAGGATTTTCAGCAGTTCGTTCGTCCTTTGCTGAATTTTCAAGTTCAGCGCGTTCAACTCATCCGTCAGGTGAAAAGGCTTAAAGCTGTTATGTACGATTTCCACTCGCCTTTTGTCCGTTGCGGACAGATCCTGTTCCATATAAGATTCGATCAAGCCGAAGTTTTCTTTATCTTTCATCATTTCCATGATCTTTTCATAAGCGCCTTCGATGCCAAAGTCATAGCCTGTCGTATACAGCGTCCAGTTTAATCGGCTGTATTCCGCTTTGCGCACGTCCAGTTCGTTTGCCAATTCTGTCAGTTTCTTCATAGTATTCTGAAATCCCCTTCCAAAAATAAGCACTGCCTTTTATTGGAATGAAGCAGCGTTCTTTTAACTATATACTTTTGGGGTATGTGAGGACAAGGAGGCATATTGCCAGATATATAATTCCGTTTCCAAGGGCGGCACAGTAGGACGACGAGCCGAAATGTTTCCAGCAATTTCCATATTTTCCCTGTGTCGAAAATAATTTCAACACATTTTATACCAATGGATAAAGTGTAAAAGCCACACCCTCGATGTTGATGCAGAAGGCATGGCAATGTAAAGAGTATAAATTGTAATACATTTTCAGAATCGTTTAGAATTTTTTTGAGACTGGGAAGCGATTTACTCAAAAAGAAATTGAATGCACTCTTTTTACTTCGATAATTTCCGCACAGTCTCCGCAACTAGATAACAACGCTCGGTAAGTGAGTCGAGCTCCAAATATTCCTTCACATTATGCAGTTCTCCGCCAACTGGACCGAGACCGTCGATGGTCGCGACACCTAGTGCGGACGGGAATGAAGCGTCTGAGCCGCCGCCGGCATGAACGTGAGTGACATCCAGTCCAAATGATTCACCTACGCTCTTCACCTGTTCGAGCAGCGCCCGGTTTTTTTCGTTGAATTCCATCGGTGGACGATTGATCCCACCTTCGAGACGAATGGTCGTCCCAGGCACGTCCGGTTCTGCAGAGATTGCCTCGATGCGTTCGTGAATTTCATAGCTCTGCTGTTCCGTATTAACACGGACATCAATGTAACCGGTCGCGCGGTCAGGAATCATATTGACGGCTTCGCCGCCTTCAATGATGCCGACGGAAACGGAAACGCCGTTTGCATGATCGGACAAGGCGTTTAGTTTAATGATTTTATGAGCTAATTCCTCAATTGCGCTGATGCCATCTTCCGGTGCGCCTCCGGAATGAGCTGCACGTCCTTGGACATGCATTTCGTAACGGCCTCCTCCGCGACGGGACGAAACGAGGGAACCGTCTTTTCGACCGGGCTCAATGACGAGTGCGTAATCGACTGGACGCGCGGTTTCTTCAATGAATTCACGCGATGTCGGTGAACCGATTTCCTCATCGCTGTTTAAGAGAACAATAACGTTGCGAAGGGCAGCCGGGTCGTGTTCTGCCAAATACTCCATAGCGTATAATAGAGTTACCTGGCTGCCTTTCATATCTGCAACTCCCGGTCCATAAGCACGACCGTCTTCCCTCCGGAAAGGGCGTTTCGCCGCTGTTCCTTTCGCGAACACTGTATCCATGTGACCGAGCAGAAGGATTTTCGGCTCTGTCGCATCCGGCTGGCGGAACAGAAGATGATTGCCATTCTGCTCGTTTTCAATCGTTTCCGCCACAAACCCCAACGCTTCGTAATGCCCCTTTAACATATCCCCGACACGGTCAATTCCTTCTTTATATGTAGAGCCGCTGTCGGTATTGACCAGCTGCTCGAGCAATTTGATCATTTCTTCTTGGCGCTGCTTCATCCATTCCATTGGTTCTGCCCCCATGTGTTTTAATTGTGAAAACCTTGAATGTGCCTCTTCCTTTTGCCATCAGTTCTCCTTGCTCACCCAGTACTTCTCCTTCAAGAATAACTCATTCCACTTCCCAGGGAAGCGATTTATCTATAAAGAACTTAACCGGTTTCTCACATCTTCGTTTCTTCGGCTTTTTTTAATCGTAGCGGTGTCCGATGAGGCTGGCAAGAAAAGAACTGTAGATTAAGGGTGCTGTAAATTAGTGTTCTTTTATCAATATGATAATGAAGGAAATGTCCAGGGCGAAACAGCTAAATTGAATTTCCAGCAGTTACCAGATTGTCCCTGTCACGAGCAATTATGAATATTTAACCTTCCAATTCAAAATACTGAAGCCGTATCCGTTAACCCTTGAGGCTACCGGATACGGCTTCTTCTGCTTTCAATTGTAGTTGATTAACTGAATTGGGTTTGACACAGGGAGGCGACACTTACAATATATTTAAGCAGCAATCGTTCTTTTCTTAACAAAATAAGCAATTGCCAACGCAAGGGGTGGAGCAAAAGGCATAAAAACGGTTAAATTAACACTGTAAAATAATAGCGCTATCAAAACAGTAGCACCGAAAAAAATTAACAAAAAAGATTTATTCCTAATGCCATAAAAAAACAATAATACCCCAGTAATTCCTAACGCTATAAGTAATAAAATTAACCAATCCATATTTTTAACCGCCTTTTCACTATTGTTGTTAAAAGCTTTTGATTGTTTCAATTTATTTTATAAGTTTATTTTACATTTTTCCCAAATAAAATCCAAATTTCCTTCAGGGAGTCATTTTTAGTTTGAAAGAAATTAACGGTTTCTTCGCAGGGAACGGCACAATTCCCAAACAATTTATACGGATGAATAAACAGAAGAAACCACACCTGACATGTTGATGCAGTCCGTGTGGTTATGTATGAAGTATAAATTGTAGTGTTTTGTCAAAATCGTTTAGAATTGTTTCTTTCCCAGGGATGCAATTTTTTTCTAAGAAACAAAGTGTTCACTATTAGATGCTTACCTAGGTAACAGCCTTTCACATCATCCATTTATTAATTGCTGGGCACAGTGTAAAATTGTTTGGTTTTCAAACCTTTTTTTAGTGAATATAAAATAAAGGCTAAAGAAAACCCACTGATTAAGCCTCCAATATGACCGGATACACTAATATTTGGCACAGTGAATGTCGAGATGATACCTATGAGAAGAATGAATAAGATAAGCTTCTTATCGTAAGAGGATAGTTTACTAGAATGTTTTATCAGGTAAAATGCGTATATTCCCATCAACCCATAACCAAAACCGGAAGATCCTGCTAATGGATAAGGTCCTTCATAAAAATAATATATGGTAATGCCCGCAGCAGTAGTTAAAAAGATAGAGATTACGAAAAATAACCTGCGACCGTAATATTTTTCAAGTGGATGGGCTAAAAATAAGAGGACAGGTATATTCAATAGTAAATGAAAAAGGCTCATGTGCCCAAAACCATAGGTGAATAATCTCCAAAGTTGCCCTTCTTCTATTAACTCTTTATCAAGTCCACCAAAATCAACAATACTCGTGCTGCTATAGCCCCCGTGCAAGAAAATAGTTGCAAGAGCAATTAATGCACATATAACAATGAATCCATTAGTAGTAGGATGCTTCAACAAAAACCTTTTAAGATCACTTTTAATAACGAACAATGAGTTCACCTCAATAAATTGTAATTAATCCCCAAACTCTGCTTCTCAGGGAGCGACACTGGATTTTTTAATTCGATTCTTAATACATCTTGAAAAGCACAACCCTAACCTACCCCAATAAACCAAATTTCAAGGATCGCAACGACTTTAGCTGTCATCATATGCACCTCTAAAAATAAATTTTAGGGTACAATATACGAAACTAATTAAAATATTCCTAAAAGACTGAAATATATAGGAGGTAGCAAATGAGCTATTACGGCTCTGTAGTTAGAAATATCCGAATAGATAAAGGTTATTCCCAGGACTATTTAAGTCACAGTGAAATGACACAAAGTGCCTATTCTAAGTTTGAATTACATAATCGGGAAATCCGATTTGGTGTACTTGAAAAGATAGTCGAAAAGTTAGAACTGTCTTTTGAAGAATTAGTTTTTATAAAAAACGGTTATAATTTCTCTGATCGGGATCGTATTGCAAATGACTTTTTTAATATGAGCTTCAATGATACAGAAACGTTGAATCGGATAGTATGGGACACAAAAGCCTTTTTGAAAAATGAGGAAGACTATTTAATTCGTGACATACATAGAATTTGTGAAGCTTTAGTTTCAGCAAATAAAACCAATAGTTTTAACGAGGCCACAACCATTGTCTTACCTATTTGGGATAGGTTATCCAAACGAAATAGTTTATATGTAACCGATATATTATTACTAAACTCAATACTTTTTATTTTTCCCATTGCAGATGTATTGGAAATACAAAAGTTTATTTTCAGAAGTATTGATCGATATAATAATTTCCGTAATATTGAACGAATTAAGATTAATATTCTACTTAATTCGACTTTACTGCTGATAAAAGATGGGCAAATATCTGATGCATTATCCGGCTTGAATGAATTAATTGTTCTTTGTAAAAAGCATTCTACTTATTTACAACTTGCTGTGACATATGTACGTAAAGGGATCTGTTTGAATTTATTGAATCAAGAGGGTGATACATGGATCGATAAGGGAAAAAATATATTACTGGCGTTAGAACAGAACAACCTATTAATCGAAATTGAAAAAGAAATAGAGCGTTCTAAATTAGAAATAAAAAAGCCCCACCCGCATTGTTGATTTCCCTCACTGGATTCCGCTCCCCAGTGAACGGCATAATTAAGAGCAAGGCGTTGTAAATTTCTTCCCAGGGAACCGCACAATTCCCAAACAATTTATACGGATGAATAAACAGAAAAAACCACCTCTGACATGTTAATGCAGTCGGTGTGGTTATGTATAAAGTATAAATTGTCGTGTATTGTCAAAATCGTTTAGAATTGTTTCTTTCCCTGGGACGCGATTCTTACGGACTTTTTTTGCAACTTGCTTGAGCTGTGAAGGGAAAAAAACGAATGAAGGGCGTGTAAAGTGAATGGTCTATCTAGGTGATAAACCACTACTAACAGGAGAAATAGTTATTCTTAGACCGTTTAAGGATGAGGACTTTCCTTTTATAGTGGAATGTTTAAAGGACCCCGAAGTCTTAAAGTTAACAGGAAGCAATTCGGATTTTGATCGAGAAGAAACGCTCAATTGGTACAATACAAGAAATAAACAAACTGATCGTTTGGATCTTGCTATTGTTGACCCATCCAAGGACTTCTTAGTAGGAGAAGTGGTGCTCAATGCATATGATGAAAAAAATCATAGTATGAATTTCAGGATTCTCATTGGACCGAGGGGAAGAAATCAAGGATTGGGAACAGAAGCGACTCGACTGATCATTGATTATGTATTTGAAAATACAACACTCAACCAACTAACTTTAAGCGTTTTTGACTTTAATCCAAGAGCCAGGCATGTATATGAAAAGGTTGGCTTTATACTATCGGGCATTGATAAAAACGACATGGAGTTCGAAGGCAGCTGGATTGACTCTATTAATATGAAGTTAACAAGAGAGAATTGGCTCAACAGACGAAAAATTAACTAAGCTTCCCAGGGAACTGCACAATTCATTTATTCATCCGATACTGCATTTTATATATACTTGATGCGGCTCGATGATGATCTGTCGCTCGTTATGCAGTCGGTTGTGGGCTTGAATTTCCTTTCCAGCGGTCCCCAGATTCTCCCTGTGTCGCAAACATTTATGCTTAAAAATAAAAATTTACTTATGCTTCCCAGGGAATGACACAATAAGGGATCACTCCACAATCACTTCCGAAGCAAGCTTATAAGGGAAATCTGAAGGTAAATCGAATGGCATCACCCGGACAAGAGTTCCTTCCTTCAGATCATCAAAACCAAGAACCTTCCCCTTGAACTGCGTATGATCCGTCATGTGGACTTCATGGATGGTCGGTCCGGTCTCGAAATTGAACGAAGTCACTTCCACCATGAAACTCGTATCCGTCTTTTCGGTCACCACTCCCTCAAATCCGCCGAAAAAGAAGAAGCTGAATTGGATGACGAACACAATCGCTGCCACAAAAACAGTCATCTGAGTCAGTGTGAGAATGGACTGCTTCGGGTTTTCAGATGCTCGCCATTCGAAGAACGCCCTAACCAAATCATCCACCATAATAAATCCAATAACCGCAACCAAATAATACGACGGCGGGTGTTCATCCAAAGCTACAAAATAAAGGAGCACCAGGCCCGCAATCAACGTGCCCAACCTCACAAACCAGTCGACCTTCCGGTGCAGTTTATTGATGTGGTTATAGGAAAAAAACTCTCTCTTGCTCGGTTCAATGTTAAACAGTTTTCGAATCGTAAACTTCAAAATGGAATTTATTACGAATACAATCAAAAAGAAAAATAATAGGTTCATAAATGGCATCCTGCCTCGCCTCCAAGCGGATAAAGCTTTAAGTGCTTTGTATGAAATGTATTTGTCAGAAAGCAGGAAAAATCCCGAATTATTCTAGCGGTTACAAAAGCTCATCCATAAAGTAATTTTATTAATAGAAAAATAAGTTTTAAATATTATTGTTCCTCTTTTCTCTTTAATATTTCTTTATATTTTCTGGAATAAAGTTTATGAATATCATACTCATTAATACCGCTTCCCAAGGAACGACACAATTTCCGAACAACTTATACGGATGAATAAATAGTAAACACCACAACCAAAATATTGATGGATCCGGGGCGGCTATGTACAAAGTATAAATTGTTGTGTATTGTCAAAATCGTTTAGAATTATTTCTTTCCCTAGGACGCGATATATCAATCGTGGTTGTATTGTTCATCAATCAAAAAAGTAACGAACTACATTAGTGGAGCTTTTCTTACTAGCCGTTTGATATATAACTTCCTGTCGATACGAAGAAACACTATACATGGCATCACATACTGTAGGTAGCCTATCTTTGAAATTCATCTGCCGGTGAATATCTCCTGACTTTAAATCAACAAATTCAGCACCAGCCGCTTTTTCTTGCTCCAGCTTTTCGATAATAAAATCCCTAACCGATTCTACTATTGTTCCTTTTCTCTTCATTCGCTGAAGCTTAGAATTGTTTTCAGATCCTCTATTAGTCACGTCCGAAATTCTGGCTTTTATGCTATTAACTTTAATCGAATTATCCTCTATTGCTTTTTTATCCTTCTCCATCCCTTTTGTGAAGAAATACATATCTACAAGTTTCATCGGAGGATAAGCAATCTCTTTCGAAATCGCATCAGCAACTTCGTTGAATTGACTCTTGTTTTCTTCGTAAAACACAATGAGCTGTTCCAATGATTTACTATTTAAAACAGCTGAAATGCCGGCCTCTTTAACAGCTGCTTTGAAGTACCGGTCATACGCAGGTACATTGCCGTAAACTCCTAAAAGTATTTTTGAGATAAGAGTATCAGTGATTTCCACAGATTTTTTTATGCCGTTGATTTCTGTGACAGATTCACGGTAAATCTTCGAGGTTTCTTTTATCAATTCTTCGACCAGCGGTACGTATTCTTCTTTCTCGATATGTTCATCAGTAAAAAATACCCAATACTTCGGATTAGCTACTACAGACTTTATGAAATAGCTATGGACCTTGTAGTCTTTCTGCTAGAGAAATGACCCGCCCCTCAACATTCCCCAACTTGCCAAATAGAATGCTAAATGCAAGCTGGCATGGTCACTGATTTTCTCATCATCCAAGTGTTTATGATTCTCTCTAAAGAATAAATAGTTATGTTCCCATGACTTATAACGATGATGCGGATCATTCGCTAATAACTGAAAGTACTTTAATGTTGTATCTTGAATCATGTCTCTTCCCCCTGTTTCTCTCTTAAACTCCGAAATTATCTTTTACTATCCAAAACGATTAAATCATTCTGACAAACTCATTTTCGCTAATAATTTCAATTCTTTGGCCCTTTATTAAAAGCGTCTCAACTTTGACTATTTTAGAACTTTTAAAGCCCTCTGAAAAACGAGTCAGGTCATAATCACCAATAACTAAATAGGATGTATTTTTATTAACACTATTCGAACAGGCGCCGCCCCGATCAACAACTTTTTGCGCCGCTTCTTTACGGACCATAGAGTTGAGCGTTCCAGTAAAAACAATACTGGCTTCGTAAAAAGGATGCTCTGTATCAAATTCCTCATTTGAAGTGCTAAGCAAAGACAAATCGCTTCTCGTCTTTTGATTCCCTGAAGCGATATAGGATTCACCGTCATGTTTACCCAACCTCATATTGAATTTCTTCGTTAACTCATTAAGATCATGGCTATCGGATGCCTCCAAAGCTCTACTGATGACTTCACTGCAAGCATATGCATCTTCCAATGCATCATGATGTATAAACTCGATTCCCAGATACTTCGCTAATGTAGTTAGTTTATAATTTATCAACTCTGGCCAAATCTTTTGAGATATCTGGTATGAGCAGGCATATTGAAAAGTCGGATATGGTTCTTCGATGGCATTTAATGAATGACGCAAAACACTCATATCAAAACTGCTGAAATGGGCAACTATCAACTCATTTTCAATATGGTGCTTTAAAATTGGCCAGTACTCTTTAAAAGTTGGAGCATCCCCTACCATCTCCTCATCAATTCCATGAATCATGATATTGTAAGAATCAAAAGGTTGCTCAGGGTTAATATAAGTATGAATTTGTTCAACTACTTCCCTATCCTTTACTTTAACTAATCCAATGGAACAAATACTGTCTCTCCGATTATTTGCGGTTTCGAAGTCTATTGCTATGAAGTCCATATGCATATTCCTTTCCCACAAAATTTTAATCAATAAAGTAAGTTATATATTATCTTCGCAAAATAGAATCTCGTTGGTAATATTATCCTATACTTAGTTATAAAAACCTACTAAAATTTATCAGAAAATTAAATCTTTACACGTCTATTATTTGAAGGATTTTTGATTAAAAGTAGAATGTGCAGAAAAAACCCTTCTTAGATTTATTTATCTAAGAAGGGTTTTGCGAAATTTCGCTTTTCTATGAACGAAGTAATGAATACTTTAACTTGTTTCTCTCTACTATAATTTAAATTCTCTTTTAAATTTCTTCCCAGGGAACGGCACAATTCCCAAACAATTTATACGGATGAATAAACAGAAAAAACCACACCTGACATGTTGATGCAGTCCGTGTGGTTATGTATAAAGTATAAATTGTAGTGTATTGTCAAAATCGTTTAGAATTGTTTCTTTCCCTGGGAAGCGATTCTTTACAAGTCTCGACACTACAGAAAAAAGTAATCTCAAATCTCGGATGGGAAGACTAACACTTATATATCTAAACAAAAAGAACCTTGAGAGTGTCAAGATTCTTTTTACAAATATATATCAAGCATTTAATTTATATTGCTCTGCCTTACTATACATACCGTTCTCAGCTGTTACGTCATTCAAATCCGCAATAACAACCTTAGGGGCTGTAGGGCCAACTATTGTAGAAATATAACTGACTTTAAATGTATAAGTAGCTTTTATGCGGAAGTTTCGATATTCAGGCGAATTTTTAGTAGTCGTCCAATAAAGAACATTGCCATCTCTATCCACTAAAGCGACTACTCGATGTTCGTCGTTTTTATAGCACGACAAAAACTCAAGATCCCTAGTATATTTTTTTCCTTTTTCAAATCCGTTCACTTCTTTGATTGCAAGCACCATCGAAATACACCTCATTCCATAGTGATATGCATTTAATATAACAGAACTTACGTTCGATTACCAGTCAAAATCTTAAAAATTTGAATATTTAGTTATTATATTGGCCAAAGGGATAATTTAAAATAGTTTCTTTCTACGAAAGGCAATTTCTCCAGCGTTAAAACCACCCTTGCGCAAGCCATTCGAAAAGTGCATATTTTTAATAGTCGAGAAAATTATTAGGAGTTCGGTATATATGGAAAACCACGCAACAGCACTCACCAAAATTACACCTCAGCACAATATCGCTCCCCAGGGAACGGCACAATTAAGAGCAAGGTGTTTGAGCCTTGACACTGAACTAATTAATCTGCAGACTTTTTACAAAGTAAGATAAAAGAATCTATCATACCAGGAGCTGATTTTGTGGAACAACATACATTGACAGGAAAAATAGCCATAATTACGGGGGCGAACAGCGGACTGGGACTTGAAACAGCTAAAATCTTCGCCCGACAAGGTGCACAGGTCATCTTGGCTGTCCGTGATATCGAAAAAGGAAATACAGCTAAACAAGAAATTGCTGAAGAATCTCCTCAGGCAGCTGTTGAAGTCATGAAACTCGATTTGTCCGATTTGGATAGTGTACGGGCTTTTGCAGAAAATGTTATCAGCCGATTTGATTCCCTCGATTTGCTGATCAACAATGCCGGCGTTATGACGCCTCCTTATGCGAAGACGAATGACGGCTTTGAACTGCAGTTTGGCAGCAACCACCTCGGGCATTTTGCCTTGACTGGCCTGCTCTTGCCTCTGCTTATGCATACAGAGAATTCACGCGTGGTAACACTCAGCAGTCTTGCCCACCGAAAAGCCTCCATTTATTTTGATAACCTGGACGGCTCAAACGGCTATAAAGGGATGAAATTTTATGGCCAAAGCAAACTCGCTAATTTAATGTTTGCGACAGAGCTCGATAAGCGACTGAAGCAACATGGCTTATCGACGCTTAGCATTGCTTGCCATCCCGGGATTTCTGCGACCAATCTTTTTAAGTTCGCGCCCCGAATATTCAGAGGGCTCATGAACCGCTATCTCCAGCCTGCCACAATGGGGGCACTTCCGACAGTCTATGCCGCAACTGACCCTGGCATAAAAGGTGGCGAATATATCGGGCCGGATGGCAAGGGCCAACGGAAAGGCTATCCGGTTTTAGAGGAACCTGATCCGGCAGTGAATGATGAGGGCATCCGCACGAAACTCTGGGAAGTTTCAGAGAAGCTGTCCGGCGTAACTTTTAATTTCAGCAAATAACAGTTTTCATATCGTTTCCCAGGGAACTGCACAATTATGCATTGGATGAGGACAAGAAGGATATTGCCAGATAAAACTACGAAAGCCGCATCCATTAACCCTTAAGGTTCCTGGATACGGCTTTTTCTACGTACAATTGTAGTTAAGAATCTAAATTGGATTTGACACAGGACTTCTTCGTTATTCAACAACCGATGTATTTTATAAAACAAGGGTTAGAAATTATAGAGGAAAAAGAGTAAACAAAAGAGAATATTATTTGTAGACTTTATTTTTATAATTGAGAAATTAGAGGAGATAAAAGATGATTGAGTTACGAAAAATAGACGCGGATAACATGGATGCAGTAATAGCGCTTGATGTTGAAGAACACCAGAAAGATTTTATACTAACCAACAATCTCAGATGCATTGCAGATGCTTATGTGTTGAATGAAAACGGCGATCCAACTATTCCTTTGGCCATTTATGCTGATGGAGTTGTGGTAGGGTTTTTGATGTTTTCCTATGATATATTGAATCATGAATCATTTGAGAATGAAGTTTTTTATAGAAAGATGTGCTATTTTGTCCATCATTTTATGATTGACCAGCGTTATCAGGGGAATCGTTACGGCAAGCTTGCCTTTGAAAAAATGTTAATGGATATTGAAGTTATGCCTTATGGAGAAGCCGAATATGCAGCACTCTTTTATCATACAAGTAATCTCACAGCAAAAACATTGTATGCTTCATTTGGTTTTTTAGAAACAGACATTGTCCAGGACAATTCGATACTGGCAATTAGAAATCTGGACGGGAAAATAATAGTGGACGCAGTAGAATAGAATATAAAATAAGAAAGCCGTATCCATCAACCCTTACGGTTAACAGATACGGCTTATTCTTAGTGCATTGCAGTTATCAAACTGCATCCTTTTTGACACAGTAGCGCTTTTTATTTACTCCGCTGCAGTAATTCTATAAACCGAACCACCATCAGTGCTTGCAACAAGCGCGCCATCTTCAGTTACAAGAATATCACGGAAACGTTCGCCTTTATCACTTAACAGACGTTCTTCTCCAACGATCATGTCATCTTCAATGATGACACGTGCAATGTAGCTCGACACTAAACCACCGATGAACAGGTTGTTCTCCCATTCAGAAATTGCGTCGTTGTCATAGAATGACATACCACTTGGTGCACTTGTTGGATCCCAATAATATCTTGGTTCAATAAAGCCTTGCGCTTCGTGTTCTGAAATACCATCATTGATCAATTCTCCAGAGTACTCGATACCATAAGAAACTGTTGGCCAACCATAGTTATTAGCTGGTTCAATAATATTCAGTTCATCGCCAGCTTGTGGACCGAATTCAACGATCCATAGGTCTCCTGTTGCAGGGTTGAAGTCTATACCTTGAATGTTACGGTGACCGTAGCTGTAAATGCCATCCAGTGCGTCTTCATCGTCGACAAATGGATTCGACTCTACTGGCTCTCCATCTTGTGTAATGTGAATAACTTTACCCAAGTAAGCATCCAAGTCTTGTGCACGTTCGCGAATTGGGTCATCCGAACGCTCACCAGTTGTTAAGAACAGGTTGCCCTCTTCGTCAAAGATAATGCGTCCACCATAGTGCAAGTCACCCTCATATGCTGGTGTCGCTTGGAAGATTGTTTCAAAATTTTCCAGTGACGTTTCATCTTCTGATAAAACACCTTTACCGACAGCAGTTAAAGTACCCTCATCGGCATCTTCAGAATACGTCAGGAATACCATTCTTGATTCGTCAAAATCAGGTGCAATGGTTACATCCAGCAAACCACCCTGACCTTCGTTATTCACTTCTGGTGTACCTGCGATTGGTTCTGAAACAGAGCCATCTTCAAGGTTGATGATCAGAAGTTCCGCTTCATCTCTTTGCGTAACAAGTAAGCGGTTTGGTTCAAACTCTTCCATCCCCCATAACACGCCAAGACCTTCAACAACAACTTCGTCATTAAGTTCAGTTTCAGTCTCTACTGCTGGTGCTCTTGTTTGTTCCGGAAATGCCGGTTCAAACTCAGTAACTTTTGGTTCAGATTCTGCACTTCCATCAGAGGCTTCTTCAGCGCCCTCTTCAGCGTCATCTTCAGTGCCTTCTTCAACACCTTCTTCTGATTCAGCATCATCTTCAGCAGGTTCTTCTGTTGTGTCATCCGCTGGTTCTGGATCTGAAGTTTCATCATCGCCACCACATGCTGCCAAAGCCAAAATAAAGATCAGCATCATTAATAACAGTAACCTTGACCACGAAGCTTTCGTCATCGTTTTTCCTCCCCTTTTCTAATATCTTTAACTGAATATATGTTAAAGTTCAGCCCCCTAAAACCCAGCATCAAAAATTAAGTCAGGAATTTCATATCAAAACTAAAAATATGAAACGCCTTTGAAAATAAAGTACCCGGATTTTCTGAAAACAAAACAGTATTATTACTTTTTTATGACATTTACTAAATTATTGTGACAATAGCTTGTAAAAAGACAACAACCGGAGTTGCCGCCTGTTGTGATGTATTCAGCCTGTCTTTGTCTCGCATCCCCTACCCGGCGTAATGCTTCGCCGATGTTACGTACATACAGACCCTCAATGCTGCCGGCAGCCCCACCCACCATCTGTGTTGCAGCGCATGAGTTTGGGTCGCATAAGACTTTATTAATTTTGTTATTATAGCTCCACTAGCATCTTCACTTAAAGCAGCAGTATAGTGAAAAAATTTAAAACTGATTCTTTACCTGAGCGAGTAAAAAATCGAACAAAAAAGCCACGAATCCCTTCGCAGCTTTTAATGGAGTCGATCTATCTAGCTTAAATTGACAAACGGAAAAATAAAAAAACGCGCTTTGGATTTATGCACCCAAATCGCGAGTTTTGATAATCAGTTCCCCATCATCTCTTTAAAGTTCTTGCTATGAGATGAACCACCAGTACCATGCATTTTTTTGTAAAGTACCCGTAATTGGCTGTTGTTTAAATCTGGATGCATTTTCTTCATGAATGGTTTCATCTGGCCGAAATTCATGGGGCCAGTACCCATCATTTCATGCATCTGTTCCATAGTCATGCCTTCATGCTGCATAGCGGTTTCTGCATCTTGTGCAGATGCTGATGTTCCGCCTCCTACAATCAAGACTGCTGCTAATACGCCACTAATTATCGTCTTTTTCATTACGCTCTCTCCTTTTATAAAAGTCTTTTTTGGGCTATTTCCATTGCGTCTGTGCCGGAGTCTTTCTGCGAACTATTAAAAACGTTGTTGTTGTTCTTCATAAAGTAGTGAATGGCGAAGCCGATAAGTACAACTAACCCTGTTATCAACCAACTTCCTCCGCCCATTCCCTACCCTGGTCCCAGCATTTCTTTCTACCTCCTTTCTGTTGAGCTCTTGTATATTTCTGCACTTTAAATGTACTCTCTATACATGCAGAATGTGTGGAGTCATGTTAAATTTCCAAAAGAAATGATGCCGCACTGAACTCAATTTATGTGGTGGCTACGCGTTCCTATTCAGCCATGACAAAAAGTGTGCCAGATCCCGAAGATCGGATTTTTTAAATTCGCTTCCCTGGGAACCATACAATTCCAAAACAATTTATGTTAATGAATAAAATAAAAAAAAAACCACAACCGACATGTTAATGCAGTCGGTGTGGCTAAGCATAGAGTATAAATTGTAATGTATTGTCAAAAAAGTGTAGAGTTGTTTCTTTCCAAAGGACGCGATTTCAAGCCACCACTTGCAGAAAATTCCCAAAGCCTTTGTTCGTAACTTTAAAAAATTCAATAAATACTATTATAAAAGATGGAAATGTTGTATGATTACCCTCATCTCTACATTCTAATCACTTGATTTAAAAGGGGTCCTGAGCTTGAAAATGATGGAACTAAAAATAACTCAAAATACGAATCCGAAAGATAAACCGACAAAGGACCCAATTCCATTTGGGACAATTTTTACAGATCATATGTTTACAATGGATTACGAAGAAGGAAAAGGGTGGCATGAACCGAAGATTGAACCATACGCCCCGATCACCCTTGATCCGGCCGCGATGATTTTTCATTATGGCCAGACAGTTTTTGAGGGGTTGAAAGCTTACCGCACAGAAGACAATCGGGTGTTATTGTTTCGACCGGAAAAGAACTTGGAGCGTATAAACCTTTCAAGCGAGCGCTTGAGCATTCCGCCAATTGATGAAGAAGTCGTGCTTGCGCATTTAACAAAATTGATCGAGCTTGAAAAAGATTGGGTGCCTTCGACAAAAGGAACGTCTTTATATATTCGTCCGTTCATCATTGCAACTGAAGCGAACCTTTCAGTAGCACCATCGAAAAGTTATAAATTCATGGTAATCTTGTCTCCAGTAGGCCCTTATTTCCCAGGTGGTCTGAAACCTGTAACGATTCACGTGGAAGACCAGTTTACCCGTGCAGTTAAAGGCGGTACTGGGATGGCTAAAACGGCAGGAAATTATTCATCTGGCTATCAGGCGCAGACAAATGCTAAAAAGACAGGCAACGCGGATGTTTTATGGCTGGATGGCGTCGAGAAGAAGTACATTGAAGAAGTGGGCAGCATGAATATTTTCTTTAAAATCGATGGAGAAGTAATGACCCCGGAATTGAATGGCAGCATTTTAAAAGGAATCACTCGGACATCCATCATAGAGTTGCTTGGAACGTGGGACATCCCGGTTACAGAAAAGAAAATTTCTGTCCAAGAATTATATCGTGCCTATGAAGAAGGAAAAGTCGAAGAAATTTTCGGTACTGGAACAGCAGCCGTTATTTCACCAGTCGGCGAATTAAACTGGTTAGGCCGTAATTTACTCGTTAATAACGGTGAGATCGGGGAGTTATCCCAAAAATTATACGATACGATTACAGGAATACAGACAGGAAAGCTAGAAGATACGATGGACTGGACTGTAGTAGTAAAATAAAAGACCAATTAACCCCCGGAACTTTTGAACTGAGCCCCATTTTATGGACAGTTTAATAAAAGCACCCTGCAGTTAGACTGCGATCAGATGACTTCGGTATTGTGCCGGAGTCATCTTTTTTAGATTCCATTGCTTGCGCGTTCCGTTGTAATACTCCATGTAATCATCCACCACCCCTATCAATTCATTTAGGCTGCTTTTTAAATTTCTTCCAGGGAACGGCACAATTCGCAAACAATTTATACGGATGAATAAAAAGAAAAAGCCGCGAATCCCTTCGCAGCTTTTTACGTATATTATTTCACTCCAAAAACCCAACAATCCCTTCCATCAACCCATCCGCCAACGGTAGATCAGGATCGCTGTATGCCGCCTCGTTCTCGGCTTCATCCTCAACAGTCTTCAGCACATGATTCATATCCTCAATAATCAGCAGTTCCGATTCCGGATACGCCGCATGCAATTTTTCCGCATCGGATACCGGCACCTGTGAATCGGCTGTTCCACCAATAATCAGAACCGGAATCTCCAGTGCCGCCACTTCTTCCTGCGGATCATACGCCAGCCAGGAAATCATATAGGGCTGGACCGACGGACGGAATAGACTTTGCAATTCGGGGCTGACCGTTGCCACCTGCTCGCCTTCTTTCAATTCGCCGATGATTTGCTGGGCTTCATTCATGAGATCTTCCGGAAGTTGTGCAGCCAGCTGCTCCATGAGCACTTCATCAATGGGGCGTCCCGCTCCCGCCATGGAGATAAACGAATCGGCTGAAGCTCGCTCTGCCGCCACCATGCCGATCAGCGAACCTTCACTGTGTCCGATGATCCCGACTTCATTGAATGAGTCATCCGATTTCAAATGCTCCACCCAGGCGGCCGCATCATTGATATAATCATCAAAACGCAGATCCGCCTCACTGCCGGCCAGTGCCTGGTTCACCCCGATACCGCGCTTATCGTAGCGGATACTGGCAATGCCATTCGCCGCCAACTCTGCTGCCACCATTTTCAAACTGTCGTTTTTGCCGGGAAGCATCAGTGAGTTGCCATCGCGGTCTGTCGGTCCTGAACCGGCTAAAATCAGCATGGCCGGAAATGGTCCTTCCCCTTCAGGCATTTCAACTTCCGCTTTCATCGTGCCTCCTGCAACTTCAATTTCAATAAAATCTTCTTCCTCAACCGTTTCATCCGCTGTCCCCGGTGTTAACTCGAAAGGAAAGGTCTGGCCTTGCTGTGTAAAATTACCGGAAATTTTTCCGTCTTCCAGTTTTCCGTTGAAGACAAGCCGTTGTCCCTGAAGATTCAGATCGAAAATCAACTCCGGGTCATTGAATTCCACTGTCGAAAAGGGATAATTGCTTAGCCCCTGCAGCGGAATACTCAATGTGCCGCCATCTTCTTCAAACTCCACAATGATCGGCAGCGGCTGATTGGGTACCTGAATTGAACCTTCCCATGTCCCTGTAATTTCCTCCATCGAACTCGCCTCCTCGTTTGCTGTGTCTTCAGTATCATTACTGCAGGCCGCCAATAAAACCAGTAGTGCCAGTAAACTTGCTATCCATATGGTCTTGTTCACTGCATCTCCTCCCGCAACTTTTCGATTCTTTCTATTAAAATAACATGAAATGTCCAGGGTGAAACAGTGGGAGTGAATTTCCAGCAGCTCCCTATGTTTTCCCAGTGCCGCAAACAGTTATGAATATTTAATTCTGCTGATAAAATACGAAAGCCGTATCCGTTAACCCTTTAGGTTATTGGATACGGCTTTATCTGATGCAATTGCAGCTATTGAACTGCATTGAATCTGACACATGGACGTCTTTTATTCATTCATCTAAATGAAACAGTATCTGTAGAAGTCTCCGGTCTGGTTTTCTCAAGTAAATAATGTGCCAGGCCGAAGCCAGCTGCTACAGAAAGCGCCATCGTAATCAGTGAACCCGGTAAAGCGAGCTTGACCACCATCAGGAAAAGGATCCCGACAGCCAGCATGGCCATGACAAAAACTGAATTCCACAGCACACGGTCTCGCACTTTGTTCAACAGGCTACTCGAAGGTACGGCATCCGCTTCCGCTTCTGCAGCGGCCAGAATCCCTTTGAGTCGCCGCAGATTGATGACAGGGCCCAAATAGCTGGCGCCAAGAAGCGTGACCAATGACACGTTGATCCAGGCCGTTCCCCAGCCCCAAGCGGAAATGGTGAGATACAAACCAGGCACGAAAATCAACACTGAACTCACCGGAAACAGTCCATCAACCTTTACAGCAATACCCGACCATCGCTTGATGTTTTCCGTGTCTTTTGAATGCAGCATGGAAACCATCGATAAAGCAAGAATCGCCAATGCCATAAAAATGATGACTGCACCTACGATATGGAGAAACAACACAACATTGTAAAGCATGGCCTGTTTCCTCTTCTCCAGTTAAGTCATCAGTAATATGCTTTCGTTTCTTATGACAGCGGGTATTCCAACAGCAAAACTTCACGTCATTTTCTGTTTTACGATGCGCTCCCCTCCCGTTTGATAGTCTGTTCCAGCACATAAAGCCTTTAGGTACAGTTATTTTCGTAAATATTATACGCCTTTCCAATAGGAAAATCCATAACTTTTCTGAGTTTTCAGAGAAAAAGAAAAAGCCACATCCGAGTTGCTGATGCAGCGGGTGTGGCAAAGTATAGATTATAGGATATAGATATCGTTTCCCTGGGAGCAACATAATTCCCAAACAACTTATACGGATGAATAGAAAGAAAAAACAACATGTGAAACGTTGATGCAGCAAGCTAGTTTATGTATGAAGTATAAATTGTAGTGTATTGTCAAAATCGTTTAGAATTGTTTCTTTCCCTGGGAGGCGATTCTCAATTGCTACGTCTTCACTTTCTCCATTGCAGGCCGCCAATAAAAGCAAAATCGTTATTAAATTCCTATCCATAAGGTCTTATTCATTGCATCGCCTCCCGCATTTTTCGATTCTAACTATAAAATAACATGAGATGTCCATGGTGAAACAACAGAACTGAATTTCCATCATTATCCATATTCTTTTTGTATCGCAAACATTTATGTATATTTAGTTTTACTGGGAAAAATACTAAAGTCATATCCGTTAACCCTTGAGGTTCCTGGATACTGCTTTTTCTACATGCAATTGTAGTTAATAAAATGAATTTCATTTAACACAGGGAGGAAGTTTTTAATAAAAAAATGATTTACACTTAATAATAGACTTATAGTTCTCTGAAAATTATAGATTTAACTTCTATTTAATGGTTATATAGAGATATAAGAAAATAGTAGTGTATTATTATGCCATGTAAATTAGATAAAGTTATTTCAGAAGTTGATATTATGGGGATTTATAATATAAAGAGTGCAGCACTTCATTTAGAAAAAGGACTTATTGAGGCAGTAAAATGTGAAGAATTAAATATCAAATGTATTTGTAAATCTTCTATTCAAATGAATGAAGCTATTATTGCTGAAGTAGCTGATAAGTTACTTAAAAATTTTAAATCAACTAAAACTAATAGTGTTAAAGTTAATGAACAAAGCGATGAAGAACGAACCTACATAGAAATATATAGATTAGTCCGCCTAATAAAAGAATAAGTATCAATTTATTTATATAAGGAGGAAAAAGATGCATAACTCTCTTTCAAAAAGTAATACCTCTTCTTTTTTAGCAAGAGATAACGAACTTAATAATTTGATTTCTAAATTCACTGACAGCAAGGAAAACAGAACTAATTTTTCATTAATTTTAGGTGATTCAGGACTAGGTAAAACTAGATTAATTCAAGAATTCTATCACTATTTATCTAAAAATGAAGATCCAGGCGATTTTTGGCCAGACGTACTTAATGACACTGTTCATACAATGACCATCTCTCCGGCGATTGAAACCTTCGACAAAGAAAGTAATAATAACATTCCGTGGTATTGGTTTGCCATAAGATGCACTAATAACGATGAAAGAAATAATGGTCAGCACATATCTCCTTTAAATCAGATTAGAAATCAAGTAAGACTGCAACTCCACGCAATTATTGAGGAACAAAAAAAGAAAACCCGCCAAAAATCCGCCTTAAAAAGCAGTCTAACACTAATTGCAAATTATGCTTTCCCTGGTTCTAGTGCAGTTTATGATGTTGTGGAGTCGGTTGTACAGAATATTGAAACTGGAATAGGCTCTGCTGATTCCATAAAAGATTTATGGAAATTTTCGAGAACAAAGACAAACAATAATATAAAAACAGTGGCTGAGAATGAGGAATATCAATCTTTAGTAAATCAAACATTAGATTTATTTAGTGTGCTCTTTCAACAGAAAGAAAGTGAAAGTATTCCTCTAGTATTAGTAGTTGACGATGCTCAATGGGCTGATAAATTAACATTAAAATTTCTTGAAGAGTTAGTAACCCGCGGGAATAATGAAGGATGGCCCGTATTAATAATTAGCACATGTTGGGAATCTAGTTTTAAAGAACAACTCCATAACTTTGAAGTGAACAATACGTCCTTCGCTTCACTTTACCATAAATTGTCAAAAAATAATTTTAATTACCAAGGTGATGTTTCTAAAATTGTATTAAGTCCGGTTCCTATTGATGCCATGACTACCATCATACGAAGTTATTTCCCTAAACTCAATGATGAAGCATGTGGCACCATCGCTGATCAATGTAGCGGTGACTTAGAATTATTAAAAGTTTTTATCGATAGACTAAATTCTATGCATGGATATTTTTCGAGTGATGGTGAACTAAAAGTTCCATTAAAAAAGCTTAAATTTAAGCAACATAAAAAGAAGGAAGTTTTTCGTGAAAGAATTCTTTCATTAGGAAAAGATTTTTCTATATTATTGGCGATTGGAAGCGCCCAAGGCATAAAATTTTCAAAAAGTTTCTTAGATTATTGCGCTACGCATTTTAACTTAGACTTAAAAGAATCAATACAGAATCAATTTACAACCTTTGAGACACCTTATAACATTACTCGTAATTCCAATTCACTCTACTTAGACGATATAGCTGAATACAAAAGAAGAATCTACTATGAAGTAAGTCGAGAAATATTAGATGATTCACCTTTCACTGAGGAACTAGAACAGCTATTATTACTCTTCTATCAAAACTCTTATGAAAACATGCTAGATTCTTTAGAAGATTTTTCGGATATTGAACATATGGAAGATTTATATTTCTTTTACGAAGAGTATATTAATCTTCTCACAAATTCAGAAACACTTAGTCAAACACAACTTTCACATTTAGAGCAATTGATAATACCTGTATTAAAAAGGTATTTAACCACTGGTTTATTTGAAGAATGTATTAACCGTGGTGAAAGTATTATCACGGCAAAGATAAATTCAAAAACAAAATCTAGAGTAATTAAATTTTTACTAGAAGCAGCCTTTCTTCTTGGCAGACCGGATGATGAAAAGAAATATTTAACATCATTCGAATTGCTTGAGATGCCTAACGACCCTGAATACCACTATTATAAATCTCGCTTTTTGCTTCGTAGTTCTGATTTAGATGGAGCTTATTTTCATGCGGAAAATGCCATCAATTTTAGTGCCGACAGCGAGAATTTACTTACCAAATTTTTATGTACCGAACAACTTATAAAAACAAACTTTTACCAGGGTAGATATGATGAAGGCTCTCAATTAATTGAACAAGTTAGAAGGGAGTTCTCTGATTTCTTAAATGAAAATCCGAAAAGAAATGCTTATTTCCACCATAATATAGCCCTCTTTGCACACAACTTCGAGAAAAACCAAGTAGTTGTAACACATTCCGTTCAAGCTAAAGAAATGTATTCTTCTTTAAATGATTTGTATAACTGTTATATTTCTTCAGTAAATCTTGCAGACGGTCTCATGAGTATCGGTAAATTAGAAGAGGCTAAAATGGAAATCGAAAGAACTTATGAAGCTACCAGTGATGGAAGATATCAGCATGCCCACAATATTGCTTCACTTTGTTATGCAAACATTTTAACACTTGAAAATAATCTCAGTGAGGCCTTTATTTACTACGAAAAAGGTATTAAAATTTCTAAAGAAATAAACCATGATTGGGATTTATTGTATGGACAAGCTTGGAGACTATACGCCCTTTCCGAGTTTGGAGACCCTACAAGTTTTAACAGCTTACAAGAACTTTATAATGAAGCAACAAAAACCGGTTACTCTTACATTGTATCTTTGATAAAAGTCTTCATTTTATCTGTTTCTTATAAATTCCAAATCGATACGAAAGATATAGATATTACTGATATTAATATCAATGAAACTCCTGGTCTATATTCTTTAGCTGCATCGATTAAAGTTTTGAAAAACGAGTTACAAATAGATATAGAACAGATAACTAATACATTAATAGCTTGTGAGGGTTTGAAATTCGGCCATGAAATTATCAAAGACTTTAAAGAAATTCATGCCGTTTCCTTCTCGCCGGAGTTAGAAATCAGCTTTACTGAATGGATCACTCATTATATTAATCCTGTTTTAGAAAAAAAAGAAAACATTGATTTTAGAAAAATTGAATCTGATAATCAAACTAAAATTACTTCTTGTAATTTACAATGCGAAGCTATGTGTTGTTATGATGGAGTTTTTCTTCATGATGAAGAAGAAAATAAAATAAAAAATTTAATTAACGAGTACCCAACTATCTTTCCGAAAGATGCTGACGAATATATTGTGGATGGTAATTGGAACAATATAGTTACTGGAAGAAAAACTGCAACCGTTGAAAAAAATTATCTTTCTAAAGATTATCCAAAACATTTTACAAGCACAAGATGTGTATTTTCTGACCCGCAAGGGTTATGTACTTTACAATTAATCGCTACTAAAGAAGAAAAACATCCATGGGCATATAAACCAAAGGCTTGTTGGATGCACCCCTTGCAGATAGAAGGCGACAAGATAATAGGACCTCCGGAAAGCACAGAATCAGATGAAGACTTTGTAGATGAAAATTACCCTGGTTATATTTCTTATACAAAATGCGGTCAGGCATGTTCAACTGGAACCGTATGGTATAAACAGTTGAAACAAGAAATCTTATATGCGCAGTTATTACAAAAGCAAAAGATTTGAATTGAGGTGTTAACCATGTTTGATTATGAAATCAGAATGGTGTTGCCAAGAGACTTGGCGGATATAACAAAAATTCTAAATACTTCCTTGTCCTTCGGGCTGGCCACGACAAGCAGACTAGTACAAAAAGTAAATTCTCCTTTGAGTCTTAGTATGATTAAAGACGGAAGTGTTATTGCTTATATCTCAGCAAAGGAACTTAGGGATCTTGAAAAAGAATTTTTGTTTCATGAAGACATTATTGAAGTAGTGAAAACTAAATTTGAGGTTAATAAAAGTATTATAGTCACTCATATAGTAGTAGATGAACAGTACAGAAATCAAGGATTGGGTAGTATTCTGCTAGAAACTTTATTATCTAATTCTAAGTTCCATAACTATTTTACTGTTGGGTGGGAGAAGCGTTCTTCTAAAAAGTGGGATGCTGAGAAGATATTCAAAAAAGAAGGCTTTGAAATTATATTTTATAAGGAGAATTACTGGCTTCGTGATAGTCTCCTTAATGATTACTCTTGTCCATATTGCAATACAGGATGTTTATGTTCTGCAAAGATATGTTTTAAACCTTCAAATATTAAAACTTAATGATTAAGCGGTCACCATTAATAACTGGTGACTGCTTTTCAAACTAATTTTATCTTCTAAGAAACAGGGAGTATGGAAGAGGTTCTTTTCATTCCGCTAATTGTCCATTAAGTATGGTAGCGTTTGAATAATATGGAGGGATTCAGTTGGATTCCTATTTAGATATTTGATTTTAAAAAATAATTCAAGACTTCAGTATAATTCTGAACAATTATGGCTTTTTTGCATTTCCAATATTAATGTAAAAGAAATCCGCTCTATTGTTAAATAGGCGGATTTCTTATGCAGGTTTATTGTATAACTTGAATTGTGTTTGACACAGGGAGGCGATTTTAACTAGAGAAGCCCAAAATGGATCGAAAGTAGCCATTCAGAAGTAGTTCATAATTAAATTGCGTTGTGACTCAATTTTCAGTTGCGAAACACAACCCATTCAATCTTTTACTCAAACTTTTTCGATTTATCAATAGCTTTAAATTCACCATAGCCATTTTCAAAGTTAATGATCTCTAAATTCCCTCGAAGATCAACAACATCTTTAGTTCTCAAGTAGTCGTGAAGTGATTTATAAGCATTAGGATTAGCTGCATGATGTCTAGACATTGTATTATCGTATTTATATTTCAACATCTTTAACCCTCTCCTTCAAGAATACTCTTCTATCATCTTCTCTATATGTTTAAGTGCATCTTTAAATTTCAAAAACTCTTTTTTTACTTTTAATAAATTTTGAGTTCCCTTACTATTTTTAACATATTTTTGACCATAAGTCAAAAAAACACCATCTTTTTCTTTTAAATTTAATGAGATAATATTGCTTGTTCGATTATGTTTCCATACGTACATTGTATTCTTATCTGTTTCGATTTCCATTTCCCAATCTAATCGATCGTCGATTTTACTTAATTCATTTATTACTTCTAGAACACTTTGATATCTCTGTTCAGGATTCACTTCTAACATTTTTTTTATAATTTTTCTTAATCTATTAGGTAAGTGCGGCAAGCTGTAATTTCTATCTGGAAAATTTCCGTTACGAATTCTCTGTGCCATTAAATCATTATCACCCTGTGTTTCTTGCCGTAATAGATCAAATTGTTTTTTAAACACTTCGTTTCCATAGGACATTCTATATAAAGTAAGACCAGATTGATAAATATCGTCTAACAAACTTCTCTCGCTTGTTTCAAAAGCTTGTGGAGAACTATGCATAATGTATCCAATTGGTTGTGTAATTGTGAACTTCTCATTTAGAAACTTTGATAAACCAAAATCTGTTATTACAGCCTTACCATTATTGTCTATTAAAATATTAGTAGGTTTTATATCTAAATGCACATAGCCTTTAATATGTATATACAAGAGCCCTGAAAGA
Organism: Planococcus daihaiensis; assembly: GCF_049262615.1. Taxonomy (GTDB): domain Bacteria; phylum Bacillota; class Bacilli; order Bacillales_A; family Planococcaceae; genus Planococcus. Next base: position 2,242,640 of record NZ_CP175504.1, on the reverse strand, counting down.
AATTCTAAAGCATATTTAATGATTTCTCTAGCAGATATAATCCTATCATTAAGTTGACTTTCTATAGAACCGTTATAAAAGTGGGGCATTACAATATAGATGTTCTTTTCATCTTGAGAAGCGTATCGAATAGGCATTATGTTGGGATGGCTAACAGCATTTAAAATTTTTGCTTCTAGAAAATAATCATCAACATATTGCTTTTCTAATGACACTTTAGAAATTTCTTTTAAAACTACCATTTCTTCGATTTGCCTATCTCTTGCTAACCAAACTTCAGAATTTTTTCCTTCTAAGCCAATGCTTCTGACTTTTTCTATTTCTATTTTAGTGTCAAATCTATTATTTATTTCAATCAATTTTCTCAGCTCCCTCAGCTAAAGTCCGCGCAGCTAAACAAGTCAATAAACTTTCACGCTGATTTATCTTTTTCCCTGTAACTGACCAATCTAATTCAAATAAATCTATTTTACCCTTAGCACATAATTTAACGTCCGAAACATTTGTCTTAAGCATTGAAGCAATTGTCCCTAGCCCTCCCGCATAATACTCTATGATAGTACTATTTGAAAACAACTCTTGGATAACTCCTTCAATATTAGCTCTAAAGATATTAGTATTATCTGATATATTTTCAATCGTTCTTATACCGGCATAAATTACTTCGTTTTCACAAATAATTGAAAATATATTTGTCCTAATATATGACAGCAATCTTGGAATATCATCTTTCATTGAAACGGGAACCACTAAAGAACCCGAATAATAAGAAATCTCTCCGTTCTCTTTTTCTTCATTATCAAAAATAGTATAATGTACTTCTTTTGGCTCTACTCTGATACCAATTGATCTCATATTTTCTCTCTCCTAATAAGTTTATAAAAACATCCCCTGCATAAACCCTTTCTTCTGCTCCTCCAAAACCATTAACTTCTCTTGTTCTTTATCTAGTTTTGTATCGATTTGAGATAGGACTCTTACAATTTTTCTTTGTTCTTCACTGGACGGTATCAAGACTTTCATTTTCATCAATCCGGTTTTAGAAATATTAAATCTTGTTGAGCCTTGAGCTAATAAAGTAATTACAGCTCTATATATAGGAGATCGCAATAAATACGTTAGAAATTCGGCATTTATTAAATCACTAGTTAATCTTAATCCAAAACAGAAACTGTTTAAAAACACATTATTTTGATCGAATGCCCAATATGAAGCCATACCTACTTCATGAGGAGTTTCTGAAGAAGTTGTAAATAATATATCTCCTTGGCCCACTGCGTTTTGATTTTTCCCATCACTTAAATCGACTGATTGCAAACCATCGATAGAAGCCTTTAAATTATTAAATACATTAACATAAGTTACAAAAGATGCTTCTCCGTGACCAAAATCTTCTTTAGTCTTACCACTAAGACCTGTATAAGTAGTACCTAAATCGGCAAGAGCAGCTTCTTCCCACTCCGGAAACTCCCCCCCTCCCTCATCTTTAAACCGAAACTCCTGCGAGAAAATCTTCTGCATCATAACCTTTTTAAACTGCTCCAACTTCTCAACTTTCTCTTGCTGCTTTTCAACCTTCTTCTCTACTAGTGTAAAGAAGGTTGCGATTTTCTTTTGTTCTTGTATAGAAGGTACAGTAAATTCAATCGATGCTAGTTTTTCTAGATTAAGGTTACTTTGAGCTATGCCTTCAGACATTTTCTGCAGTTTAGGATTTATAAACTCGAAATACTTTTTAATAAAAACCACTTCTGATTTTGTAGAATCTGGAGTAAATCCTATAATACTATCTGGAAAACAAGCTTCAATATCTAGTATTGTAGTTTCTGCAATGTTTGCGGCAATCGTTATACATAAAGTTCCCTTTGGCCACAGCTTACTTTGTTTTAAGCCAAATTCTGAATAGGCTTGAGAATAGTTTTTCAGATAAAGTCCAGCATGTTTTATATCAGAGGTTTGCACAAACGGGTATTCGGTTCCATAAAGTCGAGCATCATTCCTAGGACGATGTTTAGACTTACCTCGTCCAATGATGCCTAAGTCTTTAATTGTGTTGGATTCCCACTCCCCATCAAACCCATCAAATCTCAACTGAGGTACGTTCACCTAAACCAACCCCCAATTCCTTAAAATACTCCTCAAGCTCCCGGTCAATCTCCTCGATTTCCTGGTCGATCTCCTTCAGCCTCACCTGCACCGCTTCCAGATCCACCGGTTCTTCTTCGACAAACGTATCGACATAGCGCGGAATATTCAGGTTATAGTCGTTTTCTTTGATTTCTTCCAGCGTCGCCGCATAGGAATACTTATCGATCGTTTCGCGTGATTTATACGTATCGACGATTTTGTCGACGTTTTCGTCCGTCAGGTTGTTCTGGTTCTTGCCTTTTTCGAAGTCGTTCGACGCATCTATGAAAATCACATTGGCATCCGCTTTGCGGGTCTTCTTGAAGACCAGTACGCACGTCGGAATAGACGTGCCGAAAAAGACGTTGGCCGGCAAGCCGATGACTGCATCCAGATAATTCTTTTCTTCGATCAGGAATTTACGGATAACCCCTTCGGCCGCTCCGCGGAATAAAACACCATGCGGCAAGACCACTGCCATCGTGCCGTTATCATCCAGTTGATGTATCATGTGCTGTACAAAAGCGAAATCGGCTTTCGATTTTGGTGCCAGTTTGCCGTAATCGCTGAAACGTTCGTCATCCAGGTATTTAGCGTCCGCGCTCCAGTTAGCGGAGTATGGCGGATTGGCAACAACCGCTTCAAAACGCATATCGACATGCTTCGGATTTTCCAACGTGTCTTCGTTCTGGATATCGAAATCTGTATAGCGAAGATCATGCAGCAGCATGTTCATGCGCGCCAAGTTGAATGTCGTTGTCGTCAATTCCTGTCCGTAAAACAAGCGGACATTGGATTCCTTTGAAACACGCAGCATCAAAGAACCCGAACCACAAGTCGGGTCATAGACATTCTTCAAATTCGGCTTTTCGTGTGTCACGATTTTCGCCAGGATTTTGGACACTTGCTGAGGCGTGTAGAACTCGCCCGCTTTTTTCCCTGCGTTGGCAGCGAATTGTGAAATCAAGTATTCGTAGGCATCGCCCAATACATCGATATCGACGTCATCGTGAAGGAACGGAATATCGTTGATGCTCAGCATAATTTTAGCAATCAGTTTCGAGCGTGATTTCACGTCACGGCCCAGTTTCGTTGAAGTCAGATCCATGTCATCAAACAGATGCTCGAAGTCCTGCTGGCTGTCTGTTCCAAGAGTAGATTCCTCAACCGCTTTAATCGCTTTATGAAGAAGCTCGACATCGAATTTGCCAAGTTCACCTTTAGGGATTTCTTTGATCATGGAAGAGAACAGAAAGTCTGGTTCGATGACAAAGCCGATTTCTGTAAGCAATACATCCACTAAGCCTTCACGGTATTCTTCGTCTTCCCACGCGTCTTCATATAAGATATTGTCTTCTTCCAGTAATTTTGCGATACGCGCTTCCGTCTTCTCGGACAAGTAACGGTAAAAAATCAACCCAAGGATATAGTTCTTGAAATCATAAGCTTCCATCTGGCCTCTTAAATCATTGGCCATCGTCCATAGCTTTTTATGCAGTTCAGCCTGTTGCTGGCGCTGTTTTTCTGAAGTTGTCATATCTTATTGCTCCTCTTTTATGAATACTTACGTACATTCGAATAAATGAAATCCTTCAATGCCTGCACGCGTTTTCGTTTTTCTTTGAACGGTGCTTTGATGGCATCGTTGATTTCCTGGTCAGGTGACACGCCGGTGAACTCATATTCTTTCATGAAATACTCCAGTTTGTCTTCCCCGACCTGCAATTGCTGCGACATCGCCTGGATTTCGTGTTTGCGGCGCTCACTTTCAAAGTCGCGGTATTTCTGATCGATGGAATCATCATTCGTTAGAGTCGGCGCGACGCCTTTCAGGAATTCCAATAACAGGTCGCGCTTCAAGCGCATTTCATCGCTTGAGGCTTCGTTGACTTCTTTGATGGCACGGCGCACGGCTGCGTCCCGCTCGTTTTTATTCTCAAAGTTCGTATTGCGCAAGAGCTCAAGAATGTAATCGACATTGATACGGTCAGTCTGCATCAATTCGATTTCGAAATCGATGTCGTTGATGACAGAGACTTTTTCTTTCTCGTTCTTATCTATTTCATATAGATTCAGATATTTGCTGCGGAAATCTTTATAGGTCTGCTCGCTGATGCCCATGTCGGAGGGATTGAAATCATACTCGACAAAGGTCTTCAATTTTGTCAGGACGCGCGTCAAATCACGGAATGCGATGACGAATTCTTTTTGCTTCGTCTCGCCTTCCAGGTCATCGACAGCATCCGGCGTAATAGCGATATCCAGCAGCTTATCCAATTGGTCTTTAAAATCCGCCAAATATTTATCGTAGCTCTTCATGAGCACCGTTTCTGTATCGGCGGTCTGAGAGAACAGGCGAACCGCGATATCAGTCGCTTCTTTCAGATTCCGGTAACAGACAATATTGCCGTACATCTTTTTCGCACCCTCAACGCGGTTAGTGCGTGAGTAAGCTTGGATCAAGCCGTGGTGCTGCAGATTGCGATCGACATATAGCGTGCTCAATGTTTTGGCGTCGAAACCCGTCAGGAACATATCGACGACAATTAATAAATCGATTTGAGCCGATTTCACTTTTTTCGAGACATCTGCAAAATACGACGAGAAGTTCTCCGTATTATGATTGGTGCCGAATTCTTTATTGAAGTCCTGCATGATGCGCTCCAGTGAATGGCGCGTATGCTCTTCGCCTTCGACACTTTCTTCGTTCGTGCCGAAACTGAAAATCGAGGTGATTTTCATGTCGGGATTGATCTTTTTGAACGCATCGTAATATTTGATTGCTGCCGGAATGCTTTCCGCCGTCAGCAAGCCGGTGTATTTTTTGCTATGGGTTTTATTCGGATGAATCTCGGCAATATGGTTGGCAATCATGTCGATGCGTGAATCCGCCATCCACAATTCCTGCTGGTCGATGCCAGGCACTTTCGTGACGTCATCAACGCCTTCTTTGCCTTTCATCGTGCTGATGTATTCTACCGAGAAACCGAGTACGTTGCCATCGTGAATCGCATCTTTGATGAGATATGTATGGAGACAATCCTGGAACAGGTCGGAAGTCGTGCGGCCGTCTTGTGATTTATTGTCGACGAAACGCGGTGTGCCGGTAAAACCGATATATTGCGCTCGTTTGAAGTGGCGTTTGATCAGCAGATTCATCTCGCCGAACTGGGAACGGTGGCATTCATCAATGACGAATACAACTTTCTCGTTTTCATACATCTTCATGACATCGCGGTAACGTTCTGTTTTGACCGCATGCGCCATCTTTTGAATCGTGGTGATAATCAGTTTTGTATCTACCTTTTCTAATTGGTCGACCAAAACTCGAGTTTTGGTTGTTCGGTCGACAGAGTCTTTCTCGAATTTATTGAACTCCTCCATCGTCTGGGAATCCAGGTCCTTTCGGTCGACGAGGAAAATTACTTTCTTAATATCTTCCTGCTGCGCCAACAGCTCACTCGCTTTGAACGACGTCAGCGTTTTCCCGCTCCCCGTCGTATGCCAGACATAACCGTTCTCTTCTTTCTGGATTGTCTGATGCAGAATGCGTTCAACAGCGTAAATCTGGTAAGGGCGCATAACCATCAGGTGCTTATCGGTTTCGTTGATAATCATGTATTTCGAAAGGACGTTCTGCAGCATCACCGGTTCCAGGAACGAAGCGGTGAATTCGTCGAGTTTCGTAATGCGTTTATTGGCATCGTCCGACCAGAAAAACATCAGGCTCTTCATCGGCTCACGGTCGGAGTTCGCGAAATACTTCGTATCCACGCCGTTCGACACGACAAAAACCTGCAGGAAATTAAATAAGCCACCGTAGGAATCTTTCCGGTAGCGCATGATTTGGTTATAAGCTTCCGCATAATGAAGGCCGCGTTTTTTCAGTTCAATCTGTACGAGTGGCAAACCGTTGATGAGCAGCGTCACGTCATATCGGTTTGTATAGCGACCGATGACGGTTGTTTGATGGGTCACTTGGAGTTTATTGTTATCGTAGTTTTGCGTATCAAACAGCAGCACATAAAGCGTGCTGTCATCATCACGTGAAATGATTTCTTTTTGACGGAGAATCTTCGCGGACTCAAATACACTTTTTCCTTCTATCTTAAGGAGCAAGCGTTCAAATTCTTTATCGGATAAAGGCTGCCCGTTTAATCTCTCTGAGTTCAGCCGATTGATTTGTTTCCGGAAATTAGCCTGAAGCTCCTGGATTGAAGGAATGGAAACCCGCTCAAATCCCTGGCTCACGAGCTGAGCAATCATCTCGTTCTCCAATTGCGCTTCAGACTGCGTGCTTGTTTGGTGCACCATACGATTTCCCCCTCTTATGGCAGTCAGTCTATTTAGATAATTTTACCACATGGGAGCTATTGTGTAACTGCTTCGAAAGGCTTTCTAAGCCTAAAGAAAAAGAAATAGAAAAAGCGAATTCGTGTGAATTCGCTTTTCCTTGCAAACCTTAATTAATCAATACTGTAAAGTTGATTCAAAAAATCTTCGAAAGAAGATGCTACTTTCTCTGTCTGTTGTTCTTCAAGATTCCAAAAAACAATAGATGGTTCTTCCAATAATGGATCATAAAAGAAACATACATAATTGCCGAATTGATCTATAATAAATGGAAAAACATCGCTCGGTAATTGCTTATATAAAACTTTGTAGGTTTCCCAAACATTATCTTGATGATCAGGATCAAATGATAATAAAGATTTAGCAACACGTTCTTTATTTTCTTCAGAATCAAATACATTCGGCCTTGGACGTCCGTTATTATATTCTTTAACAACTTCTAGATATTTACCAGGAAATACTATTTGATGTTTGTTCTCAAAATCTTTAACTAAATCCATATTTTTTAATGGTTTCGACAATATCCATTTCATAAATAACTCCGCCTCCTATCAACGATTCTCACTTCCGCCACCCCAAATGGATCGGCCTCCTGTATGACCACTTTGAGCGTGAACCATTGAATCAACTAATTGCAGCTGTCCTGCGTCTTCTGAATGATGCCAAGTATATCCATCGGGAGTATCATTAAACTCAATTTGTTCCAATTGCTCAGCCGTAAATTTATCGCCCATTTCCGGATTATTCTCGATTGCTTCTTTTAGCTGGCTATTTGCTTCTTTAAAATGTTTAGCATCAGATTGTTCATACTGAGGTTTATCTAAATGTGCATCAAATGCAGAATCAAAAACTGGAAAAACCCCTTCTTTTATTTCTCCATCTGACATTTCAACTTCTTTTCTAATATATTCGATAGAGGTTTTATCATGCTCAGATCCTTCAAATCTTTCATTAATGCACGAAATTACGTTTGCAGCCTTCTTTTCAGTGATGTCACTTGGTGAATTGATAACCTCATGCAAACTTGACGGAACATTAACAAAATCTTGCGATTCCTTATTTCCTATTAGTCCTTCAGGCTGAGTATCCATTACTGCTACAAATGCTTCAATCATACGATAACTCCCTGCTTTTTATTCTCAAACCATCTAAAATAAAAGGGTTTGAAGGATGGTTGGATTGCACAATAATGAATTAGCAGTAATTCTTGTATTATGTCTTTATACGTAGAAGAATCTACGTATATCGTTAAAGCTTTTTGGAAGCGCGAATCAAACTCTTCCAAAGTTGGAGCAGTTTGAGAATAGGGAAGTATTTCTTGGATTGGTGCATAACTATTAATCACTTCTCCAAGAGCAGCTTCATTTCCTCGTTGCATTATAGTTAAAGGAAGATCGTTTGTAACTTCTTCTACTAATTGCATACGATTTACTCCATGCAGTTTTGTATTAGTTTCCAAAACTCGTATAAATGTTTGTTTATCTATGTTTCCTGACAAAATTGCTTCGATAATGTATGAAGCATTTTCTCTGCGTTCTCTTAATGCGTTTTTTATATTAAACGAGTAGACAAACTTTTTAGCATCATCAAATGACGGTACTTGGCATAACACTGGTTCGAGCCAGTTATTTTGATATACAACCGCTACCCCTGTTTCAAGCTTCGAAATTTCTTTTAGTTGTTCCTCGTTTAAACCAGCAGAAGCTCCGACTAACGTTCGATCAGCTGCATCAGGAAGACGCATGATAATTTTGGTATTGGTATTTCGGATAGCAGAAGGATCCAGTAAATTTGGCGATTGATCGGCGATGATGAATCCTTCACCGTAAGTCCGCATTTCTGCAATTCCATTTGTTATCATTTCTACAGATTTCCCTTGCAGATTACTGCCTTCTGCTGTCTGAACATCCGATGTACGACGCAGTAAATGATGCGCTTCTTCTAGCACCGTAACATGTTTTAGAGGGACATTCATCCCATCTGCAGAAGCCATTCGGTGTTCTTGCAAACGCATAAATAGGATCCCCATTACTAATGACTTTGTTTCAACAGAACCTATTAAGCTTAAATCGATAATACAGTTTTCATCAAAGAGTATTTCATTATCAATTTCATCTTCTACAAACACATTACTTAACAACCCTGTCATCAATGATTTCACACGCGTTACGAGTGCTCCAACATAATTACTTTTCACTTCTTCTGAATAGCCAGATTTTTCGATGACATTTGGTAATACTTGAACAAGCTGTTGCATGGTTGGGTATTGGGCTATGCGGTTAAAATTGATAGACGCATCAAGTTTCCATCCACACTCGCGATATACTTCTTCTACCGCTTCACGCAATACTGCTGGCATTGCTGCGTACATCGGCCAGCAAGCATTGAAAATCTCGATTAATCTTTCGATATGTTCTAATACATGGATGTTGTCCGGGAAATAAAATGGATTAATTTTTAATAACGGCGTAAATTTCGGATTGGTTCCAAACACATGAACATTTGTATAGCCACCAAACACATTTTTATATTCACCTTTTGCAGGCTCAATGACTAAGAATTTCACATTCTCCTTTAGTAATTCATCAAGCATCTGATAAACTGTGTTTGATTTTCCTGACCCTGTTGATCCTGTTATAAAGGTATGCATTGCAAGGCTATTCACATCTAATTGAACAGGTGTTGAATCTTTTTCACCCATATAATAGATTGAACCTAAATTGATCGTAGCTTGCCCTACCTTGCTGGATAATATGGATACGTCACGACCAAATTCCGCCATCTCTACAACTGGTAAACCATTTATCGATTTTCTCGGCAATCCACAAGCAATTGATAACTCACGTGTGTTTACTAACGTACTACCAGTAGAAAACCGTACTCCTGCATGATTCACATGAAATTGTGGATGTTGTAACACTTTTAACGATTCGCGTAATGGCAAACTGTATATATGTCCGCTATTCCAAATATTAATAGCTGATCCTTCAATTGCTGATTCAGCTCCCCGAATAATCGCTTGATAATTTGCTGCTGCTATCGTCGCTGTTTGTTCATCATCAGCTAGAAAATACGTTGCGTAATGCCATAACCCTAAATCTGCTGCACTATTTAAACGATTTAAATGAGAATCGATTTTCTCTAATAACTCCGTAACGCGCTTATCTTCCATATGAACCTGAAGTGTTTTTGACGTACCGTCTGTTTTTGTTGAACCGGTTGTCATATTGCGATTGGTTGAATGGGTTGTCCCTCTTGTATCTGTTGTACCATCAGTATTCGAAAAAGCCTCTGAAGAAGTTTTTCCACTTGTCTTACTTGAATTACTGCTTTCATTTACACCAACACCGAAGGGGGTTACCGAGGCTCCCCTACTTTTTCCTTTAGTCTTTGATTCTGAAGTGCCTTCTGTTATTGTTTTTGAATAACTTTGTGTTTGACCTATGCTATCATTAATAGCTTCCGATAACCCTTCACTCATACCTTCTGTTAATGCAGCACTCTCATTTTCACCGACCGAATAATCAATTTTTTGGAATCGAGAAATTGCTGAATACATATTTTCGTATCCTTGACGGATAGTCGAAGCTTGTTGTGGTGAGACTGAATCCGCTAACACGATCATCGAGAATTTCTCGCCGTGCATCGCATTAATAAGTTTTTCTAATCCCTGGACGTATGTTTGCTTATCCGTATCTTTTAAGGCAGGTATTCCAGTTACACTTGCGACCGTTCTTCTCAGACGCTCCTTGTTTCCCATTGTGACTTTATCCATTAATTCGATATAGTCACTGTTACGGATTTTCTTTAACTTCGTTCCTGGAAAATTGCCTTTCATGCTTCTCATCAAACTCTCCTGAGCTACGGAAATTTGATCTGAACGTGTGCCAATGTAAAGTTCCACTTCATTTCCATCACTGTCTATAATCAAAAAAAGCGAATTATTTAAATTACCCAGCGCATTATAGACATTAACCAGTTTTTCGGCTATATCTTCTTTTTTATCATAAACTATTTTTTCAATTTGAAATAATCGAATTTGACGCGTCGTATTTTGAGTTGTAGCTTGATTATCAATACTCACAACTTTATAATCTGTTAGTTTATGTAAATACGTTTTTTCCATTAATTGAGCTGTATTGTTAAGAGCTGGCTCTACTTCCTGTTGCATTGCCACTAAATCGTTCATAAACATTTCTCCTATCGTTACTCAAAAGTTACAATCCCATTTATTGAACTGCTATCTATTTTTTTTGAACGTTCTTCGAGCTTCTTTTCTATATCTAAGTAACGGTGTTTAATTTTATCCATTTGAATTTCCATGTCCGCACTCTTCTCTTGCAAGTTATCATTCATCGCTTTTAGTGCTTGATTTTCTATTTTCAGATTATCGTTTTGTTCTTGCAACCCATTTATGTTGCTTACACGATTTTCTAATTCTTTAAGTTCTTCATTTGTTATATATTGTCCATCAGCCATTATACATAAGAAGTTTAACAATTTTGGAGATGGGACTGTGCCCCGTATAAGCATTTCATCAATTGCTTCTAATACTTTTTGAATGAACCTTTTTAAATTATTGTTTTCTAATTGTTTGAATTCGCCATTTTTATTAGAAGAATTATTAGAATTCCTATCGTGATCGCCACGATTCCCCATTTTATGGCCTGAGACTTTTTTGATTGATTATCCTCACTAGTAACTGTCGTTTTTGAGGAGATATCAGTAGATAGCTTCTTCTCTGAACCATAGATTTTTTCTCCTACATTTACTAAATGATTGAATCTTTCTTTTGAAAAATTCATTCGTAAATCTACTTGCAAATCCAAAAACTCGTCTTCCGTCCAAGGACTTGAGGATAACTCTTTCCCGTCATGTTCTTCCCAAACACCTATTTCTTTCTTCTCAATTTGTTGTAACGAAGATTTAATAGTATTTTGAGAATCTGATGGATCACTTATTAGGTATGCTTTTAAAATATTTTGAATACTTGTAATATCTTTTTCTTGGAGTGCTTGCTCTAATTTCATCATAATTGAATTCCCTCTTTCACTTTGAGTTCTAAAATACTATTTAATTTTTCAGTAAATTTTTCTAACCATTCTTTTTTCTGAGTATGTTCTTTTAATTGGGTTTCTAAATATTCCGATTGTAGAGCCAGTTCATTGATTTCTACCACACGTTGCTTCAATAATTTTTCTAAACGTTCTATTTCTGTAATGAAAAATTTTTGTAAACGGTGGAGTTCTTCTTTAGTGAACTGTTTAGCTTTTTCAATATTTTCACTCATTTCACTTTCAATAGGTAAAATAAATTCCTCTGCAAGAGATTCCATATTCACGTACTCTACTTCCTCATATTTATGCGTCACTATAGTTTTGGGTTTCCAAAACATAAACCACTTCCTACTTGTATTCTTAACTTTTGATGTTTCTACGATAACATCTTCACTAAAACTAAAGCGCACTAATAACTCTTCTGCATTTGATACATCCGCAATCAAAGCTTTATCCCAGTTTTTTAAGCTAATCGAACTGGTTTGAAAATCAGTAATATCTTTAATGTAAGCACTATACTCGTTAACATATCCTTCAGCAGTAGAACGCAATACTTCCCGAATTTCTACTTCTATATCTGTTAGTAAATCATTTTGTAAAGTTCGAATGTTTTTTTCAACACTCAACATTAAATGTTCAACTTCGACTTTCTTCATCTTTTCAACCCGTAATGTTTTAGTAGCATCTTGTAATTGTTTGATCATCTTTCTGTTGGTTGGAGCAAAAAACGTATCTACTTTTAAATCCATCCCTTGAATCTTTTCTTTAAAGTTTTTTGCTTTTTCTCCGCTTTCTAATTCCTCCGAAATCTTCCACATAACTTCTGCAATTATTTTACGTTGTCCTGAATCCTCTAAAATGACTTGCTCAAGTTTATTTTGCATATCCTCTTTTTCAACAATTCGTTGAAATGAATTAACTGCATTTGTGATTTTTGACGTAATGGCGTATTTTTCAAGGTACTCATTAATTGCCGCTTCAATACTCGTTATTCCAGAGTAATGAACTGCTTTTTCATCATCATCTTTCGCATTTTGAATTGCCTGTTCAATTGACTTTTTTAAAGATGGACTAAGAGGGGCATATTGCTGCAGATGCATAGACTCTTCTTCAATGAATAGTTCTTTGCCATAGTAATCTGCTTTCTCTGAACGCGTTAGCGTTAAACCGCTTTGACTTTTACGGATCACTTTTGCTACTTGTGCCGATACCGGATAGATATTTGGGTTCTCAATTCCTTGTTGATCTAAATATTCTGATACACTATCAATTGCGCCGCCGATGCTTTCCCCTTTTTCTGGATCGAATTCATCTGATTTGTTCATCGCAAAGATAAAACGGTCTTTCGATTGTTTACCACCAACTGCCATCGAATCAGCCACTGTTCGCAACAACGCTAAGTCATCGTCTGTACGTAATTGTGTTGCGTTTAACACATATAAAATCATCGGTTTATCATCACTTTTAATAACTGATAAAGTATGCTGACGATGAGTTTCATCAATTGAGTTATTAGGTCCTGGCGTATCTACCAATACTAAATTCATTTTTCCAGGCTTAATTTTGGGGATATTGCCTTCGATTTCTATTAAATGAATCTCAGGATCGTCATTAAATTCCGTAAAATGCTCCACTGAGGCATTAGCAATAGTTTTAAATATTTCACCATTTTGGTCATAAGCAATAGCAGAAAAGTTTTTAATAGAAGGATTATTTTTTATACGCGAGACCTTAGCCGTACATGCTTCATTTTTAGATGGCATAAGTTCTTTTCCTAGTAATGCATTAATTAATGTTGATTTCCCTGAACTCATTGTTGCAATTACCGCAATTTCAAATTCACTGTTTAATGCTCTTTGAAAGTTTGCTTCAATTCGGCTGTCTTTTAATTGCTCAAATGGGCCGTCCTTCATAATCTGTACCAGCTCTTCCAGCTCTGTAAATTTATCTTCAGCTTCCTCAACAGGCACATGGGTTAAAGAAATCCCATGATATCCATTTTTTACTTCTTGCAAATCTTCAAAATCTGGTAATGTGCCTGTAAAATATATCTCAAATGAATCCTCATTTAATTCTTCTACTAACATAGGAAATAAATTTTCTATCCAAACTTGCAATCGGTCATGCTTAAACTTTTCAAATTTCGTAGTTTCCATGAAATTTTCATCAGCAATCCATAATGTCGTTTCTACTTTGTAGGGATTATATGTCATATTTATCTTCATCATTGAACACCTCATAATAAGTTTATAATTGATTGAATTCCTGAATTATTCCACACTTCATTGTTCAGTGATGCACTTTTGGTATTTTCAAAGGAAGGCTTCTTCTCATTGATATTGTATTGGGCTAGATTTTTCTTTAATGTTTCTTCAAGCCGCCAATATGTCGAGGATTCTTTACGCGTTAAGGCAGTTTTAGACTGAATTTTCATTGCTAGCATTGCTGCTATTGAAGACACAAAATAGATTGAAGGTTTTTCAAATCCATTATTCTTGAGGTAATTTGTAACGTTTTCAGAGAAGTTATACAAATTTTCTTGTTCAGTGTCGTCTATCATATCTGCTTTGTTGACAATAAAAATAATTTTTTTCAAACCAACTTGTTCTCTTACAAAATGCAGAAGATTTCTGTCATCATCTACACCTAACTGAGTTGCATTGAGAACGTAAATAATAGAATGGTAGGATTTACTCAATGCTTTTTTCATCGTTTCTTCATGAGACTTAGTCATTGAGTTATTAGGACCTGGTGTATCAATAATTGCAAAGCCATTTTCTTTATGAGTGATTACTGGACCTTCAATAATAATTTCAGCAATCCTTTGATCCTGATTCCATTTCTCAATTTGACTCATAACTAATTTTTCGCGTTGAACTGGCTTCTTAATAGTGTTATTAAGAAATAAAAAATAATTGATATCAGGATTTCCATAATAAGAAAAATTTTTCGCAGTACAGGCACTAATTTTTGAAGGAAATAGTTCGAAGCCTATTATGCTGTTAATGAATGTCGATTTCCCTGAACTCATTGTGCCAACAATTACGTACTCATTTACACTTTTCTCATTTAAAATAATTGATTGCCCATAAATTGATTGCTTAGTTGCCAAATCTATTCCTTTCCGTACAGAAAATGAAAAAGTTATTCAAATTCCAAACTGTATATATTTTGATGACTTTTAATTACCCAAGACCAAATTCCAACCACTTTGTTAATTCCTTTGAATCTTAATACAATTAATTGATTACTTCCTAAACCATATTATGTTATTTTTTGGTCATATTTTACTAATCATTGTTACTTATAGATTAACATAATTTAACTTTTATATGTATATATTTATTCCAATAATTATAATAGGAGGAATTTTAAATTAATTCACTCTAATCATTGAATATCAATAATTATTTATTGATAAACAATAAATAACGTGCTATATTAAATCTACCTTAACCGAACGGAGTGATTCCATGAAACGCAGACATGCTTCAACGCTCTTTCTCAAAGCGGTGCTTTTACTGATTGCCGGTGTGGCGCTGGCGTTGTGTGTATTCGGTTTGCCGGGGATGGCTGCGATGGATGCCCAGCTGCATCCGGAAACCGCTTATCTGCAGTACCCGTTTTTGATAGCGGCTTACATCTTCTTCCTGCCGTTTTTTATTGCGCTGCATCAGACCTTCAGGCTGTTGACCTTCATCGACCGGGGCGAAGCGTTCTCGGATGTTGCGGTCAAGGGGCTGAAGACAATCAAGTATTGCGCTCTGACGATCATCGCGTTTATCGTACTGGGTGAAGGGGCGACGATTGCGCTGATCCGTGATGATGACATCACGCACATCATCACGATCGGCGTGCTCATCACGTTCGGCTCCAGTGTCATTGCAATTTTTGCCGGCCTGCTGCAAAAGCTGCTGAAGGATGCGATCCGGATGAAGTCGGAGAATGATTTGATTGTTTGAGTGATTAGACCTGCCGTTACGATTAATAAATTCTGCTCTTCCTCCCACTTCCAGGCTATGCCATACTGAAGGCAGAAACGAATAGGGGGAATTTTGAATGGCAGAATTAAGTGCAATGCTGGCGTGGACATTCACGCAGGAAATCGATGTGCCGAACTCGGTCAACGAGTTGCTGGTACCAGGGGAAGTGGCGCAAATCGCTTACAAGACGGTGCGCGACACAGCCGTCGTGACGAACAAGCGCCTCATCATTTCAGACAAACAGGGATTGACCGGTAAGAAAGTCGAAGTCTACACAATCCCCTTCAAATCGATCATCATGTACTCGTCGGAAAATGCTGGAACGTTCGACCTGAACACCGAGCTCGAGCTCTGGACGACGTTAGGCAGGTTCAAATTGAATCTGGCACGCAAAGTCGATATCCGCAAGCTGGATAAGATTATTGCGGAAGCGATTTTGTAACTCTATATAAAACAGCCCCTTCTTTTATAGATAACCCGTTCAGTTCACTGGTACAGAAGTTGAAATATCAAGCAAAATAACATCAAATTAGAACAACAATCAGCATCGCAATTAGGTGCTTTTTTCATTTTCAATAAGGATTTTTTTGGTAATTATGGTATGATAGCAGTAGGATAAGTACATATTCAGTATTCAACAAACGTAGCCAGTTTGTTGATGATCAAATAGTAATAGGGAGTGCTATTCATCCAAAAATGTCAAAACTGTAATGCACAATTTAGCTGGAGTAAAATCTATAAATCGTTCTGGTGGGGTTATAAACCTATTAAATGCAGTGAATGTGGCACGGTGCAGAAGATAACAATTCCTGGCAGGATTACATTCGTCTCGTTGACTATTTTACCAATGTTAATCTTTGCTAATTTCCTTTCGCCTTTTAATAACTTTATTGCAACACTTGCAACAGGAATACTTATTTTAATTATTGGTTCTTTATTGACCCCATTTTGTGTTACTTATAAAAAATCTTTGTGAAATAACGTACTTCAATTAACAGGTGCGTTAATGGAATAGTAAAAGTAAAAAAGGGCCTTATTGGTCCTTTTATTTATTGGGGTAGCCAAATGTATCATTGTGCTTTGACATACAAATTAACAGCAGTATTAACACATATATTAACGGAACTACAATAGTTATTGTATGGCTGTTAATTGGCCCGTTAATATCACATCTAAAGCAGTAGCTTTTGCATCCTAAAGGTTGTTGTATAGGCAAATAAAGAGAGTCCAATTCATATGCGAATTCGGACTCCTTTTGTGTGTTTAATTTAGTTTTTGTACCACTCAACTGAACGGGTTATTTTATGGTTGAAGCGGAATTATGTTGCCAACTCTTCCATCTTTTCATTCACCAGCTGGAATTCACGGTGCAATACTTCACCAATGCGTTTCATGCCTTCTTTGATCAGTTCCGGGTTTGAATTGGAGAAGTTCAATCGCATCGTGTTTGTTTGCGCGCCTCTAACGTAAAAAGGTGCACCGGGTACAAAAGCCACGTTATTTTCCAGACACTTCAGAGCGATGTCGCCGGCATTTACTGAGTCAGGAAGCTCTACCCAAATGAATAATCCGCCATCGGGCTTATTGCAGGAAATGTTTTCAGGGAAATATTCGGCGATACAGTCCAACATGGTTGCACATCTTTCCCGATAAACGGTTTTGATGTTTTCAATATGACTATCCAGATCGTACATTTCCATATATTTCGCTGTAATGCGCTGTGCAAGGCCGTCGGAATGCATATCAGCAGATTCCTTAAATCCTGCGTACTTTTCGAGTATATCTTTCTCTGCACAAATCCAGCCCAATCGCAGTCCAGGTGCAAATATTTTTGAAAAGCTGCTAAGGTAAATGACCCGTCCTTCCGTATCAAATTGTTTGATGGGCGGAATCGGGGGTCCTGAAAACCGGATGGCTCCGTATGGATTATCTTCCAAGATCAGCACATCAAACTGATTGGCGAGTTCAATCATCCGCTTTCTTCTTTGGAGTGAGAGTGTTCTGCCAGTCGGATTTTGAAAATCAGGAATCGTATAAATAAATTTAGCCTGTGGATTCTGCTGAAGGCATTTCTCCAACGCATCCATCTTCATACCGTCTTCATCCATTTCCACATCTACTATGTTTGCATGGTAGACGTTAAAGGCATTGATTGCCGCAAGATAAGTCGGACTTTCACAGATGACGGTATCCCCTTCGTCAAGAAATACTCTTCCAGTCAGATCAATGGCCTGCTGAGACCCTGATGTAATCATCACTTGCTGCAGATCTGTTTGAATTCCAATGGCATCCATTCTTTCCATTACCGCTTGTCGCAGCGGGATATACCCTTCCGTCGAACTGTATTGAAGAGACGCAGCCCCGTGATCCGTCAGGACCGCTTGGCTTGCTGCTTTCAATTCTTCAATAGGAAACAGTTCTGAGGCAGGAAGCCCGCCTGCAAACGAAATCAATTCAGGTCGTTCCGAAGAAGATAAGATTAAGCGCATTTCAGATGGTTCCAGCGCATTGGCTCTTCTTGCAAATTTATTCTGCATTCTAAAATCCCCCATCTAAAAGCCTTTTTAGGTACCCACTGCATTCATAAGAAAGCATTCTTTACTATTGCTTTGCAGTATTTGGGCATTGTGGAAATAGCATAATAATTTGCTATTCCTCCAATTGTACAGGCTTTTGATTTGAAATGAAAACACCCATGCATCCGCTTTTTGGACTGCTAATGCCTAATTCCAAATACTTCCTGCCATTTCGTCAATCGCCACTTTTTCTATTATATTATTCTTCGCATAGTTTTACGCTGCTGCTTGCCCCTTAGTTAAATGAATATTTAAAACATTTACATGGATATTTTTGGTATAATTAATGTATGAATTACCTTAAAAGGCAAGACATTCAAAGAGATGAGGAGGATTCAAATGAACGAAAGAACTGGAACCGACCCGCGATTGGTGACGAACAGCAAGGCTGTCATCACTTTGACGTTGGGTATCCTATCGATTCTGGTGCCGTTCCTGGGGTTGATTCTTGGAATTATTGGCATCGTGGTTTATTACAAAGCAAAAAATGAAATTGCATTAACCGGTGAAGGTGGACAAGGCTATGCGGTGTCCGGTTTGATTTGCAGTATTGTCGGACTTACCCTGCAGATTATCATGCTGCTTGGGATTATTGCATTTAATTCCCTAATGATGCTTTAAAGGAAAAACGGTTCGGTGAATTTGAATTTCGCGGGGGATGAATATGAAAAGAATTTTAATGACAGTGCTTATATTATTTATTGTAATGCTTGGTCTGCTTACATTAAGATTCGGCCCCGCTTTGACTCAGGAAGGAAATCCCCTGCCGATTCTATCTTCGATCATCGGGCTTGAACTTTCGGACAGTGACTATGAGCAGTTTGCTGAAGGCGAGACGCAGAATCGGTATGTCTCAAAGAATACGGGAGATTCCCGCTACGCTGTCATCGAGGAATTCATGAAAGAGCAGGGATGGAATTTTGTCGAGCAGCTGGGTGCCGGGCTGGTCTTTGAGAATGCTGAAGAAACTTTGGTAATCGAGACTAGGCAATTTTCGGAGCATTATGTTTTGTGGGATGTTCCAGGTGAGTTATTTAACTAAGTGGTCTTTTATAATCTAATCCGTTCAACCCTATTTAATTATTTCCAGGAGGACTACTTTAATTAGTGGGTCTCCTTACAACTTACTTAAAAGGAGAGATTCATATGGCAGTCAGATTCAGAAAGAGTTTTAAAGTTGCGCCTGGTATGCGGGTAAATGTTTCAAGTCGGGGAGTTGGTGCCAGTGTTGGCGTCAAAGGACTTCGTCATTCAGTGAATTCGCGCGGACAACGACGAACTACTACCAGCATCCCGGGTACAGGCTTATACTCAACCAGTTCCAGTTCGAGCAGGACTTATAAAAGTACCGCTCAGCAGAACAAACAATCACTTGCCCGTCAGCAAAAGGAAATCGCTAAGCAGGAAGAATTGGAACGTGCACGTTATGAAGTTCAGCTTTTCGAAAATAAAATAGATCTGATTCATTCCATACATAAAGAATGTGATGATCAATTTAATTGGCTTGAAATCAGTCGTGCTAAGCATCCTCACCATACAAAAGAAACGGGCATTCATGAATTAGAAGCACTTGATCACCTTAAATCCTTCAAGCCATCAATGATGCAAAAACTGTTTAAAACAGCTGATAAAGAAGAAGAAAAATTACGCCAAGAAGTCTCTGCAGCAAGAATAAAAGACGAAGAGGAATCTAAGGAACTCATCCGTACTACTCGCTTGGCGAACCGGATTCTACAAAAGGATATAGATGCCTATCTCCAAGTTATCGAAGAGCTGTCTCCGCTTGATGATCTGCTTGAATTTGGCAGTGGTTTTGAATTCATAATCGAAGACCCGCAGACAATTGAAGTTGAATTCAACGTCCATTCGAAAAACGTCGTGCCGACTGAACAAAAAACACTGACGAAAACTGGTAAACTCTCTGTGAAGGAAATGTCTAAATCGAAATACTACGATATTTTGCAGGATTACGTATGTAGTTGTGCAATCAGAATTGCGCGTGACATGTTTGCCATCTTGCCGTTCGACACGGTTGTCGTCCATGCAATGGATGAAATTCTGGACACATCGACCGGTAAAACTGAAACCTTGCCAGTTCTCTCCGTCCGTTTCGATAAAACAGCATTGAACAGCTTGAACTTCGAAGCAATCGATTGTTCAGATTCTATGGTTAATTTTGAGCACAACATGAAATTTAAGAAGACACAAGGCTTTGCCCCGGTTGAGAAGATTGAGCTTTAAAGCCGAAGAGGATATCGAGATTAAGCATATCCACCTGAAAGAGCTGGGTATTCTTTAAATTTCTTCAAGATTTTTTATGTTCAAACTGAAAGGAGAATACATATGACACGTCTATTTTGGTTTTTTATGCTATCAATAAGTGGGATACTTTTTGGTTATGCTCTGTCTCAGCTTATTGGCCAGAGAACAGGTGAAATCGCCATTTACTTACTGATTTCAGGTCTGATTTTATCTGTCATCAGCGCTTGGGGATTAAAGAAATACGTAGGTATAGGGTTCTTTTCCAATAAACAATAAAATATGCCATTTAAGAGGAATATTTGACTCAACTATTCTTTTTTTTATGCACCTCCACATGAAAACCTGAATATGGGCAGGAGTATTTCGAGATTAAGCATAAGCATCAGAAAGAGGTGGCTAAAAAATGATACGGTTATTTTGGGGTATTATGACGGGAATCAGCGCAGCGCTCATTGTCATTGCATTGATGGATTTTTTGATGCAGAGATCAGGAGAAATCACCATTTATATTTTGTTTGCTGGTCTAATAATGGTTGTTATCAGTGCTTGGGGAATGAAAAAATACGCTGGTATAGGTTTCTTTTCCAATAAACAATAATGCATACCATTAGAGGCCAATAGTTTACTTTAGCTGTGTTTTATAATCAGGGGGATGATGATCATTAAAAAAAATACGTTTATTTATTGGCACTGATTCTGGTTGCCGGAGTTGTTCTGATTTTTAGGCGCTGGAATGACTATCGTGAGAAAGAGATGGTTGCCGTATTAGATACAGAGGAAATCGAGGAATTTATTTTTCTTCAGGCAAATACGGAGAATGCTGTCCTCTTCGAACAGAGAGCGGTTGAAGATCCGGATGAACAGTTTTCATTCCAAATTAATTATCAGGATGAACGCATTTCTATCCCCTCAATGATTGAGCGAGATGTCCTTCTGTTTGATATGGACCAATTTACCATCACAAACGGACCCTTGGATTATGGTTGGATTGAAAGTTTTTTGGAGGAGCACAATTTGGATTGAAAAAACGTTTGTACCTCAGATACATCAATTTTGGAAATAAACTTCTTGTGTGCATTTATTCACTTACAGCTTTTTTCTCATATCTGCTTTCTACAATATAAAAAATTAAAAGCGTTATGAGAATCACAAAAGGAGTTGTACTATAAGCTATTAATTCAAAGTACGGCAATATTAAAGACAGGAGTATAATTGCCGTGGCCACTATTCGAACGGCAACAAGATTTTTGGGTTGTTTTCTATTTTGCAAATTATTACCCCCTTTTCTTGGTATTTCTCCAACAAGTGGCTCCTTAAGTTGACGATATACATGAATTGCGAGCTATTTTGTCACCACGCCACCTTATTTGAAGCAAGATGCCCGCCCTGTAACGAGTACATGGCAGGCATCTTTATGTTGCGAAAACTGTCTTATAGCCGCACATAGAATACCTTCTTCTTTGTCTTCAGTTCGTTCTACTTTAATAAAGAAGACTACAATTATTCAATCTCATTATTGTCACTATCATAAAATGATAAGTCAGCAGGAAAAGCTTGTTCGACGCCGTTTGGTATTTTTGCGTATTGCAAAAACGTTTGTTCCTCCGAGACATCAAATGTAAAATCATATTCACCTGTATAGCCGGTTACTAAAATATGATCAATTTCCAAATCCGGATTTCCACCGTACAAAATAAAATACTCTCCTTCATTAGTGTCTATGACTTGATAAGATGAATTATGAAATCCACTGCCGTATCCAGCCATATCAATCTTAAACTTTCCATTTATTCCTCTTATTAAACGCGCATACCCATAATCTCCATTACCTAGTTGAAAATGAATAATATGTGAAGTTGTATCCTCGAGTTGTTCCACCCTTAATACTGTTGGATTGATATTTTCACCCTCAGGACGATTCAACCAGTTTTCTAAATTGGATTGAATAGATGAATCACTGTCTTCTATATGATATTGATTTAGATAATACAAAGAATACCCCAACGCTGCTACAACAATCATAGCAATAGAAAACAGTAGTTTCTTATTCAAAAAAATCCCCCCTCTGAAAAGCTCCTGTTAACGAATGAACGGTCTGTTTCGTTTATAAATAAACCTCATTAATAAAATAACTAAGCTATTTTAAGCGTATCATATCTTCCCTTATTTGGAATTAAGTTTCCTATATTTTAAAAATCATCATTCTCCCTTTTGAGTACGAGAAACGGATCTTGCCGATTTCAGCGGCAAGTTGGATTGTCGGTATTTTATTTAAGGAGGGTGAATTTTTATCTCATGGTTGTCGACGTTTATCTCACCGTTAAACGATTTTATCTCACGTTAGAGCCAGTTTATCTCACGGTTGCACCTTCTTATCTAACGAACCCATCTTCAGCAGCCTCTTTTCTGGTGAAGAGCTGAATGGTCGCAGTCCGCGGCCGCGGACTGCTTTGGGCGGCGCTGCAGCGCCCGCCCGGTTTTGGGTAATCAGGGGCTTTGTTCTTTGGATAAGGGTAAGATTTCTGGGGAATCTTATCTCACGGTTAGAGGATTTTATCTAATGGTTGTGCACTTTTATCTCACGGTTAACCCAATTTATCTCACGCTACCCCCTCCTGACTAACGCCTCACCTTGTCAGCGGTCTCCCTCCTGCAGAAATACTATTCAATGCAAAAAAATGCAGAACTTTGCGATGTATTTTCGCGAAGTGCTGCATTTGGCATTCATAAGTTTTTCGGAATCAGGATCTCTGTAGGTGAAGATCCCTTACTCAGTTTGCGGGTTTATTTCTTTTTATCCAAAGCCTTTACCAACTCTTCGGCCAATGCTTCAGAAGAAAACGGATCGCGGCCGGTCACCAATTGGTCATTGCCCCAGACCACTTTTTGCTCAGCGGAATAATTGGCCACTTTGCTCATTTCCCCTTCCAGGCTGAATGGCAGAATCGCCGGAAGACCTTCAGGTTCGACTGCTTCCGGATAGCCGGTTACGTCTAAGCCCTCAATGATGCTTTTGCCGTCTGGGCGTTTTGTCCACAGTAACGGAGCCGGTCCGTGGCATACTGCTGACACGATATTGCCGTTGTCGTATACGCCATTGATGATGTTATGCAAGGTTTCATTTTCCGCCAAGTCATACATCGCGCCGTGGCCGCCCACGATGAATACTGCGTCATAGTCTTTCGGGTTTACTTCCGAAAGTTTTTTTGTGTTGTCAGCTAATCCCGATTCATACATTTTTTTGTATTTGCCTTCAGGGTCAGTCTCTTTCGTGATGCTGGCCTGATCGATAGTGGGCTTGCCGCCGAGTGGCGAAGCCAAGTCCATTTGATGGCCTGCTGCTTCTAATATTTCCATCGGCGCAAATAATTCTTCGCCCCACCAGCCGGTTTCGTAATTATTTTCAGCGTCCTTGTGTCCACTTGATAGTACTGCTAATACTTTAGCCATTATATTGTTTCCTCCCTTAAATTAAAAATCATCCTAATACTAGTTGTTCCCGAATGGTTTCTTCATTAAACAAACTAACAAAGCAGACAATTCCTGTCCCGAGTTCTCCACTTGGATTTTCACCTCTCCACTTTGCTACACTGATTGATGAAACTGATTGATACTGGAGGAGCTGTTCAAATGCAAAACATTAAAGGAAAGAACGCAATCATTACAGGAGCCGGGAGAGGCATCGGCCGCTCTACCGCCATCGCTTTTGCAGCGGAAGGCATCAATGTTGGACTTGTCGGACGTACGGCAGCCAATTTGGAGAAAGTGCAAGCAGAATTGCAGGAATACGGCGTGAAGACAGTATTCGCTGCGGCTGACGTCGCGGACATGGAAGCGGTCAACGCAGCTGTTGAACATATAACGGCAGAACTCGGGCCGATCGATATCCTGATCAACAATGCGGGCATCGGCAAATTCGGGAAATTCCTCGAATTGTCACCTGAAGAATTCAAAGGCATCATCGATACGAACTTAATGGGTGTTTATTATGTAACGCGCGCTGTTCTGCCGCAAATGATTGAGCGCGAATCCGGCGACATCATCAACATTTCGTCAACGGCCGGGCAAAAAGGTGCGCCGGTGACAAGTGCTTATAGCGCGTCGAAATTCGGCTTGATGGGATTGACGGAATCGTTGATGCTGGAAGTCAGAAAGCACAACATCCGCGTCACTGCCATGACACCAAGCACCGTCGCAACTGACTTGGCGATCGAGTCGAACTTGACCGACGGCAATCCAGATAAAGTCATGCAGCCGGAAGATATGGCTGAAATGATGGTTGCCCAGTTGAAGCTGCATCCACGTGTACTCGTGAAATCGGCTGGACTTTGGTCGACGAATCCGTAATGGAAATAAATAAAAGATGCCCGACATGCAGCTGCATGTCGGCATCTTTTTTTGTATTGACAGTTATTTTTATTACAGTTTAAAAGTAATTTCAACTTGCCCGAGAGTTGAATAGCCTACCGTATAAGTGCCTTCTTCAGCGGCAATCGGCGAAATGAATGTACCTGAAGAAATCACCATGCCTTTTTTCAACACTTTTCCGTGGTCCGCAAGTTTACGGGATAGCCAGGCAACAGCCAAAACGGGGTTGCCGAGGACAGCAGAAGCCGCTCCTTCATTGACTTTCACACCATTATGAAAAAGTTCCATCCGCTCATTCGCCACAGCTTCAAATGACGGCGGCGCAACGAATTCTGCAACAATCACCCGCCCAACCGCTGTGTTATCACAAAGCAAATCAGCTAAAGAGAAGTTAGGGAACCAATCCTTATACCGCGAATCCGGAATCTCAATTCCTGCCGCAATTTTACTGTTCCTTAAAATCTCTTCCGCATCAGCCCCTGCAGACAAATCCTCCGTCAAGATAAACATGATCTCCGGTTCAATCAGTGGAGAAAACATGGACGACAGCGACAGCGTATCCCCGTTCTTCAGCAAATTGGACCGTAACAAAGTTCCATAAGCCGGCTCATGCGTATTCGCAATGGCCTGCGTTTCTGCGCTCGTCATGCTGATTTTATAACCGGCAATGTCGCCTTGCTGGCTCGCAATTCCTTTCACCACTTCGTCCTGGACTGCATAAGATGTGTTTTCATCTACTGTATAATCATGGCGAATAAAATCGATGGGTGTTCCGGTTTTATGTGCTTCTATGATCTTTTCAGAAACTTCTTTCAAGAGGTTTGTCATTTCAGCATCTCCAATTTGAAAATATTTTTAAGTAAAGACCGTTTCTGCGTGTCTGTGAAAGAAGCACAACTAGGCCTGATTGAAAGCATTAGCTCAATCAGCTAAATTAAATTTTCCCGTCCTTTATCCATGACCTGATTTGAAAACTGCCAATTATGGCCACCAATAAAAGCAGCATCATGAAAAATACCCATATACCGAAACGGTTTATTCCCTGTAAACCTTCTGCATTTAACACTACAAAAGTAGAAAACCCTATAAACATTAAGTATAAAAATATATTAGGAATAATCCAGGCAATCCTCATTTTTGTGTTCTTCAAAAAATAACCTCCCGGACAGTGGCGTTTCCATATCCAATTTACCCCAAATCTGAGAAGGGTTCAAGGTGCTGAGGGTATTTACCTCACGTATAGCGGAGTTTACTTCACGTTTAGCGGGTTTTATCTCACGTATAGATCCGTTTACCTCACGTATAACGGAATTTATCTCACGGTTACCCTCTTGTAACCAACATCCCCAATTTTCCGAAGGGCTGAATGGTCGCCGTCCGCCGCGGCGGACGGCTGTGGGCGGGGCTGCGGCCCCCGCCCGTTTTGGAGCCGATATGGGTTTTCTCGCAAAGTGTGGGGATTTGCTGATTTTCTTTTTTACCTCACGTTTGGCGGAGTTTACCTCACGTATAGCGGGTTTTATCTCACGTATAGATCCGTTTACCTCACGTATAACGGATTTTATCTCACGGTTACCCTCTTGTATCCAACATCCCCAATTTTCCGAAGGGCTGAATGGTCGCCGTCCGCCGCGGCGGACGGCTGTGGGCGGGGCTGCGGCCCCCGCCCGTTTTGGAGCCGATACGTGTTTTCTCGCAAAGTGTGGGGAATTGTTGATTTTCTTTTTTACCTCAC
Source organism: Planococcus daihaiensis (assembly GCF_049262615.1). GTDB lineage: Bacteria > Bacillota > Bacilli > Bacillales_A > Planococcaceae > Planococcus. Next base: position 2,216,179 of record NZ_CP175504.1, on the reverse strand, counting down.
GTTTGGCGGAGTTTACCTCACGTATAGCAGGTTTTATCTCACGTATAATGGATTTTATCTCACGGTTCTCCCTCCATATCAAACGCACCCAATTTTTATCCCTTCCTCTCCTGTTTCAAAGGAATGCTTTTATTTTTTGAAACATTTCCCATCTGTGCACGTATATTAAAGACAAGGGGGAATGGCTTATGGGAGATGTAATGTTTACGATATTTCCGATTCTTGCACTTTTATTTTCATTGATACCAATCGCAATTGCGATTTATTTAACTATTATGTGGGTGAACTTGTCGAAAGAGCGCAATGCTTATTTGAAGGAAATTGCAGAGGAATTGCGGAAACGTTAGAAATACGGGGAGGAGATGGCCGATATGGGATTGATCCGCTATTTGTTTTTTGAGAAAAAGCATCTTGCCTACACGGCGTTTGGGCAGGATATGTATTATAAGGCGTGCAATAAACTCAGCCAGGGTGATGTTCAATATGACGCGGTAAGGAAAATGACGACCAGTCTTTTTGACACCTCCAGGCAAACGGCTATTCCGAGTACGCGCAATCAGGAAATCGACAATGCGCAATATGATTTCTATGTGAGAAAAGAAGATGAGCACCGTGCGCAGCAGGCATTACGGTGAATGGTGACGAAATATGTCAGGACGGGAAAATATCTGTCGTGGCATTTTTTATTGGCACAGATCATTTTGGAATTGGCATTCATTGAGTATAATAGGCTTGTAAAATCAAATTGGCGAAGGAGTGATCGGGTTGATCAGTAAGCTTGGGCAAGTGATGGTATATGTGGTGGATCAGGATTTGGCAAAGAAATTCTGGACAGAAAAAGCGGGATTTGTCGTGATCAGCGATGGCGGTTCGAAGGAAATGGGCATGCGCTGGATCGAGATTGCCCCTTCTGAAGAGGCGGAGACGACGATTGTCCTGCACGACAAGGAAGCCATTTCGAAGATGTCGCCGGAATTGGATCTTGGCGTCCCTTCTTTGATGTTCTATACGGAGGACATTGAAAAGCTGTATGCGGATTACAAGGAACGAGGCGTCACAACGGGCGAACTGGTGGATATGGGAATTGGCAAAAGCTTCAACTTCGCGGATGATGAAGGGAATTATTTTGCGGTGATGGAGATTTAATGCAGGATAAAATAAAACAGCGTCGTAAAAGGATTGCTTTTACGACGCTGTTTTTTGTGTTTTATTGGATTTGACTTCATCTGCTCGGCTATTTCACGTCACCAAGCCCACGCCCCAGCAAATCCGCGGCCACCGGCTCTTTGCCGAGTTCCCTCGACCAGACGGATAATTGCCCGATGTGATGGATTTCATGCGCGATAACGTGGCGCATGACTTCGCCCCAGGCATCGCTGAACTCGGTTCCGTCTTTCGCTATGGAGACGAGCTGCCGATTTTCCATGCTGGCATCCCAGTTGTCGACAAATTCTTCGACTTCCGGACGGAAGCTGGCATCCAGTTCGCGCACCTTGCTGAGACTGCTGAATTCGGCGAACTTTTCCTGGAAATCGGATTCGCCTTTTAAGACGCGGATCCAGCTCCACTCCGTATCCGCTATGTGAAACAGTGTTTCGAGAATGCTGCCGACGCCGCCGGTGCGTTTTTTCAGCAGCTCTTCTTCAGGGATCCCCTCGCACCATTGATACCATTCTTCTCTGACTTGCCAATTGTAATGAAACAGCATTTTCATGGGTGACCTCCTGTGAATTTTTATTTTGAGTGGGAGTTGTGGATGCCATTTTCGGTATATGCCCAAGTTGGCGTGGGATATGCCCAACTTTCATCGATTTATGCCCAACTTTGAACCGGATATGCCCAACTTCTCCACTTTTATGCCCAACTCCATCAAAAACGGATCGGCCGCACTCGACTTTTGTTCAGTCCACGCGCATCCGTCTGAATCCCCTGTTCCTTCAAAAGCTTCAAAATGCCCCTATTGAATAAAATATGTGCCTCGATGCAGCCCTCCAAACTGTCACCGTACACCACTTCATCGGCGGCTTCAGAGATCACATCAGCCGCCACCCATTCCGGATAGCGCTGGATGCTGACGGTCGGATATTGCGGCGTCACGGAAGTCATTCGGTAAAAATTCATATGCGGCGCTTCTTCCAGCGGGAAAACCTCTGGGAGCCACTGGTGCCCATATTTCGTAAAGCGCTCTTTCCAATATTCGTTTTGCTCGGCAGCAGGACTGCCCGCGAGACTCCCGCTGACCGCTAGGACGACAGCTTCGAGATTTTGCGCGTGCAACGATTTATTGGCTCCGTCTGAAATCCGGCCGATGCCGTAAATCTTCGCGCTCGGCAAAAAGTACGAAACTGGAAACCTCGGCGGGCTGTTGTAACCAGCAAACGGCTGCACCCATTCATGTGCCGGGATGCCGTGATCGTCCACGATAACATCCGGCGCCCACTTCTTCATGATCAGCGGCAGCACATTGGCTTCGCCGAAAATCGTCTTTTGGTAACGGACGTGCGCAAATTCCAGGCCGACCGCATTGTATCGCGCGGCATGATGCTTCCACTCGGGATGTTCCTCGACCATCTTTTGCAGCAACGCGTAACCGTCCGGATTGGCATTCGGAATCACCACGATGTTCACGTCTTTCAAATAATCATCGGCATTCTCGAGCAACTTCAATACCGCGGGCGTGCTGGAGATTTCATTCGCATGGTGCCCGGCCTCGATGACCAATGTCTTCTTGAATAGGGTCAGTTTGATGGGCGAATCAAACGTTTCGCCTGACGCCAGATAATATTCCAGAAGGGGCACCTGCCGTCCCTGATAGGAATGATCCGCTAAAATCGTCCGGGCACCCGGGGAATCTGCATGCGGCAGCTCCGGCCGCGTTCCGGTCGGCACTGTCACTTCACGGTCACCGGCTGCAAGAGTTGCTGAAGCCAGTTCACCTTTTGTGTCAAAATCAATTTGAAGCGTCCGCCAATCCGCGAGTTCACGGTCTTCCCATTTGTAGACACGGATGGAGGCGGACGGTGACGCGCCCTTTTTCACATGGATAAAGGGATGCACACCGCCTGGCGCATCGAAAGCCTTGCCTTCGAGCTCTATTCCCCATTCAGCAAAATAATCCAATGTATTGAAATAAAGATCTTCATATAACGCTTCCGATGACGAGGTCCGCTCTTCATCGACATGGAGCTTCTCTTCTTCTTCGCTCAACGTCACATCGATTTCAATGCGGTCAAAAAATGGTCGGGTTCGACCCTGTCCTTCATTGTATCCGGCGAGCTTGTTTTTCAGATTCGGCAGAAATTCCTGCAGGTAATGCAAATAAAACCGTTCGCGGTCCGTGGGGATGAGGATGTCATTAGCGACGATTCCCTCGTGCTGCAAACGTACAGCCCCTGTGCTCGGATAAGCGAATTGATTGGATGTGACATACGGCATTTTTGCAATCGGCACTTCGAGGCGGCCCAGGAGTTTTCTCGTGCCGTCTTCGTAAATCCCTTCGACTTGATAGGTAAATTGTTGGTGGTCTTTGAGGTAAAAATTTACATCTTTGGATTTTATTTTTCCAGACTTTTCAATCATCCCATCTATCGGGTAAAGTTCTTGTATCCAGCGGATCGGCAGTTCCAGTCCATCATCGCTCGCTTCTTTGCGCACCGAAATGTGGATTTCGGTGATGTCGGGATCGAGTTCCGGAAGCAGCTCTTCCCGAATCCAATGAAACCCGGTCTTGAATGCGGAACGGACTTTTATTGTATTGATGGATGGAAATTTCGCTTGGAGTTCTTTCGCGAAATCTTGCCGGATTTCGAGCGGTTCGGATAAATAAATTTGGAAATCCTCCGGCAATTGTTCCAACTTGGCGAGTTCCCGCATGACGAGTTCTCTCTCCGAAACATCCTCCCAGGAATTTTCGTACCAAAGTTCCGCTTCCTTCTTGTCATTTAAGATCAATTCCTGCTCCCAATAGCCAAAATCCCCTTGCTGGCTCCAATGTCTGCTGTTGTTCAAGGTTTTCAACGCTTGCGCGCAGCCCGCTTGCGTTCCCGACAATTCAATCTGATTGGTTTGGAGCAGCCGAAGTCTCGTTTCCTCTCCTGAAGCCACATGGAAATGAATTCGCGCTTGGTCATTTCCGGTTAGCGGCAGGTTCAACGACGTACTATATAACCCGCATCTTGCGGCGAAATGACATAATTCGCGGAACAACTCTGACGTAACGACAGCCTCCTCCATTTGGATGTTCAAACTCAAATCGTGCTGCGGAGTCGCTTCGTCAAAGGCACCAAAACCGGAGAAGCTCCAAATGTCAGCTAAGCTGCGTATGTGATTTAAAGGAATCTCTTTTTCTTCTATTATAATGTCGCTGTCATGTCCCGCAATTTCTGACAGCAGCGCAGAAAGATCGTTTTCATTTTCATAGAAACAGCTCAAGCGGTTCTCTTCGAATCGCGCATGCGCCGCTCCCGCAGCTTCTATAAATTCCATGACAACTTTCTGGCCGGAATTCCCGAAAAAATCATAGGAGATCGCTGTGGTTTCCAATCCCAATCTTGCAAAGAAATCCAGCAGCCCCAGTGGCCTCAGCCCTTCAGGCAATGCCACGTGGAGAGAAACTCCATCGATGACGCCGTCCCCATTTTTATCGAGCAACAGCCCGTCCGTCGTCCATAGTTTTTCGAAATTCTTCATATGCTGTTCACCTGCACTTTCATGTTCGAATCTTGTTGCCACTTAATCTTTATTCAGCATGAAAGTTGGAAGTCCTTTATTTCTTTAACGGAATACTCCCAACTTGCCGTCGTTTATTCCCAACTCTAATCGATTTACTCCCAACTTTGCTATGTATATTCCCAACTTCACCGCTTTTACTCCCAACTCAATAAAACCACCAAAAGAAACAGCTTCAAAAGCCAAGGTCAAAAGACGAATGGATGCTTTTCGCAGGCGAAAAGCGAAAAAAAAAAAATACGCTCAACTTCAACCCGGATATGCCCAACTTTGGACCGAATATGCCCAACTTCGTCACTTTTATGCCCAACTCACAAAAAATCCACAAAAAAGAAGCAGCCGCGGCTGCTCCTTCCCCCAACGCTATTCTTTATGCTGCTTCAACACGCTCGCAACTTTCGCCGCCACGTAATCGCTGCCGTTCGACTCGTCCTCGATGCCTTCGATCATCATCGCGATGATGGCATCCGGATTGTCGGAGTCATAGCCGACGAAGTAGCCGTTTTCTTTGCCCGCTTCACCGGTACGCATTTTGAGTTCTGTGGTGCCCGTCTTGCCGGCAATCGCCACTTCATCAATATTGGCGGATTCTGCGTAGCCATCCGTCACCGCGCTTCGCAGCGCAGCGCGCAGGAGTTCCGCGTTGTCATCGCTCACGAGATTTTCTTTCCAGACCACCGGTTCATTTTCCTCCAGCAGTATCGACGCCTCGTACATTGTGCCGCCGTTCAGGAGCGGCTCGTACATCGCCGCGAGATGGAGAATATTGACGAGCATCTGCCCCTGGCCGTAAGCTGTGTCAGCTGTCTGGCCGTCTGAGCCGAGTGAGCCATTATTCGTGATGGTCGACGGCTGCAGATTTAATACAAATGGAATATTTTCCGTAAAGCCGAAATTTTCGTAGCCTGCGATCATTTCTTCACGACCGATTTCGAGCCCTTTTTGCGCGAAATAAATATTGTCCGAATAGACCAATGCTTTGTGGAGATCCACCGGATTTTCAACTTCGGGATGAAGCCGCGTAATATGGAAGCCGCCCCACGAACCGTTCAGCTGCCAGCGTTCGCCTTCAATGTCGACGCCTTCTTCCGGATCGATCGCTCCTGACTCAAGTCCGATGGCCGCGGTTACCGGTTTTATTGCGGAACCCGGCGAATAGGAAGCGGCAAAACGGATGAACAATGGTTTATCCGGATCGTCCGACAGCTCCTGGTAACGCGAGCCGGTGATGCCTTTTAAAAATTCGTTCGGGTCATAGGAAGGCGAGCTGACGAGCGCCAGCGTTTCACCGGTTTCCGGATGCACCGCTGCGCTCGCTCCAGGCTCGCCGCCCATCGATTCGAAAATCGATTTTTGCAGTTCGGCATCGATCGTCAATTTGACGACTTCGCCTTCGCCTGCATCGTTTTCGAATAGCACTGTCGGGTCGCCGCCCCCTGCTCTATACGCAAGAACTCTGACACCCGGCTTGCCGCGCAAACGTTCCTCGAGTGCCCGCTCCAAGCCTTGGCGCCCAATCAGATCGTTCGGCCCATAGCCCTCACCTTCCAGCTCTGCCAACTGCTCCGCTGTGATCGGTCCGATATAGCCGATCAGATGCGCCAGCGCTTCACCGTATGGATATTCGCGGAAAGTCGACGTTACCTGCTGCGTGCCTGGCACCGCGAAGACGCGGTCAAGCATCAATTGGTTGTTCATGGGCACTTGTTTGATCGGCACAAAATAATGTGGCTGCACCCAGCTTTTATTGATGGCCGCATTGATTTCCTCGACATCGATTTCAAGCGCACGGGCAAGTTTCTGCTTCTGCTCGGACGTATTGAAATTCATCGGCACGATGCCGATTGTCATCGCTTCGCTATTCGCCGCAATCGGCCGGTCGTGGCGGTCCACGAGCTCCCCGCGCACTGCCTCGGTCATTTGCACCTCGACCTCATCGCCCAATTCAAGCCTCGGCAGGATATAGGACGGGTCCCATTCGACGAACCAGTCTTCCATCTCATCGTGCGATTCATGCAGCAGCGTCAAAGTTTGGTCGAATTCGATGGGACCGGCAAGCGTCTCCATTTCGACATGAATAGTGAAATCCGCCGGTGTGTCTTTTGTATATTCCACCGGTTCTTCCGGCGGTTCATAAGTCACGTTGACATCGCTGACGCCGAGCTGCTCATAAATGTCTTCCTGCCACGTCACAAAATTCAGGGAACCGTAGACATCCTTCGACCCCTGATTCAGGAAAGAACCGTACATCTTCGAAAATTCCTGGTCATTCCATAACTCGAGGTATTGCTGCGCACGTATTTCCGCTTGCGAGGTCCCTTCCGCCTCCGCTTCATCCGGCGCCGTCTCTACTTCCGGTTCTTCCTGACAGCCTGCAAGGAGAATGATCAAAACAATAAGTGCAAAAATCCTGAGAAGTTTTTTGTCCATCCGTTTCCCTCCATTCAATTGGGCTAGAGCGACGTTTTCTTCATTCTATTATAACTTAAAGTTCTCTGTATATTCAGATAATCCTTTATTTTTTTGTGCGAAACCTGCCGCGGATCGCTTTCGTCCTTTTAAGTTAAGAGCTTTGTTATCGAAATAAAACCGGAGGTGCCGAACCGTGAAATACCTGATCCATTTTACGTGGCAGCAAGCACTGGCCTGCATCTTCCCGCTCATCATTTTCGCAGCGCTCGCCGTCTCAAAATTCGTCGAGATCCCCTATGTGCCGCGCTATGATTTCCTGTTGCTCGCCTGCATCATGGGCCAAATTTTTATGCTGGCGTCCAGGCTCGAGACGAAAGACGAACTGAAGACGATTTTCGTTTTTCATGGGATCGGCCTGGCACTCGAAATTTTCAAAGTGCATATGGGTTCGTGGGCGTATCCGGAAGACGCCTACAGCAAAGTGTTCGGCGTCCCACTTTACAGCGGTTTTATGTACGCCAGCGTCGCAAGCTACATCATCCAATCGTGGCGCCGAATGGATCTACAGATGATCCACTGGCCAAAAGCCATCTACGCCGGCGGCATCAGCGCGTTAATTTACCTGAACTTTTTCACGCATCATTTTTCATATGATGTGCGCTGGATCCTGAAAGCGTTGCTCGTGGTCGTGTTCTTCAAAACCTTCGTGTCGTTCCGTTTGCTGGATCGTGTGTTCAAGATGCCGCTCCTGCTGGCATTCGTGCTGATCGGCTTTTTCATCTGGATCGCCGAAAACATCACGACCTTTTTCGGTGCATGGCAATACCCCGATCAGGAAGCCGCCTGGACGATTGTCCACATCGGCAAAATCAGCTCGTGGGCGCTGCTCGTCATCATCAGCATCATTATCGTCGCCCAGTTGAAGCGGGTGAAGAGTGGATTGGTTGAGAGGGAAAGTGTTGTTGGGAGTAAGCTGGAACTGGAGTAAACTTTTTGCCAAGCAGCTGGATTTATTGCAGCTGCTTGGCTCCTTGCTAAATGAGTTTTAACTGCCGTTCCATTAAAATTCCAGAAACGTTTCATATCCTTCTGTGAAAAAATTGAACCTGTCTTCTCCGACGGTTTCAGGAAGAAAGAACGTCAGAAAGTAATCCTCACCATATTTATAAGTAATTTTGAACAGCCAGTCTTCCATAACTTTTTCATCATTCTTGTAGACTCTCATCCGATGCTTCGATATTAGTTGAAGATCATCTGTGTAAGCATCTAGAAATTCTTCTTCAGCTTGAATCCGAATGATGGCCTGTTCATCTTCTCCCGTTATCTCCACGCCTCCATCTATAACAACATACTGATCCCCATACTCCCGGCCTTTGTCAAAATACTGTTCCACGAGGTAAATTCTGTCGTCATTGTAATAGCCATAGTTTCTTGGCGTCAGAAGAAACGCCCCTTCAACCTCGCCGAAGTCCGCAAGATCCCTCTCGTTTACCATGTTTTCGACATCGCTCTTATTAGGGGTTGGATCATAGTAAAACATGAACACCATTATGAGGTAGCCGATGCCAATTAACACAGCGAGTGAAGCCAATACAATGAATAGCCGCTTCTTCATCTCTTTTCCCCCTTTAAAATGCAGTAATCCCCTTCTTCCGAGGTTCTCTTCTTGCAAAAATTTTACCATATAAACCCATGACATTTTATAGAAATATGTTTTAATTGAATTAGAGATTAATGAACCTTTTACTTTTTTATTGAATGAAAATAAATTCGTTTTTCATTGTGTGAAGTATTTTAACGCATTCTGTTTGGCGAGAAAAAATAGGTTGGAATCAGTGAATAGAGGAGGCGAAATGATGGGCGAATTGCTTGGATGGATTTTTGTCGCACTGACGATCTTCGGATTTGGCTATGCGCTGGTGTGGCAGATCCGGGATACATTGAAAGTGAAGCGCTCGACGAAATGGGTTACAAAAAGGAACAAGAGACGGCTGGCCGGCCATTATTTGATGGTTGTTGGTTTGGCTGGTTTCTTCGTTTTCTATCTAATGAATGCGGCGATCGGGCTTTTGGTGTTTGTACGACCGGACACTGTGCAGCACACGCTGTTCAACAGCAATACGACCGGCTTCGCCTGCTTTGTGTTTTTGGCGATATTTCTTGTCGCTATGTTCTGGGTTGTGCCGAAGGAAGAACCGGCTCAGCCTTTATTGAAGTCGAAGATTTAGAATGGGTGAGATTAAAAAGGAGCTGCGAAAAATTTCGCAGCTCCTTTTTTGTATGGTATCTCATAGTTTGTGGGTTTTGTCTCACGGTTGTAAGGGGTTATCTCACGGTTTGCTTCGTTTGTCTCACGGTTGCAGCGGTTTATCTCACGGTAAGCACATTTTATCTAACGCTTTTCGCCCTCTTACCTAATGCTTCTATATTAATAGCACTCACTCCGCTGAAGATCCGAATGGTCGCAGTCCGCCGCGGCGGACTGCTGGGGCGGGGCTGCGGCCCCCGCCCGCTTTTGGGCAATTAAGTGGTTTTGTTCTTTGAGTGTTGGTGAGACTTCTGCGTTTCTATCCTATCTCACGGATGGCAGGTTTTACCTAACGTATAGCGCGGTTTACCTACCGCATAAACGAGTTAACCTACCGTATAGATGAATTTATCTCACGTATAGTGGAATTTATCTCACGCTTCACTCAACCAATCCACTTCAATTGTTTTGCCCCTCTCACTAACAGGGTATTCCAACTAGACATACATCTTCCATTTAGGAGTGAACACATTATGCCCTATGCTAAAATCGACCACTCGTTAACGCTTTATTACCAGACCAAAGGCGACGGCATGCCGATTGTCTTTATTCACCCGTTTGTCATGGCGCATAGTGTTTTTCTGCACCAGGAGCCGCTGGCGGATAAATACCGGACAATCTTTTTTGACATGGCGGGCCACGGCAACAGCACAAAAGGCGATCTTCCGCTGACCATCGATCTGCTGGCGGATCATCTGAAAAAATTGCTCGACCGGATCGGTGTCGACAAAGTGGTCGTCTGCGGCTATTCGCACGGCGGACTTGTGGCGCAAGAATTTGCTTTGAAATATCCGGAGCGGACGATTGCCCTTATTTTATCCGGCGGCTATTCCGAACTGAATAATTTTTCGCCGAAGTTTTTCATCAAAACTGTCATGTATTTGGCGAAATTCCGCCTGGTGCCGGTTGCGGCGAGAATGCAGGCGAAGCTGAATAAATACTATCCCGAGGATGAAGAAAAAATTTACCGCATTGCCCGCAAAACAGATCCGCAGCGGGCGTATGAATTCTGCAAAAATGGCTTGCGGTATATTTCCACGCATTCGCTGTACCGGCTGAAAATGCCGATCCTGCTCGTTTACGGAACGCTTGAAAAGCCGATGCATCATTACCGGATTCCGTTTCAAAAGTCTGCGCCGCAAACGCAAGTCGTATTTATCGAAGGTGGTGACCACCAGGTGCCGCCGCGCTCGTTCAAACAATTCAATACCGCGGTTGACCGCTTTTTACAGCCGATTGCTGCCCGTTACGGCGATAACTCTTCGGAGGGATGATGATGAAACTTTCCTTATTATTGATCGGCCCTACGATCATGATGTTCATCGGGCTCTATCTATTCGAAAACGTCGCGGTGACTTTTTTGCTGTTTTACGGCTGGCTGCTCGGTGTGCCGCTCCTCGGCAAAGCTTTTCCTAAAGAGCGCATGCAATTATCGAAGCAAGGACTTCTAATTGGAATCGTCAGCGGCGTCATTTTTTTCATTTTTATCGTCGGCTCTATGATCTGGCTCCATGAGTATTTGCTGGATAGAGCGGAATTGCGCTCGCTGCTTGTCGCATGGGGATTTATCGGCCCTGGAGAAATCGGACTCGTCCTTGTGCTGCTGCTGTTAAATCCGGTGCTGGAGGAAGTGTATTGGAGAGGCTATCTGTTTGAAAAGATACGAGTGGAAGGCAGCGCGCGAAAGGCGATTACGGTCACCGCCGCTTTTTATACGCTGTATCACGTGTTGACGGTCATGCAGATTTTCGAAGTGGCCTTTACGCTTATTGCGGTTATTCCAGTGCTGATTGCCGGTCTTTTCTGGGGATATATACGTGAGCGGACAGGCTCCATCACGGCAACCATCATCGGCCATGGCCTGGCTGATTTGGGCATTGTCTGCGTGTATTGGTTTATAGTCCGTTGACATGAAAATCGCAGAAATCTGGACAGAAAAAACTGCGGGAATCATCCGCAGCACGCTGATGGTTCGATTAATTTTCCGCAAACCGCTTTCGGCCTGGGCCGCTCCTTCATGTTGGCACGGCAGCATTCGATCAACAGCAATGCCAGCCTTTTTTTGCCGATGAATTCGTCTGGTTTGTGCCATACTTGCTTGAATACCTGTGTGACAAGCTGTTCGCAAATTCGATGATCGGATTCAGCTTCAGAGACAATTTTCCATAGCAATAAATGATAACGGTCGTAAAGCTCTTCGAAAGCCTCTTTGTCCCTTTGCAACAAAGCCTTGATCAAACGTTCATCTGCACCCATTTCGTCACCTCTTTATTTCAAACTACCCGCCTCTTGTAAGACTAAACTCCCAGTTGGAATAAATGGTGCTTTTTTTGTGAAGAATGGTGAGAAAAGGTAATTTTCTATTGGTTCGTATAGTTTATAGGTTCTAACTACTTATTATAAGGATATTTTTAACAAATAACTCAATCAAAAAGAAAACCGGATCTTATGCCAGTTCCTCGACTTCAATTACCCGGTCAATGATTGTCACTTTCTTCAACGGCTTCCCAAAGAACTTCTTTCAAGAAGTTTTATCCGTTCTTGTTTTAGAAGTGAATATTTACAAAACAAAAACTGCCCCGCAATTACGCGGAGCAGCATTTTTAATGTTCCTGTTTTTGTTCCTGCATAATTTGCCCCAAGGCACGATCCAGATGATCATATTGGAAACGGAAGCCCGCTTTTTCGAGCCGCTCCGGCAAAACCCAGCGGCTTTTCAGGACCAATTCCGTTTCCGTGCCAATGACTGCCGCTCCCATTTTGAGCATCCATGAAGGTGCCGGCAGCCCAGCGCCCCGCCCCATCGCTTTTCGCATTTCATCCATCAATTCTTTATTGCTTACGGGATTGGGTGCCGATGCGTTAAAGATGCCTTTCAAGTCTATGCGATTTTTCAGAAACTCGATGATGTGGTAGACGTCTTCAATATGGATCCAGCTGAACATTTGCTTGCCTTCACCTTGTTTGCCGCCGAGGCCGAAGCGCACAAGATTCACATACGGTTCCATCACGCCGCCTTCCGCTCCGAGCACAATGGCAAGCCGCAGCCCCACTTGACGGGTCTTCGGCAATTGAAAACGGAAAAACGCGTCTTCCCAGGCTTTGCCGACATCGACCGAGAACCCGCTGCCCAACTCGCCGGTCGACTCAGTCATCGGCCGGTCTTCAGCATGGCGATAAATCGTTGCCGTGCTGGAATTGATCCAAAGACGCGGTGGATTCTGGCATTTTTGAATCGCCTTGCCAAGCGCTTCCGTCGTCTGCGTCCGGCTGTCGAAAATTTCCTTTTTGTTCTTTTCATTGTATCGGCAATTCACTGATTTTCCCGCCAGATTGATGACCATTTCTGCATTTTCTAGCGCATTAACTATCGCTTTTTTATCATCCCAGGAAATTTGGCCCGGCTGCCGCGAAATGATGTGCACAATATACCCCTGATTTGTATACGTACGTTCCAGATATTGCCCGATAAAACCTGTTCCCCCTGCTAAAACAATCTTTTTAAGCATTTTAAAACCCCTCTGCGTTTTCCTATACCTCTTAGACGTTTGAGCTGTCGAAAAAGATTCACTTTTCCATGAATTTACTTTTTCTTTCTAGTTTTTTGAAATCAAACTACTTTAATTTACATATTATGTTAGCCTTAATTTATGCTAATTAAACATCGATAGACAGGAGTGACCATCATGAAACAAGCATCCAACAAATGGCAATTATCCGTTTTAGCGCTCACCTTAGGGCTTGTCGTGTTCGCCATCATTTACGCGGCGCAGTCGTATTTCAGCTACCAACAGGTAAAAGCTTCGTCGGATCAATGCTACGACCAGGGCGGCTACCCGAAAGTCGTGAAATCCGGCTGGGAAGTGAAAGTTTTTGAGTGTAATTTCTATGATGAAGAGTAAGCTCCCTTTCAAATGAAAAATGCAAAATGGATGCCCCTCAAATTGGAAGCTGATTTGTTGGGCATTTATTGTCTAGTGAAACGTTTTCACCTTTTTTCAGTCTCATCTAAATAAGGCGCTAAACTTCTCTAACGAAAGGAGTGATTGACGTGCGGCGAAAAATCCACTTTTTGACTTTTCTGCTGGCGGTTGCGGTCATGGCATCCGCTTGTGGCACAGAAGGAAATGACTCTGGCGGCAATTCCACCGGCGATAACGGTGAATATCCATACGGCCATTACGAAGACGATAAGATGATTGGCACTGCGTCGTCGGTAAATACAACCGAAAACATCATTGAAGTCGATATTTCCGAATGGAGCAAACGCGACTGGAAAGGCCCTAACCTGACAAGTGAAGGATATTATTATAATGCCAGGTTTTCGGAGGAAACCGCCATTACTTACGAAAATGGCGCAGCTGCTTCGATCGACGACATTAAAAACGGCCAAAAAGTGCTGGTCAATCCGCCCGCAGACGACGATAATTCCGAAGCTCATGCAGATGAAATTGTGTTAATGGACATGACTTACGAAGAGAAATACTGGCGTTTGCTGTCGCATATAGACGGGTTTAATATCGTCGTGATGTATGAATACGGAGATCCGCCCCCACCGGAGATGCAGGAACCCTTGTATGAAAATTCACTCGCAATATTGGAAGGCACTGAGTACGACGCGGTAGGTGCCCATATCGAATATGACTCCAATTATGTAGTTGATTTCAAGGAGGAACTGGACATCGAACAGTTCCCTGTGATTTTCGTCTTTGACCAGAAAGAGGAGCTGTTCAAAGGCTATACTGTCGATGAGCTCTATGCGTTTTTTGAGAATATTCGTGACAATTAAAAGAAATACTAAACGAGATGCCCCTCAAATCGGAAGATGATTCGAGAGGTATTTCGTTGTATTCAGGAACTTTTTTACTTTTATCCAGTCAAATCTAAGTACAAGCTACTGTATGCAATTGAAAGGAGCGAAAAGATGCTTTATAAAAAAATTGTCAGTTCTTATGCTTTATTGCTATCGCTTGGCGCATTTTATTTAGGCAGTATAATGTTACTCGGAGAAGGCCTATTTGCTGACTTTCCACCGGAATGGGTTGGTGTCATGCCATTCAACAGTTGGATAAGCCTCGCCTTGTTTGGAATGATTGTATTCGGACTTGGAAATGCCGGTGCCGCAATTCATGGATTTATGAAGAAAGATAAAAAAGTATTCGTGCTGGCCATTGTTCTTGGAGCTTTGTGTTTCCTGTGCGCTGCTTTACCTGTTATTCTGCTTGGTGAATGGTATTTGCCCTTAATCCAATTGTTTTTGGCGAGCGCCATCCAGATGGCACTTGGGTTGATTGGATTGATTGCGAAAAAATAAATAAAGGTCCCGTTTCACGTCAGTGACGTTTAAACGGAACCTTTTTGGCTTTTTATTTTTCTACAGAAATTTTTGCATCAGAAATAAACAATCCCAATCAGAATAGCTGCAAGCACAAGCCGGTAAATGGCGAATGGCATGAGTTTGACTTTTGCGATCAGTTTCAGGAAAAAACGGATCGAAATCAAAGCAAAGACGAACGCACTGACAAAGCCGACGATATAGAACGACAGGTAGTCCATCGACAGTTGATCCCAGTTTTTCAATACCGACACCAGGCTCGCGCCAAACATGATCGGCACAGCCATGATGAAGGTGAAATCTGCTGCGGTGCGGTGATTAAGGCCGAACAATACCCCGCCGGAAATGGTTGCGCCTGAACGTGAGAAGCCTGGCCAAAGAGACAGAGTTTGCACCATTCCAACTTTGAATGCCTGCAGATATGTAATTTCATCGAGGCTATTAATGCGCGGCGTTTTTGGTCCGAATTTATCGGCGGCAATCATCAGGACCGAACCGGCGATCAACGCATAGATGACGGTTTCAACTCCGAACAAATGATCATCGATCAAGTCTTTGAAAGCAAATCCCAGCACAACTGCCGGCAGCATGCCAATGATGACATGCAATAAATTAAAGTTTGCATTCGCGGATTGCTCTTCGATTTTATACAGCCCGACCAAGCTGAACAACCGTTTCCAGAAAACAGCGACCACTGCCAGGATTGACCCCAATTGGATGACGATCTTAAATGTGTTCGCCGGGTATTTCCCGAGGAACTCCTGCGATTTCAGCCACATATCATCAACGATAATCAAATGTCCGGTTGAAGAAACCGGCGCAAATTCTGTCATACCTTCTACAAGACCTAAAATGAGAGCTTTCAGCAAATCCAACCATTCCATTATTCATCCTGCTTTCTATTACCATCTCTTCCTAATTTAACGCATTTTTTCTGAGGAAGTTGCGCTTTTACAGCTGCTAGCAGAAACAATTTTCTGGGCACTTGATGAAACTTCTCAAAGATCCAAGCGTATAAATACCATAGCCTGAAATTAATTTCAGCAATGCAAAGGGGCGAGGGATATGGCGGAGCGTTCTGAGATGAGTTTCAAGAATAAAGAGTTGAAAATGTGGTTGATCATCATAATTCCGGTTATGATCATCGGTGGTATAGCACTATTCGCAGGTGAACCTTACTCCAGGTATATTCCTTTCTTTACATTGCTATTTGGCTTGGTTTTATATTACAGCTGGCGCTATCGCTACCGGAAAAAGAAGAAGGAAAATAAAGAGCTGTCTTAGACTGATTTTCTTATCAATCCATTATTTCCCGGGAAATGACGTAGAATTTATTCACTAAATGCTTTAGCATGGAGATAGAAGAAATACAGATGACAGAACGGAGGGCCTCAGATGCCACACTGTGACAATTGCAAACATCAATGGGCTTGGGGCACGGCGCTGCGCAAATCCTTCACGTTAGGTCAGGGTATGGAATGTCCGGAATGCGGCACAACCCAATACCTGACGAAGAAATCCAAGCAACGGATGGGGATTGCCAACTTATTTCCGGCTCCAATTTTAATCCTTTCCGGTGTGCTGTTCACCATCCACATCGCCACGGTATTGGCACTCGCGCTGGTGCTCTTTGCCGTATTCATGACGACGTATCCGTATATGATGGAATTGACGGATGACAACGAACCGATGTGGTAAGTGCCACAAGTAAATACGCAAAGTAAAACGCCTTCCCGGTTGGAAAGGCGTTTTCTTATTGCTCTTTAAACTTCATCCCTTTTGCCGCCAGTTCTTCTCTCAGAATGCGCACGGCTTTTGGCCCGACACCGTGCAGCGCCAATAATTCTTTTTCGGTGATGGAGGTCAATTGTTCTAACTTGGTGTAGCCTTCATCATGCAAGGCACGTGTCGCCGGACTGGATACAGCATTTGGAAGTTCGTTCCCTTCCATGGATTCCCCTCCTTTTTTGGCAGGCGTTTTCAATTCCCCGTATTTCGTTTGATGCTCCTTTTTGCGTCTGAGGTAATCCTCGTCTTCCCGGATCTCATCCCAGCGCTTTTTGAAGATGGCCGCTGACTCGGCTTTGACCGGATCGATCTGGCGTTCCTTGATCGTGCGGTCTTCATTGTATTTGCGGCCGCCTTTGTAATTCGTATAGCGGCGCGCACGCGTGTAACCCATCTGGATGAATTTCCGCGCCATGTCCATGCCGACAAAATCGTCCTGCTTACGATATTCCTCGAACAGCTCCGAAATTTTATCGCACGATTCCTGCGCAATGTCCGGCGTCTTGAAGCGCCAATGCGGCAAAATCTCACTCTTATACGGCTCGACCAGCAGCACGCCCTGCTCCCCTTTGCCCACCCGGTAAAGCTCGGGATTCTTGCGCAAATCCAATTTTTCATAATCCAGCTCATAGTCAAATGCCATCCGTATCACTCCCTGTGGATTTTATACCCCGTTTGCGGGTGGAAAATGCAGATGCGAAAGGTGGATTTTAAATGAAAGATGGGAAGTGTGAGGCAAATGAATCCAACTGTGAGATAAAATCCTCTATACGTTAGGTAAACTAGTTTATACGATAGGTAAACTTTATTATACGATAGGTAAAACTCCGTATGCGTTAGATACCCAGCGCTAACTTTGAGCATGCGTAACCGTGAGATAAAACCCTTCAACCGTGAGATAAATAGATCAAACCATTAGATAAAAGTCCACAACCATTAGATAAAACCCTCCTACCGCGAGATAGGATCGCCCCCATTAATCTCACCCCCACCCAAAGAATCAAACCACTGATTGCCCGAAAGCGGGCGGGGCCGTGCGCCCCGCCCATGCAGTCCGCCCCGGCGGACTGCGACCATTCGGATCTTCAGCTGATTAGCCTTCTTTATATGGAAGCATTAGATAAAATAGCGTAACCTTTAGATAAAAGAGTTCAACCATTAGATAAAGACCATCTAACGTTAGATAAAAAGAACAAACCATTAGATAAACGGCGCTATCCGTCACATACACCAAGGCCATTCCCCAAACTCACCATCCCACCCGATTTTATTGCAGAAAAAACTGGTATAATGGCGTTAATAAGTTTCACGCAAAGGGGCGATGGACGATGAAAACGGAGAAAGAGAAGATGCTGGACGGCGAGCTGTATGACCCGACGGACAACACGCTGCAAAATGAACGTTTGAATGCGCGGCGGCTGAGCCGGCTGTTCAATAAATCTTCCGAGATGGACGGCACGGACCGGAAATTGCTGCTGAAGGAGTTGCTCGGGTCGACGGGGGATAAGTTTTTTGTCGAGCCGAATATCCGCTGTGATTATGGCTCCAATATCCACATCGGTGAAAATTTTTATGCCAATTTCGATACCTGTCTGCTTGATGTGTGCGAGATTCGCATCGGTGACAATTGTCTGATGGGCCCCGGCGTGCATATTTACACGGCCACGCATCCGGTGCATCCGGGTGAACGCGCAGCGGGGCTGGAGCTCGGCAAGCCGGTGACGATCGGCGATAATGTCTGGATCGGTGGACGCGCCGTCATCAATCCTGGCGTAACTATTGGAGACAATGCCGTAATCGCAGCTGGCGCCGTCGTTACAAAAGATGTGCCGACGAACACCGTCGTTGGCGGCAATCCGGCAATTGTATTGAAGGAAATCGACATGTAAATCGGACACCACCGCTGCGGCTGTGGTGTTTTTTACTGCAATATTTACGAATAGTCCCTGTTCTTGTCAGCCTTCACTTCCGCGAGTGCACACAGTTCCAGCAGATCCTGCCTGCCCAGCGCCGATGAAATGGCCAGCAGCTTCTCCAAATAATCCGCTTTCGTCATTTCCGCCATCATTATATCTTCAGCCGAAACTTTATCCTCCGGGCGGACACCGTTCATGATGTCGTCCCATTCCTGATCGTTGTAATGGATAATCTCTTCCTTTTCCGTTTCCAGCAGCACCTCGTATGGCACATCCAGCACTTCGCACAGCGCCACAACCCATTTTACCGACGGCACGGAATCGCCATTTTCCCAACTTTTGATCCGGCTGGCCGACGTCCCGAGCTTCTCGCCCAGTGACAGCATCGACAAACCGTCATGTTCCCGCAGGTATCTCAAAATCTGTCCGAAATTTTTCGCGTTAAACGCCATCTCTCATCACTCCTGATTTTATTTATAAATAAAATATAGCATAAATTTATTTTAAAATAAAATCAATCTCTCCAGACTTTATTCGCATAGAGAGATCTGAAAACTCTCCCCAATGGAACCCTTATTAACGTTATAATGGAGAGAATCATTAAAAATTGGGGGCGGCGCGAATGAACAGCAAATTAGATCCGCAAGTGGATGAACTGATCAACGGCTTGGACGAACCCGTGCAGACAATCGTCAAACGCTTGAGAACCGTAGTGTTCGAGGCTTATCCGGAGATTGAAGAGCACATCAAATGGTCGAAGCCGAGCTATTCGAAAGAAGGGCTCGTGTGTTATATGCAGACAGCGAAGAGCCACGTCAATTTCGGGTTTTACCGCGGCACTGAACTCGAGGACCGCAATAATATTCTCGAAGGCGACGGCAAAAAGATGCGCCACGTCCGAATCCGTAAGACGGACGATATCGATGAGGAAAAACTGAAGTTCCTGATTTGGGACGCAGTTGACCTGAACCGGAAATGAGGGGGGCACAGTGAAAGTCGGCACAGCTCTTTTTTTGGTATTCGTGGCGTTGCTGTTAACCATCTATTTTTACATCGTCGAGCCGCTTTCCGGCGCCAGCCGCTGGGCAGCTTATGGGGTTTATCTGGTGCTGTTCGTCGGCCTGATCGTCGCCATCCATAAACTCGAGAACCGCTTTGAACTTCTCCGCAGAAAACTGAGCATGGGCATGAGCGTGTTATTTGTTGTCTGCCTGTTGAGCCTGCTGTTCGTTTTGAGCATGATCATTTAAGAAATAAAGAGTGTTAATTGGAGGTGAAACCGTGAACCAGCTGAAAGGATTATACATAAGCCTGATTTTGATCATGGCTGTCACTTTACTCAATTCCACCGTTTTCAATGGTGAATACGCTGGAATCGCCATGTTCGTGTCGGTCATTCTTTTCATAGTTGCGACGCTGTTTTACATCAACGCCAGCCATCGCATGAAGGATGCAGGCCAATAAATTCAAGAACCAGTGGAGATGAAAATATTTATTTTCTCTCCACTGGTTTTTATTTTGTACAAATCCCTATATCACCTCTTAATCAATAATTATTTATTGATATTCGATAAATAATATGGTATCTTCAAGATAAGAATTTGTAAATGAGGTGCTGTAGATGAAACGGGAAACAATCTTTTTGAAAATCGTCATCGTCCTGATGGCGTTGCCGGTACTGGCAATCTGCATTTTTGTCGTGCCTCCAATGAGTGCTTTTGTGGGCGAATTACTGCCGCAATGGGCGTTCCTCCAATGGCTCTTCATGTTTGCGCTTTACGCAACGGCGATCGTCTATTTTATCGCGTTGTACCAGTCATTGAAGCTTTTGAGTTACATCGACAAGAACATCGCTTTTTCGGAACTGTCGGTAAAAGCGCTGAAAAACATCAAGTATTGCGCACTGACAATCACAGGCATCTACATTCTGTGCCTGCCGATTATTCTGTACACGGCGCAGGTCGATGACGCACCTGGTCTCGGCGGACTGGGCATGGTCATCACGTTCGGCGCATTTGTCATCGCGGTCTTTGCGGCAGTGCTGCAGAAACTTTTAGAGAATGCGATTGAAATAAAATCTGAAAATGATCTTACGGTCTGAGGTGACGATAATGGCGATTATTATCAATATTGATGTGATGTTGGCAAAACGGAAAATGAGCGTGACGGAACTGACGGAAAAGGTCGGCATCACGATGGCCAACTTGTCCATTCTGAAAAACGGTAAGGCCAAAGCAATCCGCTTTTCCACCCTCGAGGCCATCTGTAAAGCCCTCGACTGCCAGCCAGGCGACATTCTGGAATACCGTGCGGATGAAGAAACGGAAGCTAAATAAAAGCAAAATGAAAGAGCCTGGAAAAATTTCCAGGCTCTTTCGTTTCGTCAGTGTTTCCGGCTCATACAGTGATTTTCAACTAAGATTCTTTTTGGTGTCACTTGTTAAAAAATCCACAATGCTGCGAGTGCAGCCAGTAGGTTCGGCAATGCAAACAGGAAACCGTTTCTTAATTTCGCCGTGCGTCCTGCGCTTTCCTTGCGGCGTTCTGAGCTGGTCATGCGCTCCATGCCGCCGGAACCTTTAAGTACGCCTGAAAACAGCACGCCCCAAATGATGCCGATGATGCCGAGTGCGCCCGCAATATAGAACGCCATGTCCCAATCTTCCAGGAAATAACTAAGCACCAGGCTGAGCACCGCTGTGACAATTCCGATTCCCAAAAACTTCATTTCTGTTTCCTCCATGCTGTAAGTTAATATTTCTTCTATCTAACATCATAACCGCAAACGGCAGGTAAAATAAACTATAATTTTCGATACCGCTTGAGCGCTAAAATGTTCAGCGCGATGAACAATAATGCGAAAAGCGCCAGCACCACCAGATTGTCCGCAACATCGCCGAGCCCTTCCCCTCTGTACATCACGCCTTTCAACGCATCGGCCCCGTAATACAGCGGCATGACGCGACCGACATTCTGCAGCCAGTCGGCCATTCCCTCAATCGGAAATATGCCGGAGAAAAAGATTTGCGGAACGATAACGACCGGGATGAATTGCACCATCTGAAATTCAGATCCCGCGAACGTCGACAGGAGAATTCCGAGCGACAGCGCCACCAACGCCAGCAACAGATTGATGACGATGACATGCCAAACCGAACCTTCCATCACGATATCAAGAATATGGATGGAAAATAACACAACGATTGTCGTCTGGATAATCGCAAATATGCCGAAGCCGGTCAGATAAGCCATGACAATTTCCCAGCGTTTGACCGGTGTTGCAAGCACCCGCTCCAATGTGCCGGAAACCCGTTCCTTCAATAAACCGATTCCTGAAATGAGAAAGACGAAAAAGAACACGAAGAAACCGACCAAAATCGGACCAATGACGTCAAATAAATCCGTGTTTTCATTGCCATAAATATAATCGGTTTGGAGCACCGGCGCAATTGGACTCTGCTCACCAGCCCCCCGGCCCTGCAGCGTCATCGCCTGTGATATCCCAGCGATCAACACTCTCGCTTGGGAAGGGTTGTTGTTTTGAAGCGTCAATGTCGCACCGTCTGCCGAAATTTCCAATAAGCCATCCAAGTCATTCTCCAGAATTGTTTCGCGATCCCCAGTTTCGTAACTTTCCACATCAATGCCACGTTCTTCGAGAGTTTCCACCAGTAATTCACTGCCGCCGACAATTCCGAGATTGAGTTCGTCGTCATTGCCATCAAAAATGAGATACATCAGCGTCAGGATTAGGAGTGGCGCGAAAAACAACAGCGCCAAAGTGCGTTTGTCGCGGAACATCTGCAGCATGATGCGTTTAACTAACGCCCGGATTCTCATGCCGAACCCCTCCCCGCCGCCAGGAATACCTCTTCCAAATCCGCAGCGCTGAAGTTCGCTTTCAATTCTTCCGGCGAACCGCTCGCCAAAATACCGCCATTCCGTACCAGTGCAATCACTTCGCATTTTGCCGCTTCGTCCATGACATGGGTTGTCAGCACAATCGTCTTGCCCTGCCCCTTCAATTCCATCAGTTCCTGCCACACCGATTGCCGCAGCTCGGGATCGATTCCGACCGTCGGCTCATCCAGAATCAGCAGTTTCGGATCGTGGACCAGCGCAATCGCCAGCGACAAGCGCCGCTTCATGCCGCCGGAATAAGCCGCGACTTTCTTGCTCAGCGCATCGTCGAGCTGCACGAGATTCGTTACATAAGAGATGCGCTTCTTTAGCGCCGTCCCTTTCAAACCGAACAGCGACGCGAAAAATGCCAGATTTTCTTTGCCGGTCAGTTCCGGATACAGCGCATCCGATTGCGCCATATAGCCGATGTCCTGCAGCAGCTTCAAGTTCGGCACCCGCTTGTCGAGCACCGTCACCGTTCCAGTGTCCGGCGAATCAATGCCGACGATCATTTTGACAAGCGTCGTTTTGCCGGAACCGGACGGGCCGATAAAACCGTAAATCCGTCCTTCGTCCACTTCCAGATTGATCTCTTTCAACACTTCCTGTTTGCCGTACTTCTTACTTAAGCCTTCGATCCGGATCGTGTGATTCATATCAACACTCCGTTCGGTTTACTTTTTGCTATCAGAATAGCATAATCGGTGAGCTGTGAGAATATGGAATATGGGTTGCAGGGGATATATTTTTGCGATCGGCCATTCACCGGGGAACGGACTTCCTGGAACCTGCTCTTTTATGTATCTTTTCTGTCCACAGATTTTCTCACCATCCCGAATTATGGTACTTTTAATTAATAGATTGGCATCCTGTTTCTGTTTGGAACCGCCGGACTCACTATTGCTTGAGTAATGTCTCTTTGAACTGAAAAAGTCTTTTATTTATTGCAGGATAAATTTTATTTCTGAGGAGGGTTGGACATGCCGAAAAATATTTTGGTTATTGGCGCAGGCATCGGTGGATTGACCGCTGCTGCATTGCTGGCTAAAAGTGGGCACCGCGTTACACTTCTCGAAGCATCTTCTGAACTGGGAGGCTGCGCCGGGAAATTCAAACGGCATAAATTCCTGTTCCCTGCCGGCGCGACGCTCGGCATGGGGCTTGAAAGCGGCGGCATCCATGAGCGCGTTTTCCGCTTCCTCGACAAGCCTTTTCCGCTTGAACCGCTGGAAACCGTTATGGAAATGATCCACCCTGACCATTCGTTTGTATTTCTGAAAGACCGTAAACAGCACGTGGATCGCATCGTCAGCCACTTTCCGGGTTACGAATCCAAGATCCGTGCCTTCTATCAGGAAATTTATTCGACTGCTTCAATCGTTCGCACAATGATGGATCCACTTCCAGCACTGCCTCCGTCGACAGCGAAGGAATGGGTGGCATTAGCGGGCGCCATCCGTCCGGTCCATGCCAAGCTTTTGCCGCATTTCAATAAAACACTGGGCGACTGCCTGGAGCGTCACGGCCTCGACCAGCTCACAGCATTTCGTCATATGCTGGACGGGCTGCTGATCGACAGCATGCAGACCGGCAGCGAGGATGTTTCTTATTTATTGTCTGCGGTCGCACTCGATATCTATCATGAAGGGGCTTATTATGTGCCTGGTGGATTATATCGCTTTGCCGAGATCATGGGTGAAAGCATAAAGGAAAATGGTGGTGTGCTGAAAAAACGCCGCACCGTCGTCAATCTTTCGCACTACGAAAAGGGCTGGATCGCAATCGATCACCGCGGCAACAGCTATGAAGCTGATGCAGTCATCGTCAACGCTCCCATCCACCTGCTACCGGGCATGCTGTCAGAGGAGCTCGCAGGCCAATTGAAAAAGCCCCTCCTGAAGGGTGCAAAGAGTGAAACGTGGACGACCCTGACGCTGTATATTGCGGTCGATTCCAGCAAATTAGCTCGACCGCTGCCTCCTTTCCGGCAAATTTCCACAGGCGGCGGCATGGCTGAAGGCGCCCACTTTTTTATGTCCGCCTCGCTTCCCGGCGATTTGTTGCGGGCGCCTGCCGGCTTTCAAACCGTGACAATTTCGACCCATTCCAAGACCAGCCATTGGGCTACACAAGAAAAGTATGATATTGCCAGACGAACGTTAAGTAGGCGAATGCTCTTAGCCATCGAACAGCTAGTTCCCGGTTTCCGCGAGTCGATTGTCCTCATCGAAAAGGGCGGGCCTAAAGCATGGGAGCGTTTCGCAGGCAGGCCGAACGGCTTTGTCGGTGGATTTCCCCAAACATTGAATTCAGCTCTGTTCAATTCCATCTCGCACCGTTCCGGCATTCCTGGGCTCTATGTCTGCGGAGACCATATTTTTCCAGGCGGCGGCACGATAGGTGCAGCGGCGAGTGGCATCCATGCAGCCAGATCGATCGCTTCCAAGCGGTTGATTTGAGGGTTGGAGCCGCACTGCTTTTAGAAGTGAATTCCGACGATCCATTTGGAATCCAACGTAGCGTATAAATGCTGCAGTTGCCCGAAGCTGCGGACGTCAATCCACTGAAACATCTTCGATTTGATCATATGCAAAGATCACTCTTCTTTTGCATATGGCGGATACGGGGATGTTTTTTGGTGTGAGATACGATTGGTAAACCGTTAGATAAATACGACTAACCGTTAGATTAACGCTACGAAGCGTGAGATATAAAACCCGAGCCACACATCACCCGCTCCCGATGAGCCAAGCCCCTTATTGCCCAAAAGCGGGCCGGGGCAAAGCCCCGCCCATGCAGTCCGCCACAGCGGACTGCGACCAACCCGATCTCCAACTGAGTGAGTCCTCTTTACAGAGAAGCCAAATCATTAGATAAAAGTGGCTATCCGTTAGATAAATCATGGCTAACGTGAGATAAAAGTTCGTAACCGTTAGACAAATACGAGTAACCGTTAGATAAATTCTTAAAAGCTGTTTTGATCGGGCGGCTCACCGCCCCAGGCAGCTGGCGCATGCCAGCTGCTTCCAATCCATCCCTTTGAACTTTTGGTGCGCGGCATATATTGGGGTGAGCGTGAGATAAAATTGGCTATCCGGTAGGTAAACAGCTTCATACGCTAGCTAAAATAATTTATACGTGAGGTAAATCGCTCCATACGTGATGCAACCGACTCTATACGTGAGATAAAACTCCACTACTCCCATACAAAAAATCCCCCACGGAAAATTTCCGCGGGGGATTGCTATAAGATATCAGAAAATGCGCTTTTCACTTTCAGCATCGAAGAAATGGGCTCGCTCCATGTCGAATGCCAATGTGATTTCGTCGCCTGCTTTGATTGCCGTGGTGGCTTCAATGCGGGCGATGAAATTCGAACCGTTCAGATGCGCATACAAATACGTTTCCGCACCCATCAGCTCGGCAACATCAATCGTTGCTTGGAATACCGATGCAGCATTGGACTCGATTTCCGCCGCGCTTGTATGGATATGCTCCGGACGGATGCCGAGGATGATTTCCATTCCTTCGTAGCCATCCGACATCAGCTGCGCGCGTTTATCAGCCGGCAAGTCAACAGTTGTTTCGCCGACCTGGAAGCCCGCCGCTGTCATTTTGCCGCGGAAGAAGTTCATCGCTGGGGAACCGATGAAGCCGCCGACAAAGACGTTAACCGGATTGTCGTATACTTCTTTCGGTGTTCCCACCTGCTGGATAAAGCCGTCTTTCATAACAACAATGCGTGTTGCCATCGTCATCGCTTCGGTCTGGTCATGTGTTACGTAAATCGTAGTCGTCTGCAAACGGTGATGCAATTTCTGAATTTCTGCGCGCATCTGCACACGCAATTTGGCGTCCAGGTTAGACAATGGTTCATCCATCAGGAAGATTTTCGCGTCACGCACAATTGCACGACCTAACGCCACACGCTGGCGCTGACCCCCGGAAAGGGCTTTCGGCTTGCGCTTCAGGTAATCCTCGAGTCCGAGGATTTTCGCCGCTTCATTGACTTGAACCTCGATCTGTTTTTTCGGCACTTTACGCAGTTTCAGGCTGAACGCCATATTTTCGTAAACGGTCATATGCGGATACAGTGCGTAGTTTTGGAACACCATTGCGATGTCGCGGTCCTTCGGTGCCACATCGTTCATGCGCTTGCCTTCAATTTCAAATTCGCCGTCTGAAATCTCTTCCAGCCCCGCGATCATGCGGAGCGTCGTCGATTTCCCACAGCCTGACGGGCCGACAAACACGATAAATTCCTTGTCTAAAATGTGTAAATTAAAATCTTGTACCGCCAGAACACCTTTGTCGTATTCCTTGGTAAGATTGGTCAATTTCAACTCAGCCATACGGCAACTCCCTCCAGAATCATCTCTATTATTTTCCGTATATCACGGTGACGTGCGGGTGTTTGCGCAGGATGCTGGCAGGAAACTCTTCCGTTACGTCACCGTTTTTCAGCCGCTGCACCGCCTCCATTTTATTGTCACCGAAAGCCAGCAGAACGATTTTGCGGGCCGACATGATCGTGCCGATTCCCATCGTTATTGCCAGTTTCGGAATGTCTTGTTCCTGGTCGAAAAACCGTGCGTTTGATTTCCGCGTCGCTTCGGTCAATTCAATGACATGCGTCCGCGAGTCAAAGGCGGTGCCTGGTTCGTTAAAGCCGATATGGCCATTGACGCCAATGCCCAGCAATTGCAGGTCAATACCGCCGCTTTCTTCAATCAGACGCTCGTAACGTTGACATTCTCCGTCAAGGTCCGCAACGAGTCCATTCGGCAAATGGCGCTTTGTTGCCGGCAAATCGATGTGCCGGAAGAAATTCTGGTGCATAAATTCGTGGTAGCTGGTGGCGTCCCCAGGTCCTTTACCAACGTATTCATCCAAATTGAAAGTGGTCGCGCGGGCAAATGAAAACTCTTCCGCCTGATGGCGACGCACCAATTCTTTGTAAAAGCCGAGAGGGCTGCCACCAGTTGCCAGCCCCAGAACGCTGTTCGGTTTCGCCAGCAATTGTTCGGCGAAAATCGTCGCTGCGATCTCACTCATCTGCTCGTAGCTCGAAACTTCAATCCACTTGAACATCTTCGATTTGATCATGAGCGAAACTCATCCTTCCTTTGCAAAAGGTATGGCGGACGCTGAAATCTTCCGTTACCAGAACGATATCGGCATCTTTGCCGGATTCTAAGCTGCCTTTTCTATCTGAGATACCCAGGCGCTTAGCCGCATTTGCGGACGACAGCGCAATGGCGTCGGCCCATGAAATGTCTGCCGCATCTTTCAACTGACGCAATCCTTCATTCATCTTCAACACACTGCCGGCGAGCGTGCCGTCCCTCAGCACCGCTTGCTGGCCTGACACCGTCACTTCCTGATCGCCCAGCGTATAGGAACCGTCCGGTAAGCCTTTGGCACGCATCGAATCGGTGATGAGCAATAAACGCTCAGGACCGATGACCTGCAGCACCAGCTTCAGCATATCGGGCGCTAAGTGAATGCCATCCGCGATGATTTCACAGAACAGTTCGCGGTTCAGCATCCCCGCCCCGACCACACCGATTTCGCGGTGGTGAAGGCCGCGCATCGCGTTGGCGAAATGCGTCAAATGCGTTAACCCGGCTGCCTGTGCCCCTTGAATCGTGGCGTAATCCGCCGTTGTATGGCCAGCTGAAACGATAACGCCGCGTTCAGCAAGTTGGCGAATTACGGTAAAGTCATGATCCTGTTCCGGTGCCATCGTGATGATTTTCAAATCTTTCAGTGTTTCTCCGAACCATTCCTGTAATTGCTCCAACGATGGATCACAAATGTAAGCAGATGGCTGTGCCCCTGCCTGATCCGGATGGATGAACGGGCCTTCTAAGTGAAAGCCGATCATTTCCGCTCCGTCCTGCTGCGTTTCATTCATGAAATTCTGTCCGTTGCGAATTGCCCCTGCAATGCGTTCCGGCGAATGTGTCAGCGTCGTCGCAAGGAACGACGTCGTCCCTTCGGCCGGCAATGCCTTCGCAATCGTTCCAGTCGCCCTAATGTCATCGTCCATGAAATCCGCTCCATTTGCGCCATGAATATGGATATCAATAAAACCCGGCATTGCGACAGCGCCGCCGCCGTTGAAACGGTTGCCCACGAAGTCGGTGATTGGCTCTGTCAGCACTGCGGAAATCCGGTCATTTTCGATGACAATTGAACCGTCAGCCAATCCGCCATCTTTACCAACAAGCCGGATATTTTCTATCAGTGTTTGAGTCATTGCGGACACCTACTTTGGTTGGATCATTATTTTTTCTTCTTGCCGGAAATCTGTTTCTGAATGTCTTCGATCGCTTCACGCGTCGAATCCAGATACGTGATTGTTGTATCAAATTGCCGCGATGCCACCGACATAAACAGCATGTCCATGACATGCAGCTGAGCCAGCCGGGAAGAAGTCGCCGCGCTTCGGAAATTCGCTTCGCGCGATGGCGATGTGTACAGCTGGATTTTCGAAATCCCCGAAATCGGCGTCTGGCCGTATTTCGTCAAACTGATCGTCGTCGCACCGCGAGAATTTGCCAGTTCCAAAATCTTTTCGACTTCAAATGTTTTACCGGAAAAAGAAATTCCGACAACGACATCATCCGGGCCAAAGTTGGCCACGACTGTTGCGCTCATATGGAGATCTGCTGTTGAAGTGGTCGCTTTGTGGATCCGCAGAAATTTCTGCTGTGCATCGAAAGCCGGAATGCCGGAAGCTCCGACTCCAAAGAAATGGATATTGTGCGCATTGCCGATGGCGTCGACTGCCGCTTCCAATTGGACACTGTCCATCAGCTCCGAGGTTTCGAGCAATGCGTGAATGGCATGATCCGTCACTTTCTGGATGGTGCTTGCTACAGGTTCATTAGGCTGGATGTCGCGGTTGGTCAATTCAATTTTTCGGCCCAGGTCTCCGTTGATGCGCAGTTTCAGTTCCTGAAAGCCTTTCAGTTTCAGCGATTTGCACAGCCGCGTTACTGCTGCCCCGCTTGTCTGGCTCATTTCACCGAGTTCCTGCACCGTCATCGACACGATCTTCTCCGGATTCGCCACAATATAATCCGCAATCTTTTGCTCCGACGGCGGCAGATTCTTTCGCATCTGTTTGACCAATACTAAACCACCACTTGCTATGCCCATTGTCATCAACCCTTCTGCATTTACAAAATTACTTCTATATTTATTCTATCTCTATTTTGTCTGATTTACAGATGAAACGTTTTGATGCAACTGCTTGCAGCGGATTCGAAGACTATGGTGGAACTTTATTCTTCCAAATCCTTCACCATTACATGAAACTGGCGGTAGCTTTTGAAGCCATGCTTCAAATACAAATGCCCCGCGGAGCTCGTTTCGCTGGTCCACAAAAACCATGCACCTTGGATTGTCCGCTGCTTCATCGCATAGAGCGATTCGTGCAGCAGGATCTTGCCGAGACCTTTTCCCTGTTCGTTTTCATCCACACCAAACGGCCCAAAGCGTTCCCTTATGCCCTCGTAGCCGCCGAACATCGCGAAGCCGACAACGCGGTCACCGTTTTTTGCCGCCAGCACCTGCTCGGGATCAAGTCCTTGCAGTATGCCTTCGCGGATGGCACGGCCCCAATCAGGATTGAACTGTTCGTTGGCGAAACGGATCAGTGCCGGAAAGTCCCCGGAAGCTGCCGGGCCAAAAGAATAGCCTTCCGCTTCACGCTGGTTCTTCAATACGCTAACCTCGGACGGATAACTGTAATCCAATAAATCACGGTGCATCGCGACCGGCGAATACAGGCGGCGATAACCTTCTTTTTGGAGAAAAGCATACGCTGCCGGATAGGCCTTGTCATCGATACCAGGCAGAAAATAATTCGGTGCATACGAAGAAAACAATAATTGTTTCGCTCCCTGTCGCTTGGCGTATTGCTCTGCCTGCCTCATCAAGCCACTGCCGATTCCCAGACGTTCCTTTTCAGGATCAACCATGAAAAACGTAATCCATGCGTTGTCTCGTTCCAATTCGACCCCCGCCATCGGGAGTTTTCTTGTGAGCGCATAGATAGCGCCAATCAATTCCCCGTCCTGTTCGGCGACAATCAAACCTTCGGGATCAAAGTTCGCATCGAGCAGCACTTGTTTGAAAAATCGCTGATGTGTAATCGGATCACGCTGCAGGGTTTTATTCCATAGATCGGTGATGGCGTATTCATCGCCATTTCGGAAACTGCGGTACATCGCAATTCACCCCTCTTTTATGGTTGCTGTTTTCACAGCCTCGCGGACAAATCCGCCAGACGTCCGGATCAATCGTTCCGCTTCTTCTTTTGCAACGCCGGTAAAAATCATGACGATTGCCAGTTTCACATCGAAATCGGTCTTCTCCAGTACCGCTTCAGCTTCTTCATAGGAAACATCTGTCAGCGTGCAGACCATCTGCTTGGCACGTTCACGCAATTTGTAATTGCTGGCGTTCAAGTCGACCATCAGATTTTTATAGACTTTACCGTTTTTGACCATCGACGCTGTCGTGATCATATTGAGCACCATTTTATGGGCGGTTGCTGCGCGAAGCCGCGTAGATCCGGTTAACACTTCCGGTCCGGTGACAACTTCAATTTTGATATCAGCATGTTTGCCAATCAGTGACTGCGCATTGCTCGACAGGGCCACAGTCGTCGCACCGCAGGAATTGGCATAGACGAGACCGCCTTTAACGTAAGGCGTGCGCCCGCTTGCCGCGATGCCGATGACAACATCGTGCTTGGTGATATGGAGCTTTTCGAGGTCGGATGCGCCGAGCAATTCGTCGTCTTCCGCTCCTTCGACAGCGGTGAACATGGCATTATTGCCACCGGCGAGAACCGCCTGCACCATTTCGGGTGATGTGCTGAAAGTCGGCGGGCACTCGACGGCGTCAAGCACTCCGATGCGTCCGCTTGTACCGGCTCCGGTATAAATCAGCCGGCCTCCTGCTTTAAATGCGCTGACGACTTTTTCAACCGTCTGCTCAATTTGCGGAAGCACTTTCTGGACGGCCAAAGCGATGGTCTGGTCTTCTTCGTTCATGGTTTTCAGTATTTCCAAAGTCGGCATTTCATCAAGACTCGCCGATTTCACATTGGATTCTTCTGTGGTGAGAAGTGATAACTTTTCCATGGCTACGCCTCCTATCTGTAAAGTAAGAATTGCTTTCTAATCTCAGCGAAATTTTCGCTGTCCCTTTGGCATTGCTGCAGAAATTCGTCTGCATGGCCGCTTTTGAGCGCTTTGCGCAACCCTTCCGTTCCTGCTAATAGATCGAACATCCGGTGCTTGAGGTTGCCGTATTCCAAAAACACGAGCTGTTTCGAATACATTTCAGCAATCAACCCAAGCACGCGAATGAAGCTTGCCAGCGGCTGAAACCTATTTTTATCCAAAATATGGAATTGGATACCTTCACATACTTGTCCTGCATATTTCGATTGCGCCGGTGTGAAACTCACCGCTCGTGCTTTAAAATGCTCAATTCCCAGATCATTCACTGCATCCTGCAAGCGGGCGCCGTCGATGAACGGAGCACCGATGATTTCAAACGGCTGCGCGGTTCCGCGGCCTTCTGACAGATTTGTTCCTTCTATTAAACAAGTTCCGGGATAGAGCAGCATCATCTCCAGCCCTGTCGTGTTCGGTGAAGGTGGAATCCACGGCAATCCGGTATCTGGAAACAACATCCGACGCTGCCAGCCATCCATCGGCACAACTTCCAACTCGCATCCGATATCAAAGGTTTTATTGAAATAAAGCGCCAGTTCCCCTGCCGTCATGCCGTGGCGGTTCGGAATCGGATAGAGGCCGACGAACGATGAGAAATCGCTTTCGATGAGATTGCCTTCGATGCGTTCGCCGCCGATCGGATTGGGCCGGTCCAGAACATACATCCTTTTGCCGGTCCGCGCGCAAGCTTCCATCAGATAAGCCATTGAGTAAATGTAAGTGTAATAACGGGCGCCGATGTCCTGCAGATCGAAAATCGCAACATCGATGTCAGCCATCATGGCGTCCGTCGGTTTTTTTGTTTTGCCGTAAAGGCTGTATACCGGCACGCCCGTTTCACTGTGGACGCTGTCACCGAATTTCTCGCCTTCTTTGGCATCCGTTTTCAATCCGTGCTCCGGTGCGAAGAGAACTCGCAAGTCTATATCCGGATGATGGTGGAACAGGCGGATCGCCGATTCCAGTTTGGAGTCAGCCCCTGTCCCGTTGGTCAAGAAGCCGATTCGTTTGCCTCTCAGTTCGTGCGTCCGATTCTCCAGAAACACTTCGAGCCCAAGTTTTACAGTGGGGGCCATTATTCTTTCACGCCGCCGAGCGTTAAGCCTTTGACGAAGTAACGCTGGAATAGAATAAAGACGATAATCATTGGAATTGCGGCTACCGCGGCTCCGCTCATCAATAATTTAAAGCTGGCCAGGTTGGCATCTTGCAAGGTCTTTAATCCGACAGGCAATGTATACAACTCTGCGCTGTTCAAAACGATAATCGGCCACAGGAATGAATTCCAAACGTTCATAAATGTAAAGATGCCGAGTGCGGCAAGGCCTGGTTTTGCGAGCGGCAGGACGATTGTCCAGAACGTGCGCCATTCGCTCGCGCCGTCCATGCGAGAAGCTTCGAGCAGTTCATCGGGAATCGAATACATAAACTGGCGCATCAGGAATACCCCGAAGACCATCGATAAATCCGGCAGAATGAGCGCCCAGTGTGTATCCATCAAATTTAAATTTCCGACCATGATGAACAGCGGCACGAGCGTGACTTGCCCCGGAATCATCATCGTTGAAATGATGATCCAGAAGATGAGATTCCTTCCGGGGAACTTCTTCTTGGCGAGCACATAACCGGCCATCGAGTCGATCAAGAGAATGCCAACCGTTACGACGACAGATATGTAAACACTATTGAAGAACCATTTTCCGACATCGTGTTTCTGGAAAAGGGTGGTGAAACTCGAGAACGTATTGTCGACAATATGATCCATCATATCGCGGTGATATGCCTCTTCTTCAGCGTTCCCTGCTTTATCCGCTTCGCGTGCTTCGCCCCAATGTTCGAAATAAAGCGGAATCCCCATTGGATAGAGTTTTGGCGGGTTGGAATCGACATAAGAAACGGGACGATCCATATCTTCCGACTGATAACTGCTCAATTGCAGTGAAGTGGAGAAGACCCAATAGAGAGGAAGCAGTGAAACGACCGCAAAAACGGTCAGCAGGACATAGATGATCAGTTTATTTACACGTTTACTTTGATTTTTCACAGTCAATCCTCCAATCACTCATCATGGCGGAGCACCCGGAATTGGATGACAGAGAAGATGAGAATAATGACAAACAATACGACCGATTGTGCAGCCGCCAATCCGAATTCGAAGTCGCGGAATCCGGTTTTGTAAATGAGATGGACAAGTGTTTCGGTGGCATTACCCGGCCCACCACCTGTCATCATGATAATTTGGGTGAACACCTGGAACGAACCGATCGTGCTGAGCAACACCAGATAAAGTGTTGTCGGTTTCAACAGCGGCACGGTGATGTGCCACCATTGTTTCAGGCTGCCGGCTCCATCGATTTTTGCCGCTTCATACAACGCGGTTGAAATCGAGCCCATTGACGCCAGATACATGATGATGCCGACACCGAAAGGAATCAAACATTGCATGATGATCAGGGCCCATAAAGCGGTTGCCGATTGTCCAAGCCAGTTGATCGGATCGACACCGAACCAGCCAAGCAAGTAATTGAACAGACCAAAATCGTAATTGTACATCCAGCGCCATACCATCGCGATGATGACCATCGAAGTCACCGTCGGCAAATAGAATGCAGACCGGAAAAAGCTCTGCGACACTTTACCCAGTGCGAAAATCATCGATGCGCCGATCAACGCCGTAATGACGCCGAAAGGCACTGTCACAATGGTGAACAGCATGGTATTTTTTAACGCCGCCATAAATGCGGCGCTCTGGAACACGGTTATGTAGTTTTGTAAGCCGGCAAATTCACTGCCGAAAATCTTGTATTCCTGGAACGACAGGACAAATGCCCATACCACCGGAATTGCGACGAATAAGGTGAACAGCACCAATTTGGGCAATAAAAACAGGTAAGCCGCATAGTTTTTCTTCATTTGCTTCCAAACGCTTTGGTTTGAACGTTTTACGACTTTCAGTTTTTCTTCGCCTTTTTTCGGTACCGCTCCTATTGGCAGTTGAGTCATTTCGGGACACCTCCTAAAAATGAAGCAGGCTTGCGCGTGGCACAGCCTGCTCGAAATCCTTTATTCCAATAAGCCGTCAACGACAACTTTTGCATCAGCCATTGCTTGCTCTGCAGTTTTCTCGCCGTTGAAAACGAGTTGTAATTCTGTTTGGATCGCTTCGTCAATTTTTCTCCACTCCGGATGGCGTGGAAGCATAACTACTTGTTCAGACATTTCCATCGCGCGTGCCATTTCAGGGTTTTCCGCGAATGGATCTTGTTCAGCCGCACTGATGCGAGCTGGGAATACGCCATAGTTCTGAGCCATCGTCACTTGCTCATCAGCAGTTGAGATGAATTGCATGAAGTCAGCTACAGCAGCTTTTTTGTTTGCATTGTCGTCCTGGTGGAACATTGTCCAGCCGCCAACTCCACCGATTGTTTTCGCTTCTTCAGCATCGCCAGTCGGATATTCAGCTACCGCAAAGTTTGTCGGGTAAGCGCCTTGTGCCGCTCCGATTGCCCATGTTGCCCACGGCTGCATCGCTACCGTACGTTGTTCTTCGTTTGCCCACGCCTGGAATGTACCACCGACATCATTGCCGCCGTGCGTTTCAGGTGCCGCTTCTTCTGTCAGTTTCAAATCAGCCAGATCCTGGATCGCTTGAATTGTTTCCGGATCGTCAAATGTAAATTCTGTCATGTCTTCGTTCAAAGGTGATCCACCATTCTTATAGAAGAAAGGCCATGCTTCGTAATAACCAGGCATGATGTAAGTCGAGAATCCGTATACATCTGTGCTGCCGTCGCCGTCACGGTCGAACGTCAATTCTTTCGCTGCAGACAGGAACTCGTCATATGACCATTTGCCGTTTTCTGGTGGTGTTACGCCTGCTTCTTCAAACAGATCCAAATTCAACAGCATCGTGTGAAGTGTAATCGAGTTTGGAATGCCGTAAAGTTTACCGTCATATGTGTAAGCATCAAGTGCATTTTCGTAGAAATCCTCTTTCGCTTCATCATCGATATAAGCGTCAAGCGATTCAACAACGCCCTGCTCGATATGGTCGATTGAGATTGCGCTTCCGCTGATATCTACCGGCGCAATATCCGGCCAGCCTTTACCGGCAATCGCTACACCAAGTTTATCGCCCATTTCTGCCCAAGGCACTTGAACCATTTCAATTTCAATGCCTTCATTTGCTTCTTCGTACTCAGCAACTTTCTCTTCCAGCCAGTGGAATTTATTGTCATCCGCATCCGGCCATCTCGGTCCGTCCCAAATCGTGATCGTGCCTTCGAACTCTTCTACATCCCCTGTTTCTTCGGCATTGCTGTTGCAGCCGGCTAGCACGCTTGCCGCCATACCAAGTGAAGCTACTGTCAATACGGATTTTCTATACATTTTCGTCATTGCTATTCCCCCCAATGTTTTGATTGCCACGCAATTTTCCCCAAAATTGTCGGCTGCTCCGCCCCTGTTGCAGCGGGCAGGTTATTCGGTTTCCTGTTGAATCCCAAATAACCGAGCAGCGCAAATACAAATGCTTCTTTGGCATCGGAATCGATGCCGATTTCGTTGGAGGCTTTCACTGAGATGTTGTCCGGCATGCGCTCTTTCAGAAATCCGAGCAGCGTGCCATTATGTACGCCTCCACCGCTGACAAATACTTCTTCGATGTCGTGGCTGTCCGCGAATTTGCGGATTTCAGCAGCGATTGTTTCCGCCGTCAGCTTTGTCACAGTGGCAATTCTGTCTTCTTCCGGCAATTGACGGCTGTCGGCTTCCTGCCACAATTCATCGGCATAACTGGCTCCGAACAGTTCGCGCCCGGTGCTTTTCGGTGATGGCAAATTGTAGTAGGGATGGCTGAGCAACCCGCCAAGCCATTCGCCGTTCACGCTTCCAGCTGCTGCGATTCTGCCGCCGTCGTCGTAGTTCTGCTGTCCGCCCGTATGCTTTGCTGCAAAGGCATCAATGATCATATTGCCGGGTCCTGTGTCGAATGCAAGCGTTTTCTTTTCGCTGTTAGCTGGCGGCAAAACGGTCATATTCGCGATGCCTCCGATATTCAACAGGATTCTGCCCGTCGTTTCCGAACGGAATAAAATTTCATCCGCAAACGGAACGAGTGGAGCCCCCTGGCCACCGGCTGCCATATCGCGCGGCCGGAAATCACCGATGACCGTTTTTCCGGCGAACTCAGCAAGCGCTGAAATATCACCGATTTGCAAGGAGTTGGGGCGCGCAAAAGGATCGGCCCCTCCTATCGCGGGTTCATGCCACATGGTCTGGCCATGTGAACTGATCAGATCGATCGATTCATAATCGACTTCCGTTCCTTCCAATGCTTCTTTGACCAGCTGCGCGTAGTATTCCCCGAGATACATGTTCATCGATGAAACCTGCTGCATCGGTGCCAGCGGATCCATCAATTGCAGGAGCTTCGCCTTCAGTTCATCGGGATAAGGCATTGTCGTGAAGTGAACCAGCTGATAACTGATTTTGCCCCCTGTTGCCGCGAAATCTGCGACCGCAATATCAAGGCCGTCCAGCGACGTACCGGACATTAATCCACAAACTCTCATTGCTTCCACCCAACCACCCTTTCCGATGCGACAGAATTGTTCGAAAACTCTTACTCATATAGTAGCTTTTATAAAATTAAATATCAATACTTTTTATTAAATTTAAAAATAAATATCAATCAGATATATAAGTTGAACTAATAAACCTTCAGTAGTCGATATTCCGCAAAACAGCTTCGAAGACAATAGCCGACGCTTGCGAGGCTAAGTCTTTGCGACGAAGCAGCGCAGCGATGCAGGAGCACGGTTTTTATATTTTGCTAAGTTAGTGTACCAACCGAGTGGATCTTGCACTTCGTCGGCATTCGCCTGCTCCCCATGGCGTCTTCGCTGTTTTGCTCCATATCTTTAGTGAATTCTCCTGGTGCGGGAGTGCCTCCTTTTGCTTATTTATCTAGTAAGTTAACTATATTCAAATTAGAGAATCGTCACTGGCAGCTTGCCGCTGATTTCTATTTTCCCTACCAGCACTTCCGCCATCGTTTCGAAGGCAGATTTGGTGAATTCGTAGGTGCAATAGACACGGTTCGCGGACGTGAAAAGGGCTGCGTCATAAGGCGTGCGTATTGCAATGACGTCGGACGGCACGCCAGTACCAATCAGCTCATCAACAAAATTGCGCTGACTATCCTGGACGGCAGCATTGAGTGTCAGAATGACAAGACGGTCGAAGTCTCGAGCCATTGTGACGGTTTTCAGTTGCTGCTCTTCGTAATTGGCGGGGTCGATTTCGACGACTTCGACATGCGCGTGAACCCTTTTGAGCTGCTCAGCCATTTCTAACGTCGAATAGCGTTTGTCTTCCACCATGGTGGCGTATTCGTTATGCGGGTAGATGAGCAGCACTTTATCGTCCGGTGCGATGGATTGATCGCCTTTTCCGCCGGCAAGCGTTATGCCTTGCTGGTAAATTTCCGCCATTTCCTGCTGGTGGCCATTTGACCCGACGAATTCCGGGACGCTGGTGATTTCTTCGATTTCATTCCAGGTTACGTAGTTAGCGATCATCCCATTGATGCGTTCGATCGAACGGTCGACTTGCGCTTCATCGATATCTCCTCGTTCCATGGCTTCAGCGATTTTCAAAATCGCCCCTTCCTGTAGGTCATGGATATGTGAAACCATCACCAGATCAACGCCGGCCTGAACGGCTTTTACCGATCCGCTGATGGTGCCGATTCCTTTGGCGATGGCATCCATCTCCATGCAATCGGTCGTCACGACGCCTTCAAAACCCAGTTCTTCGCGAAGAAGACCTGTAATGACGGAGCGCGACAGGGTTGCCGGCAGATTGTCTTCCCCTTCAAGTGCCGGAAAATATACATGCGCACTCATGATGGCATCTGCTCCGGCTGCGATGCAATCTTTGAAAGGCACCAATTCCACCGCATGCAGCCGCTCGAGTCCGTGAGGGATGACAGGCAAATCGAGATGCGAATCAACACTGGTATCGCCGTGGCCCGGGAAGTGCTTGAGCGTCGTCATAACGTTTGCGTCCTGCATGCCGAGCATTGACTGTTTTGCGAGTTCGCTGACCTTTTTTGGATCTTCGCCGAACGACCGTACGCCGATGACCGGGTTTTTCGGATTGTTGTTGATGTCGACGACCGGTGCCAGATTCCAGTTGATGCCAAGCGCTTTCAATTCCTTGCCGGTCAGTTCGCCGGCTTTGCGGGCATTGACGGGATCCTGTGCGGCTCCGAGCAGCATCGCACCCGGAATTATGGTGGTGCCTTCGCCGAGACGGCGGACGACGCCATTTTCCTGGTCGATCGAGATTAACAGCGGGACATCGTAGCCTGCTGATTTTGCTTCCCTTTGAAGCGAGCGCGTCAACGCGAGAATTTCTTCCGGTGTCCCGATATTTCGACCGAATAGGATCACGCCGCCGATATGGTAGGTGTGGATCAACTGTTTTATTTCTTCTGAGATGGTGAGTCCTTTGAATCCGGCGATCATGAGACGGCCGGCTTTTTTATGTAAGGTCATGCTTTGCCTCCTTGAGTGATTGGGAATCCGGGAATATGGCCTTCCCGTCGGACATGCAGCCCTTTCGAGTTCTGCAATGTCTGCGCATATTGCATGCGGCCAAGACAGCCGCGCGTTGTGCCGAGCGCTTTATAATAATCGTAATAACGGAAACTTCCTGAATTCATAATGAACCAATAACAAGACAGCGCTTTGAGATAGGTGCCGAACGACTCCGTGACGTCGACGTAGATATCAGGCTCATAGCCTTCCATGTCCTCCCAGTTTTCGCTGTGGAAAACGCGGCGGATACCATGCGGCGGCAAGCCGTCCAGATCAAAGCCGGGGAGCGATGCCTTGAGCCAGGCGTCCTGCACGAGCTGCTGGCAGATGGCATGGTCCGGATGCATACTGTTAACCCAATGGGTAATGACGAAATCGGGTTTTTCTTTCCGAAAAATCGTTGCGACTTCTTTTGCAAGCTCTGCGGTGAATTCCAGTTCCGCGTCGGGGTGGTCGAGCGTGATGCTCGTGCCGCCGAGAATTGCAGCCGCCCGTTCCGCTTCAGTGATTTTCTGCAGGCGATATTCTTCGGTATCAAGATGCGGGGGTGCGCCTTTTTCGCCTGCCGTCAGATGCAGAAACGTCACTTTGTATCCTGCCTGCGCATATCTATGGGCAATCGCACCGGCCTGCAACTCGCCGTCACCACAATGTGCGCCTACAATCATCAAATGCATGCTGGTTCCTCCTATCATTTATTGATCCAAAAGGGCAACGATGAGATTATGCAATCGTGGACGCAAGCGAATGATTGGATCCTGACGACCGAAATAAACGCGGTTCGTCAGCAGCATGATCGTCAGCTCCCGCTCCGGATCGATATAAAAGCTCGTTCCGGTGTAACCCGTGTGGCCGAAAGTTTTGGATGACAGCAGATCACCAATCGGACCGGCGCCGCGTGCTTTCAACTCAAAGCCGATGCCGCGTGCAGCCTCGCTGTAAGGAGTGAAATCCTGCCGCGCTTTTTCGAGCCATTGTGGATGCAGGATTCTATTACCATCGTGCATGCCGTCATTTTCCAGCATTTGCGTGAAGATTGACAAATCATCCATCGTGGAAAAAAGACCCGCATGCGCACTGATGCCCCCCATGAATTCGGTATTGTCGTCATGGACGATACCGTATTTATGGCCCCCGATATGCTCCAGGAATTCCGTCGGCGCATAACGTGATTTCTCAAAATCCGGCAGGAATTTCGTAGCATTCATGCCCATCGGCGTAAACAGATGCCGCTCTGCGTATTCTTCAATCCTTTGGCCGGTCACTCTTTCAATAACCGCCATCAGCATAATAAATCCGAGATCACTGTAAACCACTTGCGTTTCCGGTTCGTAAACGAGCTCTTCTTTGTAGATTTCTTCATATACCTGCTGCTTCGTCAGCCGGTCCGCAAAATAATGGCGATGCGCTGCGAGTCCCGATGAATGCGTCAGCAAGTGGCGGAGCCGAACCCCTTCTTTACCGTTTGCACCGAATTCCGGCACAAACGTTGCCACCCGGTCATGCAGGTAGATTTCGCCACGCTCAAGCAGCTGCAAAAGAATCGGTGTCGTCACCATTACTTTCGTCAGAGACGCCATATCGTAGACCGTCGATCTCGTGACAGGCACCCGCTCAATTTCCAAACTAGTGGTACCGAGCGCTTCATCCACAATCATCTCGCCTTTATGGCGCACGCGGATGATGGCTCCCGGCGTAACCTCATCATCGATTTCATTTTGCAGAAATGTCCGAACCAGTTCTTTCATACCATCACTCCTTCTCGCTGTTGAGTGTTTTTGCCATCGTTATGTATTGCTTCCATACACTGAATCCCAGTTTTTCGTAAAACGGTACAAGCTGCGTCCAATCTATTATAATCGCATCCGAGCCGCGCCGGACCAATTCATTGGCAGCAGCTTTGACGAGATCGAGGCCGTATTGCCGCCCCCGGACGCTGCGGTCGATTCCGAGTGGACCGATGCCCCCGAGGGTTCCGTCAAACAACGGAGACCAATAGACGTTTTGTGCAATCAGCGGCGAAGCGGAATCGTTGATGCGGCAAAAGCCTTTTAATATTCCTTCTATGTAAAATCCGACAAATTCCTGTCCACCTGCGCCAGTTTCCAGGTAACGCAGTGCTTCATAATGCCACCGTCCCGGGAAATGCAGTGCCAAAAAGTCGATCAGCTCCGGAAGATCCTCCCGCTCCAGCACCCGGAAATGTTCGGGCGGATTCGCCAATTTATAAGAGGCCTGCCCTTTGACTTCCCGCATCAGATCTGACTCAATCGATTCCCGCTCGTATCCACGCCGTTCAAACCAGTCGGCCGTTTCCGCGTCCTCTGCGGGAATACCTGGAAAATAATGCCACGGATCCCGACCCAGGCGGATTTCTTTTATGCCCGTCTGTGTGAAATGCTCTTCGGCATGCCGCAGCAGCCGTTCGCCGAGATTCTGCCTGCGGGCATCCCGACCCACCAGCAAGCACGGAATCCAGCCGACATCCCGCTGCATTTTCGCTTCCGAATGTTCCAATAGCCGTTTGGCGACAATAAAACCGGCAAGTTTACCCCCTTCGGCAAAAGCCACGCAAGCTTCTTCAATCAAATTCAAATCATTAAATGTATTCTGTTCCCATAATTCTTCCCGCAGCGGAAAAGAATCACCGATTTCCCGATTCCAGAATTCCGTAATCTGTGTTGTGCTGAATTCGCGCAGCTGATGCAATTCCATCCCATCGCCTCATTTCTTTACGTGCTTGTTCAATCGTTCCGTGAAAGCTTCATCGATGCTGCTGATGCCCATCACCTTTAAGCCCCCGATTACCGCACCTCCCACAGGTGCAACCCTGGTTTCCCGGAAAACGACATTCGGCAAAGACTTCTTGCTCAATTCATTGAAATACCAGACAAACTGCCGCGGATTGGTAAAAACGCCGCCCGACAGGACAATCGCTGTCGGATGATCAGGAACAAATAATTGACGGTGGCAAGCTTCGATGCATTTCATCATTTCTTCACAAGCTTTCCAGATGATCCCTTTCGCCACCCCGTCCCCGGCTTCAGCGGCGTTGACGACGATAGGGGCCAGTTTTGCAATTACAGTGCGCGGATGGTCCCTTCCATAGACCATGCCGATTAAATCAGGTATATACCTTACTTCAAAATGTTCAAGAACCTTCTCCGACAGCAGTGTCGCTGGTCCGCGGCCGTCATAATTCTCAAAAACCGCACGCAATGCCTCGTTTCCTAAATAGTAGCCACTGCCTGCGTCATCAAATAAATAGCCCCAGCCACCAGCCCGCACTATTTTATCTTCGTAATTGATGCCGAACGAAATCGCACCGGTTCCGGCGATTTGAACAATCCCCGGATTGCCGAGCGTGCCGGAATACAACGCATTATAGGCGTCA
Organism: Planococcus daihaiensis; assembly: GCF_049262615.1. Taxonomy (GTDB): domain Bacteria; phylum Bacillota; class Bacilli; order Bacillales_A; family Planococcaceae; genus Planococcus. The sequence goes on along the minus strand of NZ_CP175504.1, from coordinate 2,173,531 downwards.
TTTTTCACCACTACTTGCGTCTGCGCCGGCAACTGTTTTTTCAGAAGTGCCGCGAATTCGTCATCGCGTCCACTTTCACCGACTCCCGCCATGCCCGCAAAACAGACGGCAAGCTGCGCAAAAATTGGGGGGTCCTGTTCTTCAAGCTCCCTCAGCAGGCTTCTTAGTACCTCTTCAAATTGTTCCCGAGTCAGCGCATTCGGATTGCTGCTTCCTCCAAGCGCCTGCATATACACATTGCCATTCTCATCTGCAACCACCCCAGTAGTTTTCGTGCCTCCCCCGTCAATTCCCAACACATACATAACAGCGCCTCCGCATTCTTTTTTCTCTTCTACTAGTTTATTATAAATTTTTGAAATATTTTTTCAACTTTTCTTTAAGAAGCCGTTATATTTTTTCAATAAGCGGCTGAAAAGCATTCGCAGATTTTCGGTATCATCTAAGAAAAGCACAGCACCGAAAATAATTCATTTTCGGTGCCGCGCCTCCAATTTCCCCTCTATTAATAACGTGTTTCCAATTCAATTCCTTTATAGAAATGCTTCAGGATGACTTCATAGGAATAGCCCGCTTCAGCCATGCCAACTGCACCGACTTGCGACATGCCAACGCCATGGCCCCAGCCACCGCCATTCGTTTTGAAGCCAGTGACTTCACCTGTGGTTTCATCCGTCACCGGTTCGATGATGAATAAGGTGCTCAACAACACTGCCGGATTGCCGCTCGCGTTGATATATTGCAATGCCCAACGGATGCGATCCTTGAATTCGTAGAATGTACCGTTTTCAGTAACAAACTCAATTTCTGCCACACGGCCTGAGCTTGAACGTTCAAGCACATTGATTTCGTAGACTTCCCCGACATCCGTATTGTAATAGAGACTCAATACTTCGCTCATCTCTTCAGCTGTCCATTCAAAATTCCAGCGGTAATAACGTGACCAATCCGCTTCGAAATCACCTTTCTTCACTGTCCGCAAAGATTCTCCTTCATCGGAATCTTTATAAACATCAAGCGCCGGCACATATTTCAATGAATTGCCTTTTTGCGCAACGTGCGTGCCGCGAAGGTAATCCGTCGCTTCCGAATTCCAGACGTCTTCGTTATTGGCTGTCGCCCCGCCGCTTGTTGAATGGTAAACGGCTGTGATCAGCTTGCCGTCATACGTCGCAACAATTCCTTTTGTGCCATCGATGGCATCGGTCGAAATCGGATGCTCAAGCGCTGATCCGCCGTATACCTGATCAGATGTGGTCGGCAATAAATCATAGCCGTCGGCACTGCGCTTGCCCATATTGGATAAGGCATATGTGCGTGCGGCAATTGCCTGAGATTTCTGAGCTTCCAATTCCCCGTAAGGATTTGGCGGCAATTCATGCGGCACCACTCCGTAAAGATATTCTTCCAGCATCAATTCGTTGATGCCTGCCAGTGTTCCTGTACTATTGAACCCGGCTTCCGCCAAACCGCGGTAGGGCTTGCCGTCGATCGCAACACGCTCCGATTGCGCGATAATCTGCACCGCATTGTAGGCCGTCACCGTTTCTCCGGCATAACTCACGTCCAGGGATTTTTCTCCTTCACCTACAGTGATTACGCGCCAATAGGCATCGCTGCCGCCAAGCCCGGCTGCCACGATTTCATTTTTGAACGCTGCACGTTCACTCCAGCCGGCATCCGCGGGAAATTCGCCGATCAACAGACGGTCAAAGTCACCGAACTCTTCGACGTAAGTGACATAGCCGGCCGCTGCTGCCCGCGCCAGCCAGTCTGCCTTGTAGCTTTCACTTGTCGTTGAAGCGACCTGCAGACGGTAATTTGTTTTGACAACTGCAGCTCCGCCAAGTTCCACGTCCACAGTTCCTTTTGCACCGGCAAAGAGCACTTCCCCGGTTTCCTTGTCAACAACATCGAACGAACCTTCAGCACCGAATACCAGACTTTCAGCTGTTGGCACAACACCAACCCGGATGACCGGCTCCTGTTCCTCCGCTGACACATTTACCGGACCGATTCCCTGAAAAAATAAAGCGCTTACAATTATTGCAACTACAAAATACCTGAACATATCTCTCAATCCATCCATTCCCTTCCACTATGAATTTTTACTGCTCATGCTTAATATTCTTCTCTTTTCCGATAATTCCTTTTATATTTTTTAATTTTTCCCGATATTTAATTTCATTAAAGCACCTAAAATTTATTAATATTCTGCTTTCATCACATTTTAATATTAAAAAATCACTCAGCTTTGTTCATTTCCCTAATATTCTGATTACTTTTGGTTTATAATTAGAATTAGAAAAACGATACAAAATACCTTATTTTACGGGATGGAAACGGTAGTTTAAGAAGACAAAAAATAATAATGCCCTGGATGTGGATCGTTTTGGCTTACCAGACTCTGAAAAAGGGAACTACACAAGTAACAAGCAGATTTATGGATAAAGGAGTGTGAGAAAAGTGGATATCCTTCTGTTATCAACTATTCCGATGCCCCTCAGCCTATTGGGTGGTTTGCTAATATTCCTTGCCGGTGTTCTAATCATCTTCTGGTTTTTCATGGCCCGGAACAATCCGAAATCTCGAAATGTGGATCCCCCGCCTCCTGAAGAAGATAAACACAGTTTGCAGGGACAATACAACAGAGGTGAAATCAGCGAAGAAGAATATCACCAACAAGTCAAAGATTTGGAAGATCCAACGAAAAGACCGTTCTGACAGGGAGTCACTCGTTTGATCACCAGAAATCTTCGGCGCCATGTTTAAATTTCTGCTAACAGGAAAAACTGGGAGTATGAGTCAAAAAAATCTGACATTGGAGGTTTTATTGTGGCACATCATCAACATGCAGAGTTATTGAAAGTTTTGCACGAGTGCATGACCGAATGCAACCATTGTTTCGACGCATGCCTGCAGGAAGACGACGTAAAAATGATGGCGGATTGTATCCGGCTGGACCGTGAATGCGCAGACATCTGCGGCTATCTAGAACAGGCCATTTCCCGCAACTCCCCATTCGTTGCCCAATTGGCAAAAGTTTGCGCTGAAATTTGCGAAGCCTGCGGCAATGAATGCAAACAACATGATCACGACCATTGCCAGCGCTGTGCAGAAGCTTGCTTCAAATGCGCTGAAGCTTGCAAAGGAATCGCATAATACAAAGAAAAATCCCTTTCCGAAAATGCCGGAAAGGGATTTTTCTTTGTGCCTTATTGGACTTGGCCGGCGCTCATAATTTCTTCCCACGACTTTCCGCCGTCATTGGAAATATACGTATTGCCTTTGGCTGTGTTGAAAACAATATCCTCGTCATTTGCCGGATGGACTGCAATAAAAATCGCACCGTCTTCATTCAACTCCGGCAACTCAAGCGTTTCGGATTCCCCGCTTTCAAAATCATAGGCTTTCATCGACGCTCCTTCTCCGTGACTCGCGAAGTAGAGCTTGTCCGCTGTAAAATGCACCGCGGTCCCGAACTCACCATCTTCTGTCAGCCGTTCGAATGTTGCGCCGCCGTCTTCCGACAGGAAAACCCCCGTAGTGCTCGCCGCTGCCATCAGCTGCGAATCGTCCGGATGGATCGCCAGTGCCAGCAAGTCGCCGTCAAGCCCCTGCGGTTCGAGTCGCTGCCAATCTTCACCGGCATTGTCACTGAAGTAAAAGCCCGCTTCCATTTCCGAATTTGCCATCGGATTCATGACGAACAGATCGTGGCTGCGGTAACCGGCAGCCATCAGATGAAAATCCGTTTCGCCGACAAAGCCGAGTTCCTCAAGTGACCGGCCACCGTCATTGCTGCGCTGAATGCCGATCGGATTAGGCAAATCTGAATCTCCCCCCGGATGCCCGGACGTATAAAAGCCGTCATCCACCGCGTTAAAGCCCATATAATCATTGAACATGCCGTCTGTCTCAAACCAGCTGCCATCCTGATAGATTTTCAATCCCGCATGAGAAGCCAGGTACAGCCCGCCTTCACTTTCCACAAAGCCCATGCCGTGAACATGTGTCAACACCCCATCATACGCCTGCAGAAAATCATCTTCTGGCGCATTTTGCTGTTCGGTGGCTTCTTCTTCCGGAGCCGCCGAGTTTTCGTTTGCTTCATTATCTGAACCGTCACTGCACCCTGCGGCAATAAAACCGGCAGCCAGCGCGACGAATAAAAATTTCTTAGTCATTTGAAGATTCCTCCTGCTCTGTTGTCTCTCTGTCTCTCATTATAACGAAAAACATCCACACTTCAGCTATTCTGCTTGTCGAAAATGTGGCAGCTTCAAAACCTTTTAAGTTTACTGGCGATCACTCCGGAATTATTTCCCGGGAAATAAAAAAAGGGCAAGCCCCGAAAGGCCTGCCTTGATTATTCTGTTCAACCGGATGGAACCGGAGTTTTATTCTCTCGCTTATTCTTCAAATAGTTTAGCGCAAAAATTCCAAGCACGATTACCATTCCGATAACATCTGTAAAGTTTTCAGGGAAAATCAGCAGTAATGCGCCGGCTCCCAACAGAATCGAGGTGACGACATTCATGTTTGTCTTGAAGTAGCCCTCTGCCGCTGCACTCAAACCGATGATGCCGATGATGGCTGTAACGGTAATCAGCAGCACTTCGAGCGCCGGTGGGAACGCAAATTCCCTGGCATTTGTGGCGATTCCCTCGGTTTCAATGAGCAGCATCGCCGGGTTGTACACAAAGAGATACGGGATGATGAAGCCGGCAATCGAAAGCTTCAATGCGTTGAAGCCGGTCCTCATCGGATCCCCGCCGGAAATCCCCGCTCCGGCAAATGCGGCGAGCGCAACCGGCGGTGTGATATTGGCGAAAATACCGAAATAGAATACGAATAGATGCGCCACCAGTACCGGAATGCCAAATTCAGCAAGTGCCGGTGCCGTCATTGTTGCTGTGATGATATAGGCAGGGATTGAAGGCAAGCCCATGCCGAGTACGATGGAAGCAATCATTGTCAGGAACAATGTCCAGAACAGCGACCCCGCTCCAAACGCCGTAATTGCAGAAGTCATCACTGTACCAAAGCTTGTCAGGCTGACAACTCCGATGATGATGCCGACGACCGCACAGGCGATCATAACGGATAAGGACTGGCGTGCACCATTTTCAAGTGCTTCCAAAATATCTTTGAAGCCCATGCGTGTTGATTTGCGGATTGCCGCAACCAATACAGTCAGAACGATGGTATAAAATGCGGCTTGCGCAATCGGCAAACCAGTGTAAAGCATGAACACCAGTCCGACGATCGGCAGCAATAGATGGCCTTTTTCTTTTAAAACTTTTTTTGTTTCTGGAAGATCCGCTTTCGGAATCCCTTTCAAACTAAGCTTGCCGGCACGGAAATGCACCTGCATAATAACGCCGAGGAAATAGAGCACTGCCGGAATCATTGCCGCGAGGGCAATGGTACCGTAAGCGATGCCTGTTGTTTCGGCCATGATGAACGCGGAAGCCCCCATGATCGGCGGCAAAATCTGTCCACCGACCGAGGCACTCGCTTCTACCGCGCCCGCAAAGTTTTTATTGTAACCGATTTTTTTCATCAATGGAATCGTGAATGCACCGGTTCCCACTACGTTTGCAATGGCCGAACCGTTGATGCTTCCCATGAATCCGCTGGAGATGACCGCCACTTTGGCGGGACCGCCCTGGCGGCTTCCGGCAAGCGCCATCGCCAGATCATTGAATAATTGACCCATTCCAGATTTGGCCAGAAATGCGCCGAACAGGATAAACAGGAAAATGAACTGCAAAGATGCGGAAATGGCCGTTGAATAAAGGCCTTCTGTCTTCAGGTACAATTGCCCGAAAATATCTCCGAGGTCGAATTGCCGGGTCATTAACATGTCCGGAACCCAAAGGTTATAACTGAAGAATGGATAGGCCAGGAAGATCAAAGCCAATATCGGCAGGATCCAGCCAGTGATGCGGCGTGCCCCTTCAAGAACAAGCAATACGGTCAATATGGCCATGATAATATCCATATTGTTCGGAATGCCTCCGCGTGTTGTCATGATTGCATTGTATTCGTAAATGATATAACCGGCAGTCAATAAACTGAGAAAGAAAAGAATCCAGTCATAGAAAGGAATTTTTGTCCGGTCCTGTTTTTTGAATGTCGGATAAATCAGGAATATTAGGCCCATACCTACAGCCACGTGAATCGATCTCGCCTGGAGGGCCGGAAGCGGATTGAATGTTAAATATAAATGGAATACGGAATAGGCAATGGCAATCGCTGCAATGAGGAATACCAGCTTGCGGTTCTTAAATTTACGAACCTTGGCATCGACGTCGTATTTTTCCAAAATCTCCTGATTCACATCTTTGTCTTCGTCATGCGCCGAGACGCTTTCAATGTTCAGATCTCTATTGTCTTTGTTCATAACTTCTTCCCTCCAATATACTGCCAAAGATGGATCCGCTGAATGGAGATGGCGACAAACTCGTAATCATCGGTCAACTCATAAAGCGGAATCGTTTTGTCTTCTGTTACAATCGTCGTCTGTGCATTTTCCGACACGGTCAAATTCATTTCTGCCAGGCGACGGTTGATGCGCATATGGACAAAGCCATCGTCCGATGAAATAATTTCCCCGTCTGACGGAACGCCTGCCCCGAATGTCTTAAAGATTGTTTCAGTAAGTAACAGCTCTTCGCCGTCTCTTTCGTACAGTTCAAGCCATTCTTCTTTTTCGACGGAATGAATCCACTTCAGCGTGAATTCGTCTTCTGTCAGAAAATATTGTTCTTCGCCGAAATCGAAATAGATCACCGGCAGCCTGAACAGCAGGAAAAAGAGGAGCACCAGCAAGCATGCTCCCCCAAATAAAACCTTATTGTTCATTGTAATAACGTTCGGCTCCAGGGTGAAGCGGCGCTACAAGACCTTCCTGTGCGGCTTCCAGTGAAATATCAGAAGCTGCCTGGTGAGAGTTTTCCAATGTATCGAGGTTCTCGAAGAAAGTTTTTGTTAATTTGTAGACATCTTCTTCACTCATATCCGAATTGACAACCAATGCGTTCATGATTGCCGCTGTTGGGATTGCTTCCTCATTGCCATAAGTGTCGGCCGGGATTTCCATCGCCAGGAAGTAAGATTGATCCTCGGCAATCTCTTCGACATCTGCCGGATCGATTGAAACCATGCGGATATCAAGCGATTGAGACAGTTCCAGCAGGGATGCGTTCGGCAATCCACTTGTCAGGAAGGCTGCATCGATTTGACCGGCGCGCAGGCCATCTGCAGCTTCCGCGTAGCCAAGGTAATCCACATCGATGTCATCATACGTGATGCCGTGGCCTTCCAAAAGCATGCGTGCGTTCACTTCAACACCCGAGTTCTGATCGCCCACTGCGATGCGTTTGCCAACCAGGTCATCGAATGTTTCAATGCCAGAATCGGCAGTCGTTACGATTTGCACATAGTTCGGGTAAAGTGCAGCAATCTGGCTGATTTTATCCGTTGGCTCATCGAAGCCTTCCGTTCCTTCAACGGCCTGGCTGACCACGTCACTCATGGTGAAAGCCATTTCGATTTTGTCTTCTTTGATCAAGTTGACGTTTTCAACCGAGGCTCCGGTCGTCTGTGTACGAGAGTTGACACCATACGTATTGCTGTAAGTATCAGCAAGTGTTGTCCCGATAATATTATAAGGACCTGATGCTCCGCCTGTTGCAATTGTGACGATATTCGATTCAAGGCTTTCAGCGTCTCCGCCTTCGCCAGAATCTCCATCAGATGTTTCTTCTCCGCCGCCGCAAGCTGCCAATACCAAAGCTGCAGCTGCAGACATCATGAAAACGCTTAACTTTTTCTTCGCCATGTTGTTGCCCCCTCGTTATTTTTTCTAATTATAGCGTATGCATACTGAAAACAAAAGAAATTTAACGATATTTTCTTGATATTCTGTTTAAAATGAATAATTTTACATCCTAATATTAGGTCTTTTTATAATAAACCCTAATGCTATAGTAGGATTGAACAAATATTTTATCGGAATTGCGAGAAAAATTCTGTATTTTAGCATAATAAATATTTACCAATTTCTAACCCGTAGATTTGCTGCCAATCGGTTGAAAACATAAAAATGGTCTTGCCAATCGAAATTGGCAAGACCAAAAACTAGATTTCATTTACAGGAATAACAACCCCAGACCAATCACGACACCGCTGACAAACAACACAATCAGACAGAAGCCCATGATGTCTTTGGCTTTCAGTCCCGCGATTGCCAATGCCGGCAAAGCCCAGAATGGCTGGATCATATTTGTCCAAGCATCGCCCCAGGCAACAGCCATAGCGACTTTCGCCGGTTCGCTTCCGAGCATTTCCGCTGCATCTAGCATGATCGGCGCTTGAACTGCCCATTGCCCGCCGCCTGATGGCACAAAGAAGTTAACAATCCCTGCGCTCAAGAACGCGAATAATGGGAAAGTTTCTGCAGTCGAAACGCTGACAAATGCTTCCGAAATTACTGCTGCCAGGCCGGATGAAACCATCATGCCCATGATTCCCGCATAAAATGGGAACTGGACGATGATGCCGCCTGCTCCTTTGACCGCTTCCTGAACGGCAATTAAATATTTCCGTGGCGTTCCGTGGAACAGGATCCCAAGGAACAGGAACATGAAGTTGACCAAGTTAAGGTTCAACGCGAATCCATTTTGAATGAAGTAGTACGCGATAAATGCAACACCAAGTACACCGATGATCGCTGACAAAATCCAGCTGTTCTCCAGACGCTCAGCGGGAGTCCTATCAGCTTTTTCCGGCTGTTCTTCGACTTTCGGTTCCACCAAAACTTTCGGATCGACCACAATCGTTTCATCTTTTTTCGGCATCATCAAACGGTTTAATAATGGAAGAATAATAACTAATGCCGCGATGATGATGAGGTTGTAACTGGCAAAAATCGTATCGCCGGTTGGAATAATGCCGATCCGGTCCATGAACGGATGGCCGTCTGTCGCAATCGACAATGGAATCGATCCGGAGAAGCCAGCGTGCCAAATGATGAAACCTGAATAAGCGCTCGCAATCAGCAAGCGGTAATCGACATGGTCAACACGCTTCGCCAATTCTTTCGCGAACAACGCACCAATAACCAGACCGAATCCCCAGTTGATCCAACTTGCTGCAAGTGACACCAATGTTACCCAAATAATTGCGCTACCCGGCGATTTCGCAAAACTCGCGAGTTTGCCCAATCCCTTTTTGAAAATCGGGCTGCTTGCCAGAACAAATCCGGTAACAAGCACAAGCACCATCTGCATCGAGAACGCGAGAAGTTCCCAGAAGCCTCCACCCCAGAAAGCAACCATTTCGACAGGTGAGGAATCTGTCAATCCCAAGCCGAGTCCGAACACAACGAGTGTCAGGATAATAACGAATAAAAATGGATCCGGCAGATATCTTTCCATTAAGTTATTGGAAAAACGGATAATACCTTTCATTTTGCACATCCCCTTTGTCTTTAGTCATATCCTTTCTTATGCTACCTCATTTAAGTTGTGTATTGTATATATTTTTAAAAATTTTGATAATATTACTAAATAGGTTTTTACAGAATCGTCTTGTCAGGGCACTGCCGCGTATTGCCAATAAAAAAGATAATGTCTTTCGCTATAAAAAGGGTCGGACAAGCATCTCTGCCTGTCCGACCCTTTTCAACTCACTTTTCCAGTCCAAATGCCTCCGCCAACAACCCGATCCCTTTCATCCGGCTATTCGCACCTGACACATTCGGAATGATCAAAATCTCATCCGTCTGATAAGCTTCTGCAAGTTCTTCGATTTGCCGCTTCACCTCTTCGGCCGTGCCAATCAGCATGCGTTTACGGTTGCGTTCGACCCGTTCCATCTCGCTTGCACTGAAACCACGCTGCTTCGCTGTTTCAATAGATGGATAATACGGCGGCGGTGTCTCCGACTCGACGAACAGCAGCCACAAATCAAACGCCTGCGCCAAATCCTCCGCTTCCTCTTCCGTTTCTCCAACAACTGCAAACACACAAACCATTGTTTGGGGTGCCTCCAATAATTGGGATGGCCGAAATTGTTCTTTATACGACTGAATCAATTTGCTGCTTGATTTCAACGGTTTCGCGAAATGTGCATAAGCATAGGCAGCTCCTGCTTCCGCCGCCACTTTCACACTGCCTTCCCCGGTGCCGAGCACCCACATTTCAGGCGCTGTTTCGGTAACCGGTGTGGCGCGCAGTTTTTGAAAGCGATGTTCCGATTCCGTATCATCCGTAAAATATTTTTGCATATCGGCGATTTGCTGCTCATAGGAAACCGGAATCCCTTTCGACTCGTTCAATGCCTTGTTGACCAAACGGTAGCTGCGCGAGCGTCCGATGCCGAGGTCAATCCGTCCGGGATGCAAAGCTTCCAGCATCCGGAAATTTTCCGCCACTTTATATGAACTGTAATGCGGCAGCATGACGCCGCCGGAGCCGATGCGGATCCGTTCGGTCGCGCCGGCCAGATGCATCATCAGCATTTCCGGTGAACTGCCGGCAACTGAATCCACCTGATGATGCTCTGCCACCCAAAAGCGCTTATAGCCAAGCCGCTCCGCCAATTGCGCGAGCGCGGTCGTCTGCTGCAGCGCGTCTCCTGCCGTCGAACCTTCATCAATCGGCGAATAATCCAGAATGCTAAGTGATATCATGCGTTTCCCGCCTTTTTTCCAAGTTGCTTCTAGTTTAGCACGCAAGGCGTGGCGTGCAGGAATGGTTTGTTTGTGCAGACCAAATCCCTGCGAAAAAATTTTTAATACGAAAAAGCCTTAGCGGTCGCTAAGGCTTCCTTTCGAATCTGTGGTATTTCAAACCACTACTTCCTCTCCGTTCGCCAAATAGAGCAGCTCTCCCTCATGCGTGATTTCCAGATCCTTTCCCGAAAGAAGTGTGTAGACCGCCGACTCCCGGTTTTTATGGATTTTCAGCATCCTTCCCTGGTAGCGGACATGAAATTCGTAGGAGTTCCATTCCGCCGGAAGAACCGGAGAAAACGAAAGGCCGGATTCCTTCAGCCGCATCCCGGCAAAGCCGTAGACGATGCCAAGCCACGTGCCGCCCATATTCGCCATATGCAATCCGTCTTTTGTGTTTTTGTGGATGTTATCCAAATCAAGCCGTGCGGTTTCATCGAAATACCTATAGGCTTTTTCCGCATAACCCAATTTCGATGCCATGATGCTATAGATGCAGGAAGACAGCGACGAATCATGCGTCGTGATTTCCTCATAATAATCATAGGAATTTTTGATGGTGTCGAAATCCTGTTCATCCTCCAGCAAAAAATGGGCAAGCACCGTATCCGCCTGTTTCAACACCTGGTAGCGATACAGCGTCAAGGGGTGGTAGTTGAGCAATAAAGGAAACTTTTCTGAAGGTGTATTTAACAGATCCCATCTCGCCTTTTGCAAAAAAGTATCGTCCTGTGCATTAATTTTCAAAGTCTCGTCATACGGCAGATACATATTTTCACCGGCGGTCTGCCAATATTCCACTTCCGCTTCCGCCAGCCCCAGCCGATCGATGAGTTGGCTCAAGTGGCCGGGATCTTGATGCGCCAATAACCTGTAGACTTTCACAGCCCACAATAAATTATGCTTTGCCATGACATTCGTATAATAATTATTGTTGACGATGCACGTATATTCATCCGGTCCCGTCACCCCGTCAATCCGGAATTTGCCTGCCTGCATATGCCCCGTGTCCGCCCATAAACGCGCCGTCTCAAACAGCACCTCGGCCATATACCGTGTCAGGAATTCTTCATCTTTTGTGGCCAAATAATATTGGATATAACTGTACGCGATATCGGCGCTGAGATGGTATTGCGCAGTGCCTGCCGGGAAAAACGCTGAACTTTCCATGCCCGCAATCGTACGCCACGGAAACAAAGCGCCTCTTTTATGTCCCATTTCCCTCGCCCGCTCCTTTGCGTGCTCCAAAATCGAATACCGGTGCAACAGCAGATTTTTGGAAATTTCCGGATGGGTCATTAAAAAGACCGGAAAGATGTAAATTTCGGTATCCCAAAAATAATGCCCTTCATAGCCTTCTCCCGATAAGCCTTTCGCTGCGATGTTGCTGGCCGGATCTTTGCCGACGGATTGCAGCAATTGATACAGATTAAAGCGGATGCTTTCCTGGACGTGCGGGTCCCCGTCAATCACGATATCCGACACTTTCCAAAATGCGTCCAAATATTGCTTCTGCTGTGCCAGCAATTCCTCGAAGCTCATCTCTTTGACTTGCTGAAGAAGTTTCAGCCCTTCTTTCGTTACGTCAGCACCGTGCCGGATTGTATCCGTGTAAAGTGCGTATTTCGTAAAATAAATCGGTTCATCGCCTTTGCAAAGATACGTTTCCTCCAGCGTATGCTCACCTGGCCAGCTGTTGTATTCCCAGCTCCCGGCTGTAATGGAAGAGGAGGAAACACAAGCCACTTCGAGCTCCGTCACATATGTAGTATCTTTGACGATGCTGATGCCATTTTCCTGGAGCGCTTCCGTAACGTGAAGCCGTCTGGCATGGCCCGATGCGACTCGCGGATCGGTTTTATCAAAAAAATTCGTCACATCCCCATTGATTGTTGAAATCATTCTGATCCGATCAATTTGCGAAATCGGAATGATTTGGATGTCGAGGGCAAACAATTCTTTCGTCACAAACGAAACTAAGCGTCTGTAATGGATCTTCACTTCCTTGCCGCCAGGCGATCTCCAGTGGACAATCCGTTCCGTGAATCCCCGGTCCATATGCAAACACCGCTCAAATTCCAGCACTTGACCTTGGGCTAATGAAAACGGTTCGTCATCCAAATAGATCCGGACAGTCTGGGCATCGATGACATTCAGCACTTTCTCCTGCGTATCCGGAAAACCGTACAATTTTTCTCCGTAGATGATTTCTGTTTCGTCATGAAACGCATTGATATAAGTTCCGCGGATTGACTTGGTTCCTTCTTCGTGGCCTTCTTCGAAATTCCCGCGCACACCGAGATATCCGTTGCCGATGGACAGGATGCTTTCATTGATCACCAAACTTTCATCATCCAGATCAAAGCTCGTCAATTTCCAGGACATTGCTCCCCCTCCTCTCCGGCAGCCGCTCATCGGTCAATGCCGTTTCTGCTTAGCTTGAAATCGTTCCAGGATTTCCGGGAATATCAACCGGCTGGTGTCTTCCACCAAATAATCCGCATGCGCCAGATGCGCTTCTTCGCCAACACCTACGGAAAACATGCCTGCCCGGTTTATGGCTTCCACACCGGCCGCCGCATCTTCAATTCCGATGCAATCGGGATAAGCGATTCCGAACGCATCGGCTGCTGCAGTGAACGTTTCGGGATCGGGTTTGCCTTTCGTTATTTGCGCAGCGTCCACGACATAGTCGAAATAGCCGGTAAGCTCCAGCTTATCCAGGATGCGCGACGCATTTTTACTGGCGGAACCCAGCGCTATTTTGATACCCGATTTTTTATTGTCCTCTAAAAAATCCCTGATGCCGGGGAGGATATGAGTGGGATCGATCGCCTCGATCGACTCGAGGTAATAGCCGTTTTTCCGGGTCGCGAGCTCGATTTTTTCTTTATCCGATAACGCCATTGGTGTCGCGGCCTGCTCCAAAATCCGGTCGAGCGAATCCATGCGGCTGATGCCTTTCAACTGCTCATTAAAGTGCCTGTCTATGGTAATGCCCAATTCTTTCGCCAATTTTTCCCATGCCCGAAAATGAAATTCCGCCGTATCCGTAATGATGCCGTCCAAGTCGTATATGATGAGTTTCGGAAGTTTTGGCATAAGTTTCGTTCCTTTCTTTGTCAGCACTCAGGAATCTGCCTCCGAACTTCCACCAATTTTCTGGGCAATCCGGTAAAATGCGCTGAACGACAGGAAGGCGATCAGCGAACAAATCGCCAAAGGAAAAAGCCACAGCAATTGCGTCGTGCTGAGCCATGCCAGAATGCCGCTTCCGCATGCAATCACCAGACTCATCAACGGCTTGCCCGCTGAAAGGAAAAATGCGTTTTTCACCTTCGCCCAGCCGCTCATCCGGTAATGGGCATTGATCGACAGAAAATTGACGGTAACAACGAACAAAAACAGGCCGGATAGCAATAAAACAAAGGCCCCACTGCTTTTCGCTGTGTACAGATAAAAATAGCCGTAATACCAAACGAGCCACACCAGCGAAAAGAAGGCGCCCATTTTCACATTCGCTCGGTACTCCGCTTTCAGGTGCCTGAAGTAGCTTTTGGCAATGGAGGAGGTTTCCGCTTCCATGACCCATTCCCTTACTATAGAAAAGACCGCTGCCGTAGCCGGGAAAAAAAGCAGGCTTCCAAGGAGACATGCAGCAATTGCGAAGAAAATGAGCCCGCCGGAGCTGCTCATTTCCACTGTCACGAACAGCAAGAAAAACGGGAGGCTTATGCCGAACCACAACAAATTGACAGCGGAAAACCGCATGATCCATTCGCTCATTGCATAAAACACTCCGCTGATTCCTTTCAATTCAAGCATAATACCCCTCCCATCCCAAGATCCTTTATTTCACTGCACCTTCACCGATTCCTTTGATGATGTATTTCTGTGAAATGATATAGAAAATCACCACCGGAATAATCGTCAATGTCAGACCGGCCATCGCCATATTCCATTCAATGGTGAATTCCCCGAAAAAGTAGAACACAGACAGCGGAATTGTGCGCAAATCGCGATCGATCAACGTCAGGGACGGCAGCAGGAAATCATTCCAGATCAAGATAACGTTCAAGATCATCACTGTAGCCGTGATGGGCGTCAAAATCGGAAACACCACGCGCCAAAACACACCGAGTTTTGAAGCGCCGTCGATTGTCGCCGCTTCTTCCAGCGAAAGCGGAATCGATTTGATGAAACCGTGATAAAGAAAAACCGACAGCGCTGCATGAAAACCGATATTCATGAAGATCAATCCACTGAGTGAGTTGTATAGGGGAATGCCCGTATTTCTCGTGATGGTGGTAACCATTTGCATCAGTGGCATCATGATGGTTTGAAACGGAATCAGCATCGTCGCAATCATCGTCATAAAAATGATGGTGCTGATCCAATTGCCTGACCTCGCCAACATCCAGGCCGTCATCGACGATAGAATCACGATGAAAAGGACAGAAACCAGCGTTACGTACATTGAGTTTAAAAAGGCATTGAAAAAATCCATTCGCGCCATCGCAGCCTCATAGAACTCCAAAGTGAACGCTTCCGGAAATGCCAATGTGTTTTCGTATAATTCACGCCGCGTCTTAAAAGAGTTGATGAAGATAATGTAAATGGGAGACAGAAACAGCAGCGCCATCCCTATGAGCAATATCTCTTTCAACCACGTCCGAAGAAACTTCATCACATTTCCACCTCCCGCTTTTTCGTAATATAAACCTGGGTCAGCGTGATGGCCGCAACGATGACAAAGAACACAATCGCTTTCGCCTGCCCGTAGCCATAATTACTGTAGCCGAAAATTTCATTGTAAATATTCATGGCAAACAATTCCGTCGCATTGGCCGGGCCGCCGCCCGTCAGCGACAAGTTTACATCGTAGATTTTAAAGCCATAGGATAAGGTAAGGAATAAACTAATTGTAAACGCCGGCATCAGAAGCGGCACCGTGATTCGCATAAATCGCTGCCAGCCACCGGCACCGTCGATGCGGGCGGCTTCAATCACTTCACCGGGAATGCCCTGCAAGCCGGCGATATAAACGATCATCACATAACCCGCCATCTGCCAGGTAAAGACGAAAACGAGCGCAAACAGCGCAAAGTCTTCATTGTTCAACCAATTGAAGAAGATCGATTCCAAGCCGGTTACTTCGCCGATCAATGTGAAAACATCGAGGAAAACAAACTGCCAGATATAACCGAGAATCAGGCCGCCGATCAAATACGGCATAAACAGCATCGTTCTCGCCAAATTGGCCAGTTTCAGTTTGGACGTCACCAAAAGCGCGAACGCAAGCCCGACTGCATTCACCGTAATCACAGATAACACAGTGAAAATGACAGTTAACCACGTGGATCGGAGAAATCGGCTGTCATCAAGCAATCTCACAAAGTTCTCCAGTCCTGTAAATGTCATCGGATTGGCGCCAATGCCATCCCAATTAAAGAAAGCGTAATAAATCCCGACGACAAACGGTACGAGTACAATAATCGTAAATATAATTAATAATGGCACCGTAAATAGTAAATACCAGATGATTTTCTTCCTTTTCGCCACGCTCATCCCCACTTTCCTGACGCTGCGAATTCTTTGCCTTTGCAGAAAAAGCAGAACACGTCCCAAAAGACGTGTTCCTGCTATTTTTTAAACTCGCTTATTGAGCGGCATTTTGCCACGCTGCTTCCAGATTTTCAATCAGCTCATCGCCCGTCATGTCTTCATTGACGAAGAAGCTTTCAGCTGCCGGTGTAAAGTCGTTGGTCACGACATTCGCCGGATAATAATTATGCGACCACGGAATCGTGTTGCCGCTATTGGATGCTTCCAGCACGGCTTGTGATAACGGATCCAGATCGCCCGCTTCAATCGTAGTCAACGCTGGAATAAAACCGAAATCCTCCACGATGAACTGCTTCCCGGTGTCGCTCGTATGAAGCCAGTTCAGAAACTCGATGGCTGCATCAATCTCTTCCTGTTCCTTCTCAGCATTGACTGCCCAGCTGCTTCCGACGCCAACCGCCAATTTATCATTGCCTTCGAGAGGGAATGGTGCCATGCCGACTTCAAAATCAACTTCGAATTCATCAAGCATGCCAGCTGCCCAGTTTCCTTGGTGGATCATTGCAGTTTGACCAGAAGCAAAATCACCCACTTGTGTGTCGTAAGTCGTACTTAATGGGCTTGGTGTATTTTCACGGATTGCTTCCATAAACTCGCCGAATCGTTGGAACTCTTCTGTTTCAGCCAATGTCACTTCGCCGTTCGTCAATTGCTCCATGAATGCCTGTGGATCGTCCTGGATCGAGAACGGGTAATTGCTGATGTGGCCGATCAGGAAATAGGCTTCCGATGACAACCCGAAACCATTGATCCCTTCTGCATTAAAGTCTTCAAGCGTGCTGACAAATGAATCGTAATCCTGGATATCTGCAGGATCGACCATTTCGGTGTTATAGACAATTCCGAAGCCTTCAACACCATAGGGAATGCCGACCAATCTGTCGTCCATCATCAATTCCATATCCGGTGCGATGTCCCCCACAATTTCCATGTCATTCAAGTCGTAGAGATATGATGACAAACGCTCTGCCTCTTCCGCGTTCTGAAGACTGAAAATCGATGGTCCTGTTTGATTGTTCAGGCGAATCTGCAATTGCTGTGAATAGTCATCCCCCGTCGTCCCGATGACTTCAACCGGCACACCGCTTTCTTCCGTATAGGCAGCGGCAGCCGCTTCAAGCTGTTCAGAAATCTCAACCTTACTCTGGAAAATCGTAATTCCTGCTGACTCCCCGCCGGCTTCGCCGTTCGGTTCTTCTCCTCCATTCTCTTCATCTCCGCCACCACATGCACCCAGAACTGTCACGATTGCTGCAAACGTCAAACCCGTAAGAAATCTTTTATTGAACGCCATCGTATTGCCTCCTTAGGTAATTGAAATTGTATAGCGAATAAAATGACTGAGTCATTTTGAAACCACCTTGAGTCGTTAATTGCCTGAGAGTGGTATTTCCAGTAAACGGTCCAGTTGGTGAACGGTGCCGCCGCTTTCAAATGAAACCGGTCGCTCACCACTCCCCTTAATCTTCAGCAGCTCCCCTGTAATATCCAATTGCAGCGGCTGCCCCTGCCAGTATATTTTAAAGCGCATGCGTCGCCATTCGGGTGGCAGCCGGGGGTTAATTTGCAGTATCCCATCCGACTGACGCACGCCTGCGAATCCGAACACCGCCGCTTTCCAGATTCCCCCGATTGAAGCGGCATGCAGCCCGTCACTCGAAGAATCCATATTCGGGCCCATATCAATCCCGCAAGCCCGCTGAAACAATTCGTATGCACGTTCCCTTTCGCCGATATCATTCGCTGCAATCGCATGCGTCGTTAAACTCAGCGAAGAATCATGGAGCGTCCGTGCTTCGTAATAAAAGAAATTCGCCCGCTTGGCCTGTTGAGTAAAACGAAAATCATCTTTCAAAAAAGTCTGTTCCATCAAATAAAACAGCAGCACAACATCCGCTTGCTTTGTCACTTGGATGGCATTGATCTGCTCCGGGTTGTAATCCCGGTAAATTGTCCTGGCCTTCGTTTGCTGCTTATATTTATCGAGGTCGATGTCCTGCAAAGTCAGATACGTATCGTCTTGCGGCAAGATGAGATCCCCCTCCCGCGGCTGCGGTAAATAGAGCCCTTCCGCTTTCCTTTGCCAATCATTGTAAGCGGCTTCCACACCGAACGATGCCAATAAATCTGGATTGTCTTTCTCCAACTTCTCCGCATAGCGCAGTGCCAGTTTCAAATTAAAATACGCCATATAATTCGTGAACGCATTATTGTCGACATGTTCTTTGTATTCATCCGGGCCGATCACATCCGTTATTTCGAATTGCTCCCGGTTTTCATTCCATTCAAGGCGGCTTGCCCAAAATCTCGCTGTTTCGAAAACCATCTTGTAACCGGCTTGCTTCAAAAACTCTTCATCACCGGTGGCATTTGCATATTGATAAACGGCCAAAGCGATGTCGGCGGAAATATGATATTCAATAAAACCAGGCCAAATTTTCGTCCTCTCTCCGGTAACAATATCGATCCCGCCCCATTCCGGCGTCGCTTCGCCGTCTGTCGGCCAAGCCATTTCCCACGGATACATGGCGCCGGCATAGCCGTTTTCCCCGGCCTTCCGCCGCGCACTGGGCAATCCCAGATAACGGTATGTCAGCAAAGACCTTGCCCGTTCCGGCGCTGAATAAATAAAGAACGGCAGGATAAAAATTTCGGTATCCCAAAACGAATGCCCTTTATAGGCTTCTCCGCTTAAAGCTTTTGCGCCGATTCCCAGCCGGTCATCATTTCTCGGCGCCATGGCAGTCAAATGATACAGCGCAAAACGGATTGCCAGCTGATCTACCGGATTTTCACTTTCCACTTCGAAGCTGTATTCGTCCCATACTTTTTGCTGCCATGTCAGGCGGTGCGATTCCGCGAGTTTGTCGTAGCCTTCCTCTTCGTGTTTTTTGAGTTCGCCAAGAGACCGCTCCCGTAATTGCGACAAACTGATCGGCTCCTCGCCATTTTCGCTATCAAGGCTCGTATGCACCGTTATAAGCTTTTCCATTACAAACTTGTCATTCGGCTGCAACTCTATTTCAAAAGACATCCACACTCTTCTCCGGTCCATATCCATATCCGCTTTGCCGATTATTTCCTCGTCGTTGAGTTTTAATCTATGTACCGCATTGTGCACAAAATCAATTTCCGACTGCGTCGTCGTCTGCGTGAGCTGGATATACCGCTCCTCGATAATTCGGTGGTCCCCTTCCATAAAATGCTGAACGCCGGAATTGCTCATCCGCGCGTCAATGCCGCTGGTGATCGATAAGCTGGTGGCGTGTGACAAACATTCCATCTCTAGCTTCATGCCAATCAAATGCGGATTGTCCAGCGAGGCAATGCGCCTGAAGCGAAACTGCAGCTCTTTTCCGTCAGGCGATGTCCAAATGAATGAACGCCCCAATTCCGCATCCTTCAAATTCAGCTGTTTGATGTAATCACGGGTCTTCCCGAATTCCAGGCTGAACCGTTGCCCGTCAATTCGGATATCCAGCCGGGTGGCATCTGCTGCATTCGGCAATTCCGTCACTTCATTCCGGTCAGCCTGATTAAACGTTCCGTTGATGAAAAGATTCCGTTGTCCATTCAGATACGGCTCCTCTGCCGCTGAACGCAGGCCGAGATATCCGTTTCCAAGCAGCATCACGGTTTCGCTTTTCCCCAGATGGAGGGCAGAAAAATCCCGTTCAGCCAAAATCCAATTTTCATATGCACCCTGTCCGAGCGAATAATCCAGCATCACAGATTCCACCTCTGGAGTTTCCTGAGTAACTGAAGCCCATTTTTCATCGCATATAAAAGAGAGATGGCTCCTCTGGTTTTCCCCGGACCGTTTTAATTGTCTGCGAACCTTGCCATCTCTCAAGTCACCTAAGTTGACTATATATTTAGTATTTTCTGTATATTTAACGTTTTATAATAGTATAAATCCTTCTTTTTTAATAGTCAATGGATATTCCCTTTTAAATTCCAGCCGTAAATTGTTAAACCAATCTACCAGTGTCAACTCTTCACCGGCTTTAATTTCAGCCAAAACAAAAACCGCACCCAAAGATGCGGTCGGTCTCTCTCATTTTCTATACTTCAACGCCAGGCCCTTCAGGAAATTTCGTGCGTAGCGATCGCCGCACAGGCTGTAGTTTTTATGGCCCTGTTTGCGCAGCAAGCCGCTCAGCTCGCTTTTCGACACCGTCACGCCGGCAGACTGCAGGATTTCGATCATATCCTCACTCGTCAGCTGGAGCGCAATCTTCACTTTCTTCAACAGCAGATTCTTCGACGGTTCGTTCGTCAGCGGCGGCGTGCCCGTCTGGCCTTCCTGGCGTCCGCGCTTATGAATGATGAAACCGTTCAGGAACGACTCCAGCATCGCGTTGTCCACCGGCATATAATCATCGTTGCCGCTGTCTGTGAAGATGCTGTCATCTTCATCTTCATCGCGTTCCGGTGTCTTCGTCAGCGTCTTCTGCACATCTTCCTTCGTCAGCTGGATGCCGCCCAGTTTAAAAATCTCGACCATATCATTATTTTTAATGTCCAGTGCATAGCGCAGCCGGATTAAGATATCATTATTATCCATCGTGAAACCTCCTGTATCAAAACCGAATTTATCTTCTAATGATAGCATAGGTGGTCACTGGACTGCTGCCAATAAACATATGCTCCATTTCAATAAAAAGAAAACCCTCTTTCACACCAATGCACGCTCAAGGAACGGATACATTTGGAAAGAGGGTTTCGGATGGGTTTTATTATTTTGTCACTGTGCCTGCGTCTGGCGCATGAACGCCGTGACGGTAGAAATCAGCCTCAATCGGCTCGAGTGGATCACGTCCGAGGATAAGATCCGCTGCTTTTTCGGCCAGCATTAAGACAGGCGCGTGAATATTGCCGTTCGTCACATATGGCATGGCAGAAGCATCGGCCACGCGCACATTGTCCAATCCGTGCACTTTCATCGTTAACGGGTCTACGACAGCCATCGGGTCGGAAGCCGGCCCCATTTTCGCTGTGCATGATGGGTGAAGTGCTGTTTCAGCATCATTCGCTACCCATTCCAAAATCTCTTCATCAGTACTTACAGAAAGTCCTGGGGACATCTCTCCTGAATTATATGGAGCCATTGCGGGTTGCGACATAATTTTACGGGAAACTCTGATCGCTTCAACCCATTCGCGTCGATCCTGTTCCGTCGAAAGATAATTATAAACCATGCTCGGATAAACTTTCGGATCCTTCGAACGGATCTTCAATGAACCGCGCGCATCCGAATACATAGGTCCAACGTGCACCTGGAATCCGTGTTTGGTATCAGCCTTTTGCCCATCATATCTGACTGCTACCGGCAGGAAATGGAACATCAAGTTCGGGTATTTCACATCTTCGTTCGAACGGACGAAACCGCCGCCTTCGAAATGATTGGTTGCTGCCGGTCCGGTGCGCGCGAAAATCCACTGCAACCCGATAAACGGCATCCGCGCTTTGTTTAAGCTCGGCTGTTGCGACACAGGCAGCGGACAAGAATGCTGGATGTAAACTTCAAGGTGATCCTGCAGGTTTTCTCCTACTCCCGGAAGATCAACAACCGGTTCAATTCCCAGTGAGCGAAGGTGGTCCGCATTCCCCACTCCCGACAATTGCAGCAGCTGCGGCGTGTTGATGGCGCCGCCTGAAAGAATAATTTCATCTGCTTCGACTTGCTGGACCTTGCCGTTTTGCTTATACGTCAATCCTTTGGCACGTGTCCCTTCGAAATCGATGCTCGTAACAAAAGCACGCGTTTTCACCGTCAGGTTCTTGCGGCTCATGGCCGGATGCAAATAGGCCCGTGAAGCTGACAAACGTCTGCCATTAAGGATGTGCTTATCAAATGGTCCGAACCCTTCCTGGCGAAAGCCGTTCACATCTGGCGTTCGTGAATAACCAGCTTCTACTCCCGAATTAAAGAAGGCTTGAAACAACGGGTTCGTAGCCGGTCCGCGCTCCAATTTAATCGGTCCATCGTGGCCGCGAAGATCGTCATCGGGTGATGCCAATGCTGTTTCCAACCGTTTGAAATATGGGAGGCAATGAGCAAAATCCCATGTTTCCATTCCATTGTCAGCGCCCCACCGTTCATAATCCAATGGGTTGCCGCGTTGGTAAATCATGCCGTTGATCGAACTCGAGCCGCCCAGCACCTTGCCGCGTGCATGTTTGATGCGGCGTCCGTTCATATACGGCTCAGGATCAGATTCATACTTCCAATCGTAAAGGCTGTTGCCTGCCGGGAATGGCAAAGCTGCCGGCATTTGAATCAATAGATCCCACGAATAATCACTGCGCCCCGCTTCTAAAACAAGTACGTTTTTTGTGCCATCTGCACTTAAACGATCGCCGAGCACTGAACCTGCACTTCCGCCACCAACGACAATATAATCATATCTTTCACTCATATTCTGTTCCTCCTTGAATCTTGAAACTGGAAGAAAAGGATTCAATCGGCAATAAAAGCATTGCGGACACCCTTTCTTCAGTCATCAACATCACTCTTTGATTTCTATTCTTTATATGGTTTTTACTTCAATTAATTCTTTAGTTCAAATTGGGCTGTAATTTACGCTTACAGCACTTATGGAAGCTATTGTTTTAGAACCAGTTGATAGCTGCAGGTTTAAGGTTTTGGAAGATGTGTTTTGTTTCTGTATATTCTTCCATGCCCATTCTGCCCAATTCGCGTCCGATGCCGGATTGCTTAAAGCCGCCCCACGGCGCATGCGGGAAATAAAGATTGAATTCATTGATCCAAACTGTACCCATCCGCATTTTCGTTGCGCAGCGTTCAGCTTTTGCAATATCGTTCGTCCAAACTCCCCCAGCAAGGCCATATATGGAATCATTGGCAAGTTTCACTGCTTCTTTTTCTGTCTGGAATTTTTCAACAGTGATAATCGGGCCAAACGCTTCATCCTGCACGATGTTCATATCGGTAGTGCAATCAGTGAAAATAGTTGGCAGGTAGAAAAATCCATTTTGCAGTTCCGGCTCTTCCGGGCGTTTGCCCCCAACGGCCAATGTGGCACCTTCTTGGATGCCCATTGCTACATAGTCTTCCACTTTTTGAAGATGTCCAGCTGAAATAAGTGGTCCCATTTGCGTGTCTTGTTCAAATCCGCTTCCCAGCTTGAACTTCTTCACCCGTTTCACAAGCGCATCCACAAACTCATCATGAATGCTTTCTTCCACAATCAGTCTTGTGCCAGCAGAACAAATTTGACCTGCGTGGAAAAATACCCCGTTCAGTGCCTGGTCGACAGCCACTTCAAAATCAGCGTCGGCAAAAATGATGTTCGGGTTTTTTCCGCCAAGCTCGAGAGCTAAATTCTTCACATTCGCACTCGCCGCTTGCATAATCTTCTTGCCGGTAGCCAGGCCGCCCGTAAATGACAGGAGATCCACATCTGTACTGCTCGACAGTTCTGCACCAATCGTATCTCCAGGACCCAACACCAAATTCGCAACTCCTGCCGGCACTCCTGCTTCTTCCATCAATTCGAATACTTTAATAGTAGTAAGTGGTGTAATTTCACTCGGTTTCATCACCAAAGTATTGCCAGTTGCCAGCGCTGGCGCCAGTTTCCAGGAAGCTTGAAGCAATGGATAATTCCACGGTGTAATTTGTCCGCAAACGCCCACTGGTTCGTGAACGACTCTACTGATGGAATTTGGCACCGGTGAAGCGATCAGCTCACCGCCATTTTTATCTGCAAGCTCTGCGAAATACCGAAAAACGCCCGCGATATCATCCATGTCGCCGTTGCTTTCTTCCACTGTTTTGCCGGTATCCAACGATTCCAGATGCGCAAGTTCCTCTTTATCCCGTTCAATCAATTCAGCAATCTTCCGGACAATCGCTCCTCGCTCAGTTGCTGGCGCAAAAGCCCATTCCCCGTCATCAAATGTTTTTCTTGCGGCAGCTATAGCTGCTTGTGCATCCTTTTCATCCCCGTCCGAAACTGTAGCAATAATTTCCTGGTTATACGGATTGATTATGTCGCGCGTTTTTCCGGAAATTGATTCCACCCATTGTCCATTGATATAATGTTGCAGTTTTATATTCAAAGCTTTCAACTCCAATTTTCATTAAATTAAGTTTGTTAAGAATTTATTTAACATACAAAAACCATAACATGCCCTTTTCGCACTGTCAAAATTACTTTTGGATTGTACTTGCATCATTACACAAAATAAATTATTTTTTCTAAAGCCTGCCAGTTAATGAGGGAAAGGACCAAATCAGCCGACAAATTTCTGATTTGCATTTGACTTTTAAACTCAACGCGTTAACATAAAGTTTGTTAAGAAGATTAAATGATTACTTAACACGGTTTACTTTACCCACAAAGGAGCAAGATTATGAGTGAATCCATTGAACGATCCAGAACCAAAATAGAAGAAGCCAAAGACAAAGTCATTGGCGCCATTGCAGAAACCATGGATTTATACGGCGTAACCCCTGCTGCAGCCAATCTATATGCGACGATGTATTTCAAAGATCAAATGACACTTGATGAAATGCAAACTGAGCTTGAAATGAGTAAACCGAGCATGAGTACAAGCGTCCGCAAGCTGCAGGATATAAAAATGGTGAAAAAAACATTTACGCGCGGCTCCCGGAAACATACCTATGTGGCTGAGAAGAATTTCTTCCGTTCGTTTATGGAGTTTTACTGCCTCATGTGGGAACGGGAAGTAAAAATGAACATGGAAGCCATCGAAGAGTCACAGATGGACTTCACCAATATCATTAAAGATTCCGACAGTACACCGGACGTTGTCGCGGAAGCAAAACAATTCTATGACCAATTGGAAGAATCCAAAGCCTATTACAACTGGCTGGATGACTTGGTTGAGAGTATTAGAAACGGCGAGATATTTGAATTCTTACCGAAAGATCAAAAGGATTAAGCCAGAACAAATTATCGGGCGGTCTGCTGCAATGCTGTTGGCCGCTCACCTATAATTGATGCCTCACTCTTTTGTAAAAAAGGGCTTTCTTCGTTCGGCTTTTTCGTTAAATAAAATTTTAATACTTTTAATAAATTTAATATTAAAACGTATTTTAATTAATATACATATTC
Organism: Planococcus daihaiensis; assembly: GCF_049262615.1. Taxonomy (GTDB): domain Bacteria; phylum Bacillota; class Bacilli; order Bacillales_A; family Planococcaceae; genus Planococcus. The sequence goes on along the minus strand of NZ_CP175504.1, from coordinate 2,148,055 downwards.
AAAAAGGGGAGTTTTACATTATGAACAACTGGAAAAAAGGTCTCGGTTTTATTGTGCTGATTTTCATCATTGCACTACTTGCAGCATGCGGAAACGCTGATGGTGCAGCGGACGGTGAACAAGCAGAAACAGGAACTGAGCAAGAGGATAAAGAATTAAGCATTGGCCAAATTAACTGGGCAGAAAATATTGCTGTAACAAATATGTGGAAAGTTATTCTCGATGAAAAAGGATATGACGTTAAGCTGAGTGTCTTGGATATGGGTACGACAATGAAAGCTTTGGAAACTGGGGATATCGATGCCAGTTTAGAAATATGGCTGCCTGTACAGGACGCTAATTATTTGGAGCAATATCAAGATACAGTCAATTTCTCGGAGGCTACTTGGTTCGACAAAGCAAAAGTCGGGCTTGTTGTACCGACTTATATGGAAGAAGTTAATAGCGTGGAAGATTTGAACGAACACAAAGAACTGTTCGACAGCAAAATCGTCGGGTTTGATCCTGGCGCAGGAACAATGGAAGTTACAGAACAACTAATCACGGACTATGATCTAGACTTTGAACTGCAGCAAAGCTCGGAAGCTGCAATGCTGGCTGAAATCAAAGAAGCCGTGAAAAACGAAGAACCGATCGTAGCACCACTTTGGAGTCCACATTGGGTATTTTCCCAATTCGACTTGAAATTCCTGGAAGAGCCGCAAAACACTTTCGGTGGTGTAGAGAAAATCCACCATGCGACTCGCCAAGGATTTGAAGAAGAGCATCCGGAAGTAAGCGAATGGCTTAAAAACTGGAAGATGGATGATAAACAAATCGGTGAACTCATTGACTACGTTGAAAGTGCCGATGAACCTCTTGCTGGTGCTGAGAAGTGGGTCGGAGAGAACGAAGAATTGATCGGTGAATGGGTAAAATAAAGAACAATAACTAAACAAAGCTCCGGATATGGACACTTACCAGTGACCACATTCGGAGCTTTTTTTCATGGAATAAATGATCGTCTGGAGCCCTGCAGTAACTGTTGCAATCGCTCATTGTTTATTGCGATACAAATAGATGGTGATTGGTGCAAATATGGCCGTCATGATCACGGAGACAATGAGTACCAATACGACCTGTTCCACCGTTGCATTGCCATGCATGGCTCCGCGCACAGCTGTTGCAAGAATGGAAATCGGATTGATGTCTACAAAGCTCTGCAACCAGGATGGCAGCGTTCTGGGATCAACAAATACATTGCTGACAAATGTCAGCGGAAACAGCACCATAAAGCTCAACATCATCAGTGATTTTTCGGAACGCATGATGATACCGAAGCTTGTCCAAATCCAGGACAAGCTGAACGAGAACACCAACACCAGCACCACCGCACCCAATATCCCCATGAAGCCGCCTTCCGGACGGAAACCGAGGATAAAGCCGAGCCCGATCATAATCGCCGATGCCAGCGAATAGCGAACCACATCCACCAGCAGCGAACCGACAAGTGCTGATGGCAGCCAGATGGGCAGCGTACGGAACCGGTCAAAAATCCCTTTCCGAATATCGTTATTCAAATCAATGCCTGTATACATCGTAATTTGGGAGACAGTCATCACCAGGATGCCGGGCAGCAGGAATTGAAGGTATTCTTCCGTGGATCCTGCGATTGCCCCGCCAAATAAATAAGTGAACATCAACAAAAAAATAATCGGAAAAACCGTTACATCGAACATTTGCTCCGGCACATGCTTAATGCGCAGCATCGCCCGTTTCGCGAAAACCAGTGTAGACACGATGGCGCTTGGCGGTTTCGGCCGGTGGCTGGATGCGATTGACTCATTCAGCCGTATTTCACTTGTCCCTTTTTCTCTTTGCTCAATATAGCCTGTCATGATGCCCCCTCCTCGGGTTCTGTTTCCTGTTCAGCGGCATGTCCGGTTAACGTCAGGAACACTTCATCGAGGCTCGGCCGGCCAAATGAAAAATCACTGACAGCAATACGTTGCTGTGACAATTCACCCAATGCGTCTGCAACCAGAAACGAATCGTTTATCTGGGCTGTCAACGATGCTGAATCTGAGCCCATATGAACCGGCACAGCAAGCGTCGCTTCGAGAATCTCCACTGCCCGATCCCGGTCTTCAGTATTCACCAGGCGAATATTCAAAGTGCCTGTGCCCACCGATGCCTTCAATTCACCACTTGTGCCTTCTGCAATAATTTTGCCTTTGTTGATCACTGCAATGCGGTCTGCCAGCTGATCGGCTTCATCCAGATATTGAGTCGTCAGCATGACCGTTGTGCCGCCGCTTACGAGCGCACGAATAATATCCCATACCTGATTCCGGCTTCTCGGATCGAGACCTGCCGTTGGTTCATCCAAAAATAATAAGTCTGGCGTCACCACGATGCTCGCAGCAATATCAATGCGTCTCCGCGTCCCACCTGAATAATTTTTCACTTGCCGTTTGGCTGCTTCTTCCAGTCCAAACGCTGTCAATAATTCACCTGCACGGACCTTTGCATCCTTGCGTCCATAACCCATCAATTTCGCCATCATGACAAGGTTTTCCATGCCGGTCAAATCTTCGTCGATCGATGCATATTGTCCTGTCAGACTGATGCGGCTTCGAATTTTGTCCCCTTCTTTGCTTAAATCATGGCCAAAAATTTTGGCTGATCCGCCGTCCGGCTTCAACAGGGTGGCCAGCACCCGAATTACCGTTGTTTTTCCCGCTCCATTCGGCCCTAAAAATCCGTAAACTGTTCCTTTTGGAATCGTTAAATCCACACCGTCCACTGCCCGGTGTTTGCCAAAAACTTTCACAATGCCCGTTGCTTCTATTGCCCACTCAGCAGTTGCCGGTCGGTGGCTTACACTTTCCACTCTTCTCACCCTTTCCTATGTATAGAAGGAATAGTTCCGAAAAAAGGGACCTATGTTGATTGCCTCAATTTCAACCACAGCAAAAAGGAACGTTTGTTCTTATTTATTCTACAACTTTCAACAGCTTCTGTAAACTGTTATTTTCTGATTATTCAATTTTTTGTTCAGTTATTTGTATAATCTCGCATAATAATGTGCTGGTCAACCTTCATGCCTGCAGTGATTTATGCCAAATAAAAAAGCGCAAATCTCCTGTTACGGAAATTTGCGCACTGCTTTTATTCTTATGCCCCGCGTGGTTCTTTCGGCGGCTGGCAAGTATCACATTTGCGTTGGTTGTTCTTATTGAACTTCGTAAATGTCTTCTCAAAATTATTGCCGCAGTCACATTTAAACAGCAATTTTTGAGAAAAGCCGTGATATTCAGTCGACAGCAATTTACTGTCTGAATTCTTTGCGGTAAATTCTCTTATTTTCTCGATTGTCCATCGTTTATTCATATTAGTACACCTCTATAAGTTATTGGCAGGCAGAAACTTCAGCCACCCGTTCAGGTAAGGGAAAAGTTACGTTGATCCTAAGTTTCTTATTATAGCACGGACTTCTCTGTATTAGAAAGTTAATGAATTCCTCGCCCTATTAGCGTCAGATTCCACTCTATCGCGTCAGCGGCATTTTTTGCCTTTACATACTTTTCGGCGCATGTCATACTAACTTAAAATCCATCAGCAAAGGCGGGCATACTGTGATATCTCCCAATTGGTTTCTAACAGATCGAACGCGTTTCAGTGTGATTGATTACAACGAAAAAAAATACATGATCTGCTTTTCCAACACCTTCAGACGGGAAATTATATTTGTAGAAGACGTCCAAAGCGGCAAAAGAGCCTTGCCCCTTCCCAATGAAAAAAACACGCTCAACGAAACATTGATTGAAAATTTGATAGCGAGAATTTGAACAGCTTCCAAAAATAGCGCACTCCCGATCTAACCGGGAGTGCGCTATTTTTATTTCATTTCCCATTTGGAGTTCGGCTGTTCAGCCACATGCTATACCTCAGTTAAAGCGCCAAAATTATTCAGCAGTTCCCGGACCTCGTCCGTCGTCTCGGTATACATCAGCTGATTTCTCAATTCACCGGCTCCCCGGATTCCGCGCACATAAATCTTGAAGAAACGGCGCAGCGGTTTGAACGAAATTGGTTCGATGTCCGTTGAATACTTGTCGTGGAGGTCGAGATGCAGACGCAGCAGATCAAATAATTCCTGAGTGCTGTGTTCTTTCGGTTCCTTTTCAAAAGCGAACGGATTATGGAAAATTCCGCGTCCAATCATGACGCCGTCGATGCCGTATTTTTCGGCAAGTTCCATGCCCGCTTGGTGATCCGGAATGTCGCCGTTGATCGTGATCAGCGTATCCGGTGCGATTTCATCCCGTAATTGCTTGATCTCCGGAATCAATTCCCAGTGCGCCGGTACGGCACTCATTTCTTTTTTCGTCCGCAAATGAATCGACAAGTTGGCAATGTCCTGCTCCAGAATGTGCGTCAGCCAGCCTCGCCACTCATCCAAAGCGGTATAGCCAAGGCGCGTCTTGACGCTGACAGGCAATCCGCCCGCTTTTGCCGCTTCGATAATTTCAGCTGCATTATCCGGATAGTTGATCAGGCCGCTCCCTTTTCCTTTTGCGGCAACATTCGGCACAGGGCAGCCCATATTGATGTCGATCCCTTTAAACCCCTGCTTCGCCATGCCAATGCTCATTTCCCGGAAATGTTCGGGTTTATTGCCCCATATATGGGCCACCATCGGCTGTTCATCTTCCGTAAACGTCAACCGCCCGCGGACACTTAAGATTCCTTCCGGATGGCAGTAACTTTCCGTATTCGTAAACTCGGTAAAAAACACATCCGGCCGCGCTGCCTGGGCCACTACATGGCGAAAAACCACATTCGTGACATCTTCCATCGGTGCCAGCACAAAAAATGGCCGCGGCAGATCCTGCCAAAAATTCTCTTTCATATTTCAATTCCAATCCTTTCATTGCGGGATGGAAGGTCGTCCCTTCATCCAAAATTCTTGTGGTATCTATAGTTGAAATCAATAATATCCTATCAAAACAGTACTTCTATTATTCTTAACCTTATACAGTTTACACGAATCCCGCGATTGTGGAAAGTGGCGTGTTTTTAAAGCGAAAGCTTCCGCTTCAATAAATGCGCCGCTTCATCTCGCGGTATTCACTCAAGGAAAAAGACCCCTCAACAAGCCAAAAGATTGTCGAGGGATCTTTGTTCATACTTGGTAAAAGTTGCTTGTTAGGGGCTTAACGAGATCGGAATTGCTGGGTATTCAAGTGAAAATCATTTAGCAAGCCAGCTTAAACCAATAGTGCCTTCACCTGCATGGACGCCTACGCAGACACTGAGCTGCACCACTTCGACTTTTAACTCCGGAAACTCCTGCAGAAGCTCGTTCTTCCAGATTTCAGCATCCGCGGCATTATTGCAGTGAATGGCGGCCACTTCAGTGACGGTGCCGGCAGCCATATCCGCGCGAAGCGCATTCATCACATTGTTTTTCGCCCGCTTAATGGACCGCACTTTTTCTTTCATGACCGTGATGCCATCCACAAAAGTAATGACCAGTTTAATATTCAATATATTACTCAAGAAATTTTGCGTGCCGGAAACACGCCCACTTTTATGCAATTGATTCAGGCTCGAAGGAATAAAAGATAGATGGGCTTTAGCTGTCATTCCTTTGAGAGCTGCGACAACTTCTTCAACCTCTTTCCCGTTCGCCAAAAGTTCATTTCCGGCTTCGATCATTTTGACCATTGGGAAAGAGCCGATTTTCGAATCGATGGGATACACTTTGAAGTCCGTCATTTTAGCGGCTGACTGTGCACTTTCAAATGTACCCGAAAGTCCGCTCGACAGGTGCAGCGCAATCGCCAAATCGTATCCTTCCGCCTCCAATTTTTCGTATAAAGCGAGCATTTCGCCAATTGCCGGCTGTGAGGTTTTCGGAGATACTTTTGCTAGGCGTAATTTCTCGTAAAATTCTTCCTGGGTAAGATCAATCGATTCTCTATATGTTCCATCGGAAAAAACAACACTGAGGGGCAGGACATACACATTGTGTTGTTGAATAAAAGCTTCATCCAATTGCGCCGCTGTATCCGTAATCCAAGCTATTTTTTTCATCAAATAAATCTCCTTTACAGTCTGAGTCCCTTCAGGAGCCAGCTGTCGACTACCGCTAATTTACAGTACCGGTCACCAGGAGGCTAGTGACAGCTGTCATATGTGGAGAAAGTTTAAAAATGGCCGACATAATATGAACATATTTCGTTCTTAAAATCTCCGGGTTGGGTTCCACCCAAAGAATCTCCCGCATCATTTGCTTTCTGGTTAATGTTAACAGTACGATAGCTATGTATCATAAAAAATTTCAGTGGAGGAATTCTTATGAAGTACACCGTCATTACAGGCTCCAGCTCAGGCATTGGCTACGAAACTGCATTAGCTTTTGCATCACGCAACAAAAACGTCATTCTGGTCGCAAGACGGGAAGCTCAGCTTAACGAATTAAAGAATGAGATTCACAATATGAATGCTGACCTCGACGTCGTCATTAAAACCGCCGATCTATCTGACAGTGAACAGGTTCATGATTTATTCGAAAGCCTGAAAGAATACGACATTGAAACCTGGATCAACAATGCCGGCTTCGGAAACAGCGCGCCGGTTGCTGAACAGCAGGTAAAGAAGATTGAAAAGATGCTGCGTGTGAACGTCGAAGCGTTAACAACTCTCTCAACACTTTTCGCACATGATTATTCCAATAAAGAAGGCACGCAATTAATCAACGTATCATCTGACTTAGGCTACAGGATCGCACCAAATGCTGTATCGTACGCTGCCACCAAGTTCTACGTGAGCGCATTTACAGAAGGGTTGGCCCAGGAACTCAGTGATCAGGACTCTCCCATGAAAGTAAAAATACTGGCGCCGGCTATGACAGAAACGGAGTTTGTGAAAACCGCTAAGGAGATAGATGAGTTCAGCTATAGCGACAATGTCCAAAAATATCATACCGCAAAAGAAATGGCCCAATTCATGCTGAATCTTTATGACAGTGAGAAGGCTGTTGGGAAAGTGAACAGTGACAGCTATGAATTCGAATTACTGGATCCTATTTTCCCTTATACTTCCAAGCGTAAAGCGGATTGATCCCTTCGTGAATTAAATTAAGCCTTTCCATAATAAAAGCTGCGTTCCATTTCTGGAACGCAGCTTTTATTTTATCGACGTTTCCATGCTCCAGAGCGGAGTCCCCTGCCACTTCAATGCCGGTCTCTTCTTTCAGATTTAAAGACGAGGGCTGCGCAACCACATAGCCTCCAAATTCTTTAGTCGGCAGATTCCCCGACATCCAGACAGCCCCGGATTCACGTGGCAACCTGAGATATGGCAGAGCTGTCCCTGTTTAATGGCTGTAATCAGACTCATTTATTTTCAATCTACTATTATTCACAAAATCGCTCAAGCAAATTTATAGGTATTCTTTCCAGCGGTTTTTGCACGATATAAGGCGCCATCTGCATTTTTCAATAGCGTTTTCAGATCGCTGTCACTATCAGGAGGATAAGCCGCAATCCCGATACTTGCAGAGAGCTCGTAATCTGCATCCCATGCACTCAAACCGTACAATATACGTTCCGCACGTTGGCCCATTTCCTCTTTGCCGGTTATGTGAGGGAAGTGCACGATGAACTCATCGCCACCTAACCTGACTACAAAAGCATCCTTGTATTCTTTCACAAAGTTTTGCAGCCTCCAAGCGACTTCCTTTAATACCAAATCCCCCGTGTCATGGCCATGCATGTCATTCACCTTTTTAAACCCGTCCAAATCAAGAAAGAACAGCGCTCCTCCATTGTGGGAATCACTATCAAAAAAATTCGAAAGGTAATGCCTGTTATAGAGTTCCGTCAAAGAATCCCTATAAGCAAAGCGCTCCAAATCCAAATAATAAGAAAACATTCGCACAATCCGTTGAAGCAATTGGATACTTTTATCGTCAAACTGGCTTTTCTTATGATGCACCGCACACAATGTCCCAAAACGCTCCCCATTGACGCGTAAAATCGGAATTCCCAGGTAGGACTTGATATTGGCATCTTCGAGTAGTATTTTTAAATCCCCCGGACAGGCTTCATTAATATCCTCATAAATTAAAGGCTGCTTTCTTTCAAAATCAATGCGATCACACACTGTTTCTTCAAGGTTGATTTCCATTCCTTCAGTCAGGAGAATACTGGTATCAAGATCTGACAGCTTCAGAATAATTTGCTGAGTATCGCTGAAAGTTGTCAGATATATCAAATGGTCCGGCAAGATTTCTTTTGCCAGATCAAGGACATCCCTGGACAGCTCCTCAAAATTCTTATACATTTGCAAGTCTTCTACTGTTATTACCATAAAGCACCTCGATTAGTTTGATAATCCATACTTATTGTTTTACCGAACTTTTCTACTGGTTTCAGTGTAACATTATCCGGTGAACATACATACAGCCCCTCTAAAAGATGGTTTTTTTTAATCAAATCAAAGTCATTTAAATGAGATTCTGTTTAATTGATAGTACTTATGTACATGCTATTTTCATTTCCGCTGCCCATATTCTATTAATTGAGAAACCTGGTTGTGAATCGGTAAAACAAAAAAACTCTCAACCCCAGATATGACGGGGTTGAGAGTTTATTTCCACTATTTCTTACATCATGCCGCCCATGCCGCCCATATCAGGCATGCCGCCGCCACCATTGTTTTCTTCCGGAATGTACGCCACTACCGCTTCGGTTGTGAGGAACATAGCCGCAACGGATGCTGCGTTTTGAAGTGCATAACGCGTCACTTTGGTTGGATCGACGATGCCTTCATCCAGCATGTTGACCCACGTGCCGTTAGCTGCGTTGAAGCCGATGCCGACTTCTTCTGATTTCAGGCGGTGAACGATGATTGATCCTTCAAGGCCTGCGTTTGTCGCGATTTGACGAACCGGTTCTTCAAGTGCACGAAGAACGATTTTGACGCCTGTTGCGACGTCGCCTTCTGTTGTTTCAAGAAGTTCTGCGACTTTATTGTATACGTTGACAAGTGCTGTACCGCCGCCTGCCACGATTCCTTCTTCAACTGCTGCGCGCGTTGCGTTCAATGCATCTTCAATGCGCAGTTTGCGTTCTTTCAATTCTGTTTCAGTAGCCGCTCCGACTTTGATCACTGCAACGCCGCCGGCAAGTTTCGCCAAGCGTTCCTGCAATTTCTCTTTGTCGAATTCAGAAGTTGTTTCTTCCAATTGGCTGCGGATCTGGCTGACACGTCCAACGATGTTCTGGGAATCTCCAGCGCCTTCGACGATCGTTGTGTTTTCTTTTGTCACAACAACTTTCACCGCGCGTCCAAGTTGAGCGATATTCGTCGTTTTCAATTCCAGGCCAAGGTCTTCTGTGATGACTTCAGCGCCAGTCAATGCCGCGATATCTTCCAGCATTGCTTTGCGGCGGTCACCGAAACCTGGAGCTTTAACCGCTACAGCGTTGAATGTGCCGCGGAGTTTATTGACCACGAGTGTAGCCAATGCTTCGCCTTCAACATCTTCAGCGATGATCAACAATGGTTTGCTTTGCTGAACAACCTGCTCAAGAACAGGAAGGATTTCCTGGATGTTGCCGATTTTCTTATCCGTCACAAGGATGAACGGGTTCTCAAGAACCGCTTCCATCTTATCTGAATCCGTCACCATATATGGAGACTGGTAGCCGCGGTCGAATTGCATACCTTCGACAACGTCAAGCTCTGTTGTGAAACCGCGTGATTCTTCCAATGTGATGACGCCGTCGTTGCCGACACGTTCCATCGCTTCAGCAATCAGGTTGCCGACTTCAGCGTCGCCGGAAGAAATCGCCGCCACTTGTGCAATCGATTCTTTGCCTTCGATTTGCTGAGAAACAGTTTTCAGGCCTTCAACAGCGCTTTCCACTGCCATTTCAATGCCGCGGCGGATTCCCACAGGATTCGCGCCAGCTGTTACGTTTTTCAAGCCTTCACGGATCATCGCCTGCGCAAGTACCGTTGCAGTCGTTGTCCCGTCACCAGCAATGTCGTTCGTTTTAGAAGCGACTTCTGCCACAAGTTTCGCACCCATGTTTTCAAAAGCATCTTCCAGTTCGATTTCTTTTGCGATCGTCACACCGTCATTGGTAATCAGCGGCGAACCGAATTTTTTCTCAAGCACAACATTGCGCCCTTTTGGCCCAAGCGTAACTTTTACCGCGTCCGCCAATTTATCTACACCCTGCAGCATGAGGGTACGTGCATCTTCACTGAACTTAATCTCTTTTGCCATGTTTAGCTTCCTCCTGTATCAAAATGTATTTTATTCTATTTATCCGATTACTGCTAAAATATCGTTTTCACGTAAAATTAAGTATTCTTTGCCTTCATATTTCAATTCAGATCCTGCATATTTCGAGAAGATTACGCGGTCGCCTTCTTTAACATCCAGCTCCGTGCGCGCGCCGTTTTCGCGGATCAAGCCATTTCCTACCGCGATGACATTGCCTTCCTGCGGTTTTTCCTGAGCCGATCCCGGCAATACAATCCCGCTTGAAGTTTTTTCTTCCGCTTCGATGAGTTCAATGATAACTCGGTCTCCTAATGGTCTTAACAAATGAAACACCCTCCTCTGAATAAATAAATACAATCATTAGCACTCTCGCTCTCCGAGTGCTAACCCATGTCTCAGTTTAATAAAAATAAGGACTATTTGCAAGCGGGAAGGATATCCTCTTGTTATCTTTGCGGTATTTTTTCGAAACAACTACAATAGAAGAGAGATTTGGAATCGAAAGGAATTTTGCTTACATGACCACCAAGAAAAATCCAGTGAAGGATCTATTCTTTAAAAACTCTGGAACCAAAACAAAAAAGAAGCCAAAAAAGACTTCCTTATATGTACTTTTGATCTTTATTGCCATCCAATTTTCTCCAATCCTGTTCCTTACCACCACCTACGATTATTTTATAGCTCAAGGTTTGGAACCTGATGTTGCACAAGCCGCTACATCCGGTTGGCTTATTTTCATCGCTATGGGCATCGGATTTGCAATAGCCATGTTTGTCGTCTTCCGCGACAAAAAGTTTTTTGATATCTGGAAAGGCAAAAAACTCAGCATGGGCTGGACCATTCTATGGGGGATTTTCGGTTTCCTGCTGCTCCTCATCGGACAGTCGCTCGCCGCGTTGATCGAATTTGCCATCGGCATCGAACCCGGCTCTGAAAATACATCCAACCTGGTCAGTATCGTCGAAGTTGTACCGGCCGCCGTTTTTGCCGTCGTCCTGTTCGGCCCTGTCATGGAAGAACTCGTTTTCCGGCGCGTCATTTTCGGCTCATTGAATCAGACAACAAACTTCTGGATCGCCACCGCCGTCAGTGCCATCGTCTTTGCCATCGTCCATATGGAATTCGCGCATATCCTGCTGTATTTCACAACCGGACTCATCCTGGCGTTCCTGTATCAAAAAACAAAACGCCTGCTGGCACCAATCATCGCCCATATCCTGCTGAACGGCTACGTTATGGTCATTCAGCTCAATATGGACAAAATCAACCGCTTCATCGAACGCTTGGAACAATTGGAGCAACTGCAATTCATCTTCCATCTTCTTTAGGCCACTAAAAGCGAAAATGACTTTCTGAGCCAGAGACAAAGAAAGCCCGGCTGCACATGTGCAGCCGGGCTTTCTCTGTCCTGTAAATTTTGTTCGCCGAAAACAAAAAACCTTCCAGAGTTTATTTCTCTGAAAGGCCTTGTTGCTCTTCGATTACCTGTTGCTGTTCGGCTTTCAAGAACTTGCGATAGCCGATTTTCGCGATGACAATACTGAATTCGTATAAAAGAATCAATGGCAGTGTCACGATGAGATGCGAGATGATGTCCGGCGGCGTAATGAACGCCGCAATAATCACCAGGATAAAATACGCGTATTTGCGGTATTTAGTCATCAGCATCGGCGTAATAATTCCGAGTCGAGTCAAGAACAGCATCAGCACCGGCAATTGGAATATGAAGCCGAATGGCAAGGTAATTTGAAACAGGAACTGGAAATATTCATTGATTCCGATCGTTTCCTGAATGGCAAGGTTGTCAGAGATATTCAGCATAAAGCCGATGACATAAGGAAACAGCACCAAATAAGAAAATGCGATTCCGCTGACAAACAGGATCAGGGAAAACGGAATATAGCTTAATGTCGCACGCCGCTCTTTGTCGTGCAGGCCTGGGCTGATAAAAGCCCAGAAATGATACATGATCACGGGTGAAGTGATGAACAGCGCAAGGATCATCATGACCTGCATATAGATTTTCAACGGGTCCGTAATTTTAAAGGCATTCAGCGTCAGATTTTTCGCTTCATCGGTAAACTGCAGATACTGTATCAGCGGCTGCGCCAGAAAAAAGCTGACAATCACGGCCAATAGAAAGAAAACGACTATAATTGTCAGCCGTTTTCTCAATTCACCTATATGTTCAACTAATGTCATATCTTTTTCAGTCATCGGATAAACATCCTATCGTAGTTCTTTTTGCTCTTCTTTCTTCTTTGTTGCAATATCATCGTCGTCATCATCAACAAGCCCTTTAGTGGCATTCTTGAATTCGCGAAGTGAAGAACCGAACGCTTTACCCAATTCCGGCAATTTCTTCGGTCCGAAAATCAGCAATGCTACAACTGCAATAACGATTAAACTTAGTGGACCTGGCATAATTGACACCTCCTGTAGTATGCGTCTTATTTTACAGTATCTGTGGCGCTTTGGCTATTTCCACAGGCTCCACAAATGTGAAGGTTTTGAGTCAGGATTGCTTGATCAGGTAGATCAAAGTTTGCAATTCCACCGACAAATCGATGGTCTGCACGCGGATATGCGGCGGGACCGCAATGCGCACCGGCGTGAAGTTCAGAATCCCTTTGATATCTGTTGCTGCCAAACGGTCTGTGACTTCTTGTGCCGAGCGCGATGGGACAGTCAGAATGACCACTTCCACACCATATTCTTTGATTTTTTCTTCTATCTTATCCGGATGATACGTATCAATGCCGCTGATCCGTTCACCTTCCTGCGGGCTGTTCGAATCAAAGGCAAGAATGATCTTCGTATTATGGTTGCGGTGGAAATTGTATTTCAGAAATGCGCTGCCGAGGCTCCCTACACCGATCAAGGCCACATTCGTTGGTTCGTCCTGATCCAGTGTTTTTCGGAAAAACTCGAGCAGTTCATTCACTTCGTAGCCGTAACCTTTTTTGCCGAGTGCTCCGAGATGGGAGAAATCCCTTCGAATGGTAGCGGAATCTATTTTCATTGCTTCGCTGAGTTCCTGGGAAGAGATTCTCTTCTGTCCGGCATTGGCGAAGTTCTGCAGAAATCGGTAATAAAGCGGAAGCCGCTTTGTAGTGGCTTGTGGAATTTTAGCTGATGGTTCCTGTAACATGGAATGTTACCTCCCAGGGTCTTGTCAAATCGACTTTATCTTACATGAGGCGGCGCGATATGTAAAGGCTCGGCCGATTGCGAAGCCTGCCTCTATCAGCTACACTTAAGAGGAATAGAGGTGACCCAAAATGATCGTTCTGCAAGTCAACCAAGTCCATAAATCGTTCGGAGCGGATGAAATCCTTTCTGGCGTCAAATTAGAAGTCCAGCATCGTGACCGGGTTGCTCTCGTCGGGCGTAACGGCGCAGGCAAATCCACCTTGCTGAAAATTATTACCGGGGAAATATCGTACGACAGCGGAGACATCACGATGCCAAAAGACCTGACCATCGGCTATCTCGAGCAGCAATCCAAGCTCGAGTCCGATATGACGGTCTGGGACGAAATGATGACCATCTTCAGTGCGTTCCGCGAACAAGAGGTGCAATTGCGCCGACTCGAGGAACAAATGGCGGATCCGGCTGTTTACAACAATCCCGAAGCGAATGACAAAGTGATGAAAGAATATGATGAGCTGCAGGTCGATTTCAAAGATGCCGGCGGCTATCAATATGAAGCCGATACACGCGCCATCCTGCACGGCATGAAATTCTATCCGGATGATTTCGGCAAAAAAGTGATTTCATTGTCCGGAGGTCAGAAAACCCGGCTGATGCTCGCGAAGCTGCTGCTTTCAAAACCACAACTTCTAATCCTCGATGAGCCGACCAACCATCTTGATATCGAAACTTTGAGCTGGCTGGAAAATTATTTAAAGAACTACCCCGGCGCAATCCTGGTCGTTTCGCATGATCGTTATTTCCTCGACCAGATTGTCACGTTGGTCTATGAAGTGTCGCGCCACCGCGTCAAAAAATACACTGGCAACTACAGCCGTTATCTCGATGAAAAAGCGAAACAATACGAGCTGGATCAAAAACAATTCGAAAAACAGCAAGGCGAGAAAGCGAAGTTGGAAGATTACGTTGCCCGCAACCTGGTTCGCGCATCGACCACCAAAATGGCCCAGAGCCGACGTAAAGTTCTGGAGAAAACCGATTGGATGGAAGCTCCGGACGGCAGTGAAAAATCAGCCCGTTTCGGATTTATCATCGAAAAACAAAGCGGCAACGACGTGTTGAACGTGCAGTCGCTAACAATCGGCTACAGCGGAAAACCGGTGTCCGAAAACATTAACTTGAAGCTCTACCGTCAGGAAAGTCTTGCCCTCGTAGGTCCGAACGGCGTCGGCAAATCGACATTCCTGAAAACCGTCATGAAAGAGATACAGCCGCTTGCCGGCAATATCCATTACGGCACCGGCATCCGATTTGGCTATTACGATCAGGAGCAGGCCAATCTGGTAGGCAATAAACTCGTATTAAATGAACTTTGGGACGATTATCCGATGGTCAATGAAAAAGATATCCGTGGTATTCTGGGTCGTTTCCTGTTTTCGGGAGATGATGTGTTGAAGCCCGTTTCGTCGCTTTCGGGCGGCGAAAAAGCGCGTGTGGCGCTGGCCAAATTGATGATGCAAAAAGCGAATGTGCTGCTGCTCGATGAGCCTACCAACCATTTGGACCTCGACAGCAAAGAAGTGCTCGAAAACGCATTGCTCGACTACCCGGGCACCATTCTCTTCGTATCGCATGACCGTTATTTCATGAACCGCATTTCCACCAAAGTGGTGGAGTTGATGAAAGAAGGCACCACCGAATACCTCGGTGACTACGATTATTACGTGGAAAAGAAACTGGAAACTGAAGAGCTGAAAGCATTGGAAGAAGCTGAAAACCCTACAATCGTTACCACTTCTGAAACAACCAGTTCCACCTCCCAAATCGATAAAGAAGCAAAAAAATTGGAACGCCAATTAACAAGGCAAGTTGAAGAAGTGGAACAGGACATGGAAAAATTGGATCTGCAAATCGCGGAAACCGAAGAGCAATTCTCCGATCCGGAAATCTTCCAGGATCACGAGAGACTTCTTCCTCTGCAGCAGCAACTAGAAGAGTTGAAAAGCCGGCACGAAGAAACAATGACGCTATGGCTTCAATTGCAGGAAAAACTTGAACATATCAACAATTAACCACATACTTTTGTATGTGGTTTTCCTTATTCTACATATTGGTCAATACCCTTTTGCGAAATATTTGTTTCCACAAAGTTGTGCACACACCTTCTCCTTTAATACCAGCTATCAACAGAGTTACACACATTATCCACAGACAAAGAAAATGTTATCCACATAATATACTGGTATATAGTACACAAGATATAGGGAATCACCAAGTTATTCTTCACTTACAAACAGCTTACTAACAATTTGTGCATAAGTACAAATGTTCTCTATTGACAGATAAAACTCTGTTTGTTCATCAAAAGTGGATAAGTCGCGGTAATTTTCATATTTTTTCATTAATTCCTTACTTATAGACAGCTTATGCACAACGATAAAAAAGCTCTTCACCCATGGCAAGGGCAAAGAGCTTTTCTAATATATTCATCTAGAGCCAGGAAGCCATTTCCATCCCTGGCCGTCCATTCATGGCCATATTCCCACGAATGCCTTTTTCGAACATTACCGTTCCAGCCGCCGCAATCATGGCGGCATTATCAGTGCATAAGTTTAATGGTGGAATAAAGAAAGGAATCCCTTTTTCTGCAAATTGCTTTTCCAATGAAGCGCGCAAGCCTTTATTGGCTGCTACCCCTCCTGCTGCAATTACTTGTCGAGCATCATATTGATCAGCAGCACGCAGGGTTTTGGAAGTTACAACTTCCACCACACTGTTCTGGAATCCTGCCGCAACATCTTCCGGCGCCACTTGCTCGCCGCGCTGTGCTGCATTGTGCATATAATTCAATACAGCGGACTTTAGGCCGCTAAAACTAAAATCATAAGTGCCTTCTTCCAGCCAAACGCGCGGAAAAACCACTGGGTTACTGCTTTCATGCGCCAGACGGTCGATATGAGGCCCTCCGGGATAGGGTAGATTCAAGGTACGGGCAACTTTATCATAAGCTTCACCTGCCGCATCGTCACGCGTCTCCCCGATCACCTCAAAATGGCCATGTTCCTTCATATAAACGAGCTCCGTATGCCCACCTGAAATCACCAACGCAAGGAGTGGAAACTCCATTTCCTGTGCAAGGCGATTAGCGTAAATATGGCCGGCAATATGGTGGACCCCGATAATCGGCAATTGATGAGCAAAAGCAAATGCCTTCGCAGCATTCACCCCAACCAATAAAGCACCGACAAGTCCTGGTCCTTCCGTTACCGCCACTGCACTTAATTGAGCAGGAAGCATATCGGCTGCTTTCAAAGCCTCTTCAATGACAATCGTAATCTGTTCCACATGGTGTCTCGAAGCAATTTCCGGGACCACACCCCCAAAGCGCTTATGACTTTCAATCTGAGAAGCCACTACGTTCGAGATAATTTCAGTACCATTTTTAACTACGGACGCCGCTGTTTCATCACAGCTAGTCTCTATTCCCAATACATATATATCTTCACTCATCAAAATTCACCCACATCACTATGGCATCCTCAAAGTTATCCGAATAATAGCTCTTGCGGATGCCTCCATTTTTAAACCCTAGCTTCTCATAGAGGTTTCGCGCCGGCGTATTGCTGACTCTCGCTTCAAGTGTCATCGCCTTTGCTCCATTCTCCTTTGCCACATCAATCGCAGCACGCATAAGTTTTTCACCCAGCTTTTTGCCACGCTGTTCCGGCCGAATCGCGATATTGGTCACGTGGCATTCGTCCATTATTATCCACAATCCACAAAAACCGACAATCCCCTCAGCTGTTTCAGCCAATACATAATAGGCGTGTCGATTATCCATCATTTCATAAAAGAAAGCTTCTTTTGTCCACGGCAGACTGAAGGAAGAATGCTCAATGTCATAAACCGCATCAATATCCTCCACGGTCATTTTGCGGAATGTCACTTCTTCATTCATGATTCAACCCCGCCTTGTGCCTTAATATAATTCGCTTCAGCTTCCGTAATGCGGCGATATTCTGGCACTGCATGATGAATATCCTGTTCTGCCGATGTTTTCGCCAGCATAATCAAATTCGAAGCCCGCGGCAAACGATTCGAAGACACTGCGAAAAAGCCCTGTTCTCCGAGAATTTCTCGGATCGCTTCCTCATGAATTTCAATATCAATTCCCACGAATAAAACCGGGCGATTTAAATCTTTTAATTTGACCAGAAATTCTCTTACTTCGCTATGTTGATCGGGAATCACTGATTCCAAGCTTTTACCGTCGTATGCACCCATAAATGCGGTCCCTCTTCTTGCATCCATCAGCGAACAAACAATTCCATCAAAAAACTGTCCGTTAGCAGCCAGTACTTTCAGGCTCGACACCATGTGCAGCGGTATTTTTAATGACCAGGCCAAAGTTTTGGCTATCGTCAACCCGATTCGAACGCCTGTATATGAACCCGGACCTTCCGCAACAGCAATATGTGTCAAATCTGTTGGTATAATTTTCGCCTTAGCCATCATTTCTTCAATAGCTGGCATTGCTGTTAACGAATGATTAATTTTAAGGTTCGAGCTTTCTTCTATTAGAATAGTGTCATCTTTAGCCAACGCAATGGCCAAAGGGGAATTTGAAGTATCAATACCTAGATAGATCATGGCATTAGCTCCTTGCAAAGAGTTTCGTAGCGTATTCCGATTGGATAAAAACGGATTGCACGGCCTTCATCTGAAAGACGTTCCATAATAATTCCGAGTCGCTCTTTCGGTAAATATTCTTCTATGAATTGTGCCCATTCAACAACTGATACAGCTTCATCGGCAAATAATTCATCAAAGCCAATGTCTTCATCGCTGTTCTCCAGCCGGTAGACATCCAAATGATTCAAATTTAGGTCACCACAATATTGCTTTAAAATAGTAAACGTCGGACTGTTGACCATCCGTTTAATTCCCAGGCCCTTCGCCAGCCCTTTTGTAAATGTCGTCTTGCCGGCGCCGAGGCCGCCTTCTAAGGTCAGCAAATCTCCCGGTTGCAGATGCCCGGCTAGCTTCGCAGCCAACGCTTCCGTTTCTTCCGGCGAATTTACTTCTATTATATAAGTCATTACTTCTGTCACCTCTATTGAGTCTTAACATAGTTTAGCCGAGATGTGCCTGTAAATCAAAAAATATTATCCACCGTGTTCAGTTATTCGAATTTATAAATTTTCAAATGAAATAATACCAATGGCTTGTAGGCAAAAAAAATAAACACAGCGGCTTGGCTGTGTTTATCATAAGACGGTCCCGACCGGGATCGAACCGGCGATCTCCTGCGTGACAGGCAGGCATGTTAACCGCTACACCACGGGACCATAAAAAAAACAGACCAGCGACGTCCTACTCTCACAGGGGGAAACCCCCAACTACCATCGGCGCAAAAGAGCTTAACTGCCGTGTTCGGGATGGGAACGGGTGTGGCCTCTTTGCCATCGTCACTGGACTACTTTTTTTGAGTGCTTGCGCCCTCAAAACTGGATACAACAGACATTGAAACAGCGTGCGAAACAATTGCGTTCCTGAAAGTGGTGTTTTGGTTAAGTCCTCGATCGATTAGTATTCGTCAGCTGCACGTGTCGCCACGCTTCCACCTCGAACCTATCTACCTCATCGTCTTTGAGGGATCTTACTTGCTTGCGCAATGGGAAATCTCATCTTGAGGGGGGCTTCGTGCTTAGATGCTTTCAGCACTTATCCCGGCCACACATAGCTACCCAGCGATGCCCCTGGCGGAACAACTGGTACACCAGCGGTGTGTCCATCCCGGTCCTCTCGTACTAAGGACAGCTCCTCTCAAATTTCCTGCGCCCGCGACGGATAGGGACCGAACTGTCTCACGACGTTCTGAACCCAGCTCGCGTACCGCTTTAATGGGCGAACAGCCCAACCCTTGGGACCGACTACAGCCCCAGGATGCGATGAGCCGACATCGAGGTGCCAAACCTCCCCGTCGATGTGGACTCTTGGGGGAGATAAGCCTGTTATCCCCGGGGTAGCTTTTATCCGTTGAGCGATGGCCCTTCCATGCGGAACCACCGGATCACTAAGCCCGTCTTTCGACCCTGCTCGACCTGTACGTCTCGCAGTCAAGCTCCCCTTCTGCCTTTACACTCTGCGAATGATTTCCAACCATTCTGAGGGAACCTTTGGGCGCCTCCGTTACTCTTTAGGAGGCGACCGCCCCAGTCAAACTGCCCGCCTGACACTGTCTCCCACCCCGATCAGGGGTGCGGGTTAGAAGTTCAATACAACCAGGGTAGTATCCCACCGACGCCTCCACCGAAGCTGGCGCTCCGGGTTCATTGGCTCCTACCTATCCTGTACAAGTTGCACCAAAATTCAATATCAGGCTACAGTAAAGCTCCACGGGGTCTTTCCGTCCTGTCGCGGGTAACCTGCATCTTCACAGGTACTATAATTTCACCGAGTCTCTCGTTGAGACAGTGCCCAGATCGTTACGCCTTTCGTGCGGGTCGGAACTTACCCGACAAGGAATTTCGCTACCTTAGGACCGTTATAGTTACGGCCGCCGTTTACTGGGGCTTCGGTTCGCACCTTCGCTTGCGCTAAGCACTCCCTTAACCTTCCAGCACCGGGCAGGCGTCAGCCCCTATACGTCACCTTACGGTTTTGCAGAGACCTGTGTTTTTGCTAAACAGTCGCCTGGGCCTATTCACTGCGGCTCTCTCGGGCTGTAACACCCTACCAGAGCACCCCTTCTCCCGAAGTTACGGGGTCATTTTGCCGAGTTCCTTAACGAGAGTTCACTCGCTCACCTTAGAATTCTCTTCTCGCCTACCTGTGTCGGTTTGCGGTACGGGCACCTCCCGCCTCGCTAGAGGCTTTTCTTGGCAGTGTGAAATCAGGGACTCCAGGGCGCAATGCCCCTTGCCATCACAGCTCAACGTATCAGGAATGGGATTTGCCTCATTCCACGCCTCACTGCTTGGACGCGCACAACCAACGGCGCGCTCACCTTATCCTTCTGCGTCCCCCCATTGCTCAAACGGCGGGGAGGTGGTACAGGAATATCAACCTGTTGTCCATCGTCTACGCCTATCGGCCTCGACTTAGGTCCCGACTGACCCTGAGCGGACGAGCCTTCCTCAGGAAACCTTGGGCATTCGGTGGACGGGATTCTCACCCGTCTTTCGTTACTCATACCGGCATTCTCACTTCTAAGCGCTCCACGAATCCTTCCGGTTCCGCTTCGACGCCCTTAGAACGCTCTCCTACCACGGATCTCTTGCGAGATCCATCCACAGCTTCGGTAATCCGTTTAGCCCCGGTACATTTTCGGCGCAGTGTCACTCGACCAGTGAGCTATTACGCACTCTTTAAATGATGGCTGCTTCTAAGCCAACATCCTGGTTGTCTAAGCAACGCCACATCCTTTTCCACTTAACGGATATTTGGGGACCTTAGCTGGTGGTCTGGGCTGTTTCCCTCTTGACTACGGATCTTATCACTCGCAGTCTGACTCCCAATCATAAATCACTGGCATTCGGAGTTTGTCTGAATTCGGTAACCCGGGATGGGCCCCTAGTCCAAACAGTGCTCTACCTCCAGGATTCTCAAGATTGAGGCTAGCCCTAAAGCTATTTCGGAGAGAACCAGCTATCTCCAGGTTCGATTGGAATTTCTCCGCTACCCACACCTCATCCCCGCACTTTTCAACGTGCGTGGGTTCGGGCCTCCAGTAAGTGTTACCTTACCTTCACCCTGGACATGGGTAGATCACCTGGTTTCGGGTCTACAACTGCATACTCTGTCGCCCTGTTCAGACTCGCTTTCGCTGCGGCTCCGGCTTCTCACCTTAACCTTGCATGCAATCGTAACTCGCCGGTTCATTCTACAAAAGGCACGCCATCACCCATTAACGGGCTCTGACTACTTGTAGGCACACGGTTTCAGGATCTATTTCACTCCCCTTCCGGGGTGCTTTTCACCTTTCCCTCACGGTACTGGTTCACTATCGGTCACTAGGGAGTATTTAGCCTTGGGAGATGGTCCTCCCGGATTCCGACGGAATTTCACGTGTTCCGCCGTACTCAGGATCCACTCTGGAGGGAACACACTTTCGGCTACGGGGCTGTTACCCGGTATCGCGGACCGTTCCAGGTCGCTTCGCCTAACGCGTTCTTTTGTAACTCCGTATAGAGTGTCCTACAACCCCAAGAGGCAAGCCTCTTGGTTTGGGCTGTTCCCGTTTCGCTCGCCGCTACTCAGGGAATCGCATTTGCTTTCTCTTCCTCCAGGTACTTAGATGTTTCAGTTCCCTGGGTGTGCCTTCGCATGTGTTATGAATTCACACATGGATACTGCCCCATTACAGGCAGCGGGTTTCCCCATTCGGAAATCTCCGGATCAATGCTCACTTACAGCTCCCCGGAGCATATCGGTGTTAGTGCCGTCCTTCTTCGGCTCCTAGTGCCAAGGCATCCACCGTGCGCCCTTCCTAACTTAACCAAGTTGGTTCTGTTAAAAAGTTGATCACCATAGGTGATCGTGTCACTTCATGAATCGCTTGTTTCGTTTTGTTTCAATGTCGTTTTATCCAGTTTTCAAAGAACAAGTGTTGAAAGTCACGCCACCAGGCATCGCCTGCAGGTGAACCTTCAAAACTGAACGCAAAACGTCAACGCCAAACCCGCAGGTCTGGCTTCCGATAATATCCTTAGAAAGGAGGTGATCCAGCCGCACCTTCCGATACGGCTACCTTGTTACGACTTCACCCCAATCATCCGTCCCACCTTCGGCGGCTGGCTCCACGAATGGTTACCTCACCGACTTCGGGTGTTACAAACTCTCGTGGTGTGACGGGCGGTGTGTACAAGGCCCGGGAACGTATTCACCGTGGCATGCTGATCCACGATTACTAGCGATTCCGGCTTCATGCAGGCGAGTTGCAGCCTGCAATCCGAACTGAGAACGGTTTTCTGGGATTGGCTCCCCCTCGCGGGTTGGCTACCCTTTGTACCGTCCATTGTAGCACGTGTGTAGCCCAGGTCATAAGGGGCATGATGATTTGACGTCATCCCCACCTTCCTCCGGTTTGTCACCGGCAGTCACCTTAGAGTGCCCAACTGAATGCTGGCACTAAGATCAAGGGTTGCGCTCGTTGCGGGACTTAACCCAACATCTCACGACACGAGCTGACGACAACCATGCACCACCTGTCACCGCTGTCCCCGAAGGGAAAGCCTAGTCTCCTAGGCGGTCAGCGGGATGTCAAGACCTGGTAAGGTTCTTCGCGTTGCTTCGAATTAAACCACATGCTCCACCGCTTGTGCGGGCCCCCGTCAATTCCTTTGAGTTTCAGCCTTGCGGCCGTACTCCCCAGGCGGAGTGCTTAATGCGTTAGCTGCAGCACTAAGGGGCGGAAACCCCCTAACACTTAGCACTCATCGTTTACGGCGTGGACTACCAGGGTATCTAATCCTGTTTGCTCCCCACGCTTTCGCGCCTCAGCGTCAGTTACAGACCAGAAAGTCGCCTTCGCCACTGGTGTTCCTCCACATCTCTACGCATTTCACCGCTACACATGGAATTCCACTTTCCTCTTCTGCACTCAAGTCCCCCAGTTTCCAATGACCCTCCACGGTTGAGCCGTGGGCTTTCACATCAGACTTAAGGGACCGCCTGCGCGCGCTTTACGCCCAATAATTCCGGACAACGCTTGCCACCTACGTATTACCGCGGCTGCTGGCACGTAGTTAGCCGTGGCTTTCTGGTGAGGTACCGTCAAGGTACCAGTAGTTAGTTGGTACTTGTTCTTCCCTCACAACAGAGTTTTACGATCCGAAAACCTTCGTCACTCACGCGGCATTGCTCCGTCAGACTTGCGTCCATTGCGGAAGATTCCCTACTGCTGCCTCCCGTAGGAGTCTGGGCCGTGTCTCAGTCCCAGTGTGGCCGATCACCCTCTCAGGTCGGCTACGCATCGTCGCCTTGGTGGGCCATTACCCCACCAACTAGCTAATGCGCCGCGGGCCCATCCTGCAGTGACAGCCGAAACCGTCTTTCCGTGCAGCCTCAGGAGAGGCCGCAAACTATTCGGTATTAGCACCGGTTTCCCGGAGTTATCCCGATCTGCAGGGCAGGTTGCCCACGTGTTACTCACCCGTCCGCCGCTGAACCAAGGGAGCAAGCTCCCAAGGTTCCGCTCGACTTGCATGTATTAGGCATGCCGCCAGCGTTCGTCCTGAGCCAGGATCAAACTCTCCATTATAGAGTAGTTGATTGCTCAAATACTTGCTGGCGCATCGCGGTCTAAAAGACGCACGATTCGCTTTGATCTGCACAAGTGCTGATCAGTAAGTTTGCGCGGGCCGTTTTGCGCGGCCGTTGCTGTTTGTTGACGTTTTGCTGTTCAGTTTTCAAGGTTCATGTGAATAAAATTTGGAGCGGGTGGGGGGAATCGAACCCCCATCATCAGCTTGGAAGGCTGAGGTTTTACCACTAAACTACACCCGCATTAAAATGTTTTATTATAGAAGAAATATTTGGCGCGCCCGAGAGGACTCGAACCTCTAACCGCTTGATTCGTAGTCAAGTACTCTATCCAATTGAGCTACGGGCGCAATCGGAATACGTTATGGTGCGGCCGAGAAGAGTCGAACTTCCACGGGATTTCTCCCACTAGGCCCTCAACCTAGCGCGTCTGCCATTCCGCCACGACCGCATTGAATTATTTTAGCGACATTAACCAGTATAACCTTTGTCTTCCTGTAAGTCAATGACATTAACTAACTTAGTTTAGATTATATAATTATCAATCTGTTCCATCAACATTAAAAATTGGCTGGGGTACCTGGATTCGAACCAGGGCATGACGGGATCAAAACCCGTTGCCTTACCGCTTGGCTATACCCCAATAAAAAATGGCGGTCCCGACCGGGATCGAACCGGCGATCTCCTGCGTGACAGGCAGGCATGTTAACCGCTACACCACGGGACCATTTGGTTGCGGGGGCAGGATTTGAACCTGCGACCTCCGGGTTATGAGCCCGACGAGCTACCGAACTGCTCTACCCCGCGACAATAGAATTACGAAGATTTTTTGATAACACCTGCTTCAGTGTTATTCCGCCGTCTTCGTCCGGCTCGTCGCTGGCGACGTTTAATCAGTATAACACTCTCCGCAGCAATTTGCTTGGAAAAGTATGTTATTGGAAGATAGTAAAATATGTATAAATTATTTTGAAAGATAATGGTGACCCCTACGGGATTCGAACCCGTGTTACCGCCGTGAAAGGGCGGTGTCTTAACCGCTTGACCAAGGGGCCATAATGGCTCCGAAGGTAGGACTCGAACCTACGACCATCGCATTAACAGTGCGGTGCTCTACCACTGAGCTACTTCGGAATAACGTTTCAAGTACTTGTCGACTTTTTCTATTATAAAGAGCAGCAAGAGAATCGTCAACTACTTTCTTGCAAATACTTATATATTCCATTTTACCATTCAGTTTCTTACAAATAAAAAAAGAAGGGCCTCACTTACGAGACTCTTCTCCATTATCGATGATTTTGTTTCCGGCACTATTCTTCAACAGCTGCAATTGCCACATCCCGCAAAAAATATCGTCATATATCATGTAGGTGTTATTTCATGGCGAGTTTGCCAGCGCATCTGCCGCAGCGATACTTGGCTGTATTCATACGGATCTTTCGGATGTAATCAGTTTGGCACGAAACGCATTGATAAATATAACGCTTTGCAGATTGACGGTTTTTCTTAGATTCGATAAGAGAACAAAATCGCGGAGAATTTGTTTCCTCTAAAAGATTCCGAAAATCTGCATCGCGGTGTTTATATCCTTTGCCTTCCAAGTGCAAATGGTAATGGCAGAGTTCGTGCTTAATGATGCCTTCCAATTCTTGATAACCGAATTTCTCGTATGAGCCGGGATTGATCTCTATATTATGGGATTTCAGCATGTATCGGCCCCCGGTGGTGCGCAGCCTCGAATTGAAAAGGCCTTGGTGCATGAAAGGTCTTTTGAATATCGTTTCTGAGATTTCACTTATTAATCCTGTCAGTTCGTAGTCAGTCATACGGAAGCTCCTGTTTTATTATTATAGAAAATGGCCGTTCCGAATTGCAGAACGGCCATAAAATTAAATCTGCTCTTTCGGCTGAAGCATCGTCAAGGCGATTCTACCTTTATCTTTTTCTACTTTCTCAACCCACGCGGTCACGATATCCCCGACAGCCACCACTTCAAGGGGATGCTTCACAAACCCCTTTTTCAGTTTTGAGATGTGGACCAGTCCATCCTGTTTTACTCCAATATCGACAAATGCGCCGAAATCGACAACATTGCGGACTGTTCCCTGCAATTCCATACCCGGAAGCAAGTCTTCCATTTTTAAAATATCACTTTTCAGTAAAGGCTGCGGAAATTCATCACGCGGGTCACGGAACGGTTTTTTTAATGCATCCAGAATATCCTGCAACGTGATTTCGCCAACTTCCAACTCTTCTGCGAGTTCTTTGATGTTCAAGCCATCCAGTTTCTCAACTGTGTCAGGTTTACCGACGTCTTTCTTATCTGCACCGACCAGTTCGAGCAATTTCTCGGCAACGCTGTAGCTTTCCGGGTGAATGCCGGTGGCGTCCAACGGGTTTTTGCCTTCCGGAATTCGCAGGAAGCCGATTGCTTGTTCATAGGTTTTTGCCCCTAAACGAGGAATTTTCTTCAATTGGACCCGTGAGGTGAAACGTCCGTTTTCGTCACGTACTTTGATGACGTTCTCAGCTACTGTCTTGCTTAGTCCCGCTACATACTGCAATAGTGAGGACGATGCGGAATTGACATTGACCCCTACCTGGTTGACCGCTGTTTCTACAACAAACGTCAGCTGATCCGCCAGTTTTTTCTGGGAAACGTCATGCTGGTACTGTCCTACCCCTACTGCTTTTGGATCAATTTTCACCAGTTCCGACAGTGGATCCTGCAGGCGGCGTGCAATTGACGCCGCACTGCGCTCTTCGACCTGGAGATCCGGAAATTCAGCTCTAGCGATATCTGACGCGGAATACACACTGGCGCCCGCTTCATTAACAATGACATAAGAAGTCCCGGGAGCACTCTCTGTAATAAAATCCGCTACGAATTGTTCCGTTTCACGGGAAGCAGTACCGTTGCCGATAGCCATGATTTCAATCGGATATTTGTCAGTGAAACGTTTCATCGTTTTTTTGGCACCGGTATGATCGTTTTTCGGAGCATGCGGATAAATAACGGCCACTTCCAACAACTTCCCTGTTTCGTCAATAACGGCCAGTTTACAGCCGGTCCGGTAAGCCGGATCCACGCCCAGCACCATCTTATTTTTCATTGGCGGCTGCAGTAAAAGGTTCCGCAGGTTCTCAGAAAAGATGTGAATTGCCTGCGTTTCCCCTTTTTCACTGAGTTCATTTCGGATTTCCCGCTCAACAGATGGTTGAATGAGACGCTTATAGCTGTCTTCTATTGCCTGCTCCAAATAGAGATTTGAAGCAGCGGAAGCATTAATCCACTTTCTTTTCATCAAAGTGATGATCCGGTCTGCCGGTGGATGGATCGCTACTTTCAAAACATTTTCCTTTTCGCCGCGGTTAATGGCTAATATGCGGTGAGGTACAATTTTTTGTATCGCTTCTTCGTATTCATAGTACATTTCGAAAACTTGTTTGTCATCGTCATGGTCTTTCTTCACAGAAGTTACAATAACTCCGTCTTTTCTGGTCATGTAACGAATTTTTTCCCGAATATCGGCATCGTCAGCAAAGGACTCGGCCAATATATCCTGTGCCCCTTGCAGCGCTTCTTCGGCATCAGCCACATTTTCGCCGATGAATTCTGACGCCTTTTTCACTGCATCACCGCTGTTTCCTTCGTAAAGCCAGTCGGCTAATGGCTGCAAGCCTTTTTCTTTCGCAATAATGGCTTTCGTACGGCGTTTCTGTTTAAAGGGACGGTATAGGTCTTCGATCCGCTGAAGCACAGTGGCTCCCTGGATTTCCTTTTCCAGCTCCGGAGTCAATTTTTCCTGCTCATTTATTGAGCGGATGATTTCTATTTTACGCTGTTCGAGATTCTGGATATAAGCATAACGGTCATCAATCGATTTAATTTGTACTTCATCAAGCGATCCCGTCGCTTCTTTGCGGTAACGGGCGATAAATGGCACCGTATTGCCGTCTTCGATCAAAGCGATGACTTGTGCCACCTGGTTCGGGCGTACACTTGTTTCTTTCGCAATCAGGTTTTGGATTTGCTGTAATTCCATCAAAACACTCTCCTTTATTTCCATTCCATTTTACCATAGAAAAAAGAAGCCAACTCATTTGAGAAGGCTTCCTGTTATGAATGTTGCGTCATCACCCGTTTGGATGGTGCTAAGAATATCATAATACAATTGTTCAGGAACGCCCGATCTGCGCATAAGCGCTTTCGGGTTGCGCAATTCTACCCCATCGGAATGGATGAGGAATAAATCATCCTCCATATAAGTGTAAAGCTGCGTATGCAGTTTCTGCGGACGGCCGGATAGATACCCCATCACCGGAAGCGGATAGATCATTTCATCGCTATTCTTCCGGTAAAGGTAGAACCTGATATTGCCGACACAACTGTATTCCAAAGTCTTGTTCTTAAAGTCCACTTTGAAGATGGCTACTGCTGCGCCCCTCTTCTGAACCATCAAACCATTGAAACGATTCATCAGACTGTCGATTGATTCGTGATGATGTTCTCGTAGAATTTGCGGAATGACCTGCGACGATTCTCTCGCTACGGGCCCGCTCCCCAAACCATCGGCTACAGAGCAGATAAAGTAATCTCCCGTCAACACTGTATGGTAGCTGTCGCCGGATTCAAAATTACCTTTCTTTGCTTCATTGAAGATGCAAGCGTCAATATATTGGTGACGAATTTTTTCCACTACGAAACTCCACCCGCCGCTAATATGGCTTCCTGCAATTTCTTGATGGCTTTACGCTGAAGACGGGAAACATGCATTTGAGAGATACCGAGTTTATCACCGGTTTCCTTTTGGCTCAGCTGCTCTATGTAGGTGTATTGGATAATCTGCTTTTCGCGTTCGGAAAGCACATCCATCGCATTTGCCACCAACATGCGCTGATCCGCTTTTTCATATCCATCGTCTTCTTGCCCAACAACGTCAAACAAAGTTACGGTGCTTCCGTCTGAATCAGCTTCCAAAGAATGGTCCATGGACAGGGCCTGATAGCTCTTGCCCATTTCCATCGCTTCCAGTACATCGTCCTCGTCGACATCAAGGTATTCAGCAATTTCCCAAACTTGTGGAGAGCGCTGAAGTTCGCTTGTCAAAACTTCGACTGTTGCTTTGATCCGCGGCCCTAATTCCTTGATTCTACGTGGAACATGGATTGCCCAAGTCTTATCACGCAGGAAACGTTTGATCTCACCGATAATTGTTGGCACGGCAAACGCTTCAAAACTGCGGCCGAATGAAGGGTCGTAACGTCTGATGGCTCCCAGGAGACCGAGCATTCCAACCTGGGCGATGTCTTCGTGGTAGGATTTGCCGTTTGAATATTTTCGGGCAATGGATTCCACTAGACGTTTGTAATTGTTCACCAGATTTGTTTGAGCTTCTTCATCCTCATATTTCTGATAAGCTTCAATCCATTCCAATACCTGTTCTTTGGTAGGCTGATTAGGATGAGATCGTTTCGACATCCTCTTCCACCTGCTCTCCTCCAACATACTTAGTCATGAAAACTGTTACGCCTTCCTGATGATGGACTTTTACTTCATCCATTAAAGTTTCGATCAAATAGAGGCCGAGTCCTCCTTCGCGAAGAAATTCTCCTTCCACCTGATCGTGGTATGGACCTACTTTTGCCTTTGTTTCTTCAAAATTAAAGCTTTGGCCATGGTCTGCCACCATAATTTCAATTTTGTCGCCATAAAGAGCGCAGCCGATTACGACTTCGCCATCTTCATCATCGCTGTATGCATGCTGGACAGCATTGGTTACAGCTTCACTTGACGCTATTTTTAAATCTTCAATGTCATCATAAGTAAAACCGATTCGGCTTGCCAACCCGGATATCGTCAAGCGTGCAACACCGACGTATTGGGATTTGGCTGGGACACGCATTTCAACATAATCAAAAGGGCGCATTTTAGTTACCACCTTTTCCAGCTGATTCGATATCCATAATATCACCTAAACCGGTAATATCGAACAGCCGTTTTAAACGAGCAGACAGACCGCTTAATTTTAAGTGCCCGCCCTTGGCATTGACTGATTTATAAAAAGCAACAAATACTCCAAGTCCGGTACTATCCATATAATTTACTTCAGAAAGATCCAGTTCAGCATTCAATGCTTCCACATTTTGATACGGTTCCAATTTATCGCGAAGAATTGGTGCTGTATGCGCATCAATTTCGCCGTGTACTTGTCCCTTCAGGACTCCATTCGATTCTTGCAAATCAACTTGAATATTCATCTATTTGACACCCCGTTTTTCTATAATTAACGTAAATTAAAAAAGCAACTGTATATTTGTTTACCACATTTCTGCAGTAGTCAAACATACAATCAGACTTTTTTGTAAATTACTAAAGTAAAATCATCACTCAGCTCCGCATTTTGCATCCGAACCAGTTCGTCGTAGACAAATTGCACCATGACTTGAGCGGGTTCGTCTATTTTCCGCAGGATCAGTTCATTGATCACCTGACGATCAATAAAGCCTTCAGCTGTTCGGCCTTCTGTTACACCATCCGTCATCATGACGACCATATCGTTCTTTTTCAATTCCACTTCTTTTTCTTCATAAGTGGCCATCGGGGAGACGCCGAGCAGCAGCCCCTTGACAGTGAGTTCTTCAAACTCACCGGTTTCCGCACGATAAAGCATTGCTGGTTCATGTCCTGCCGATCCGTAAGTCAGAATACTGGTCGCAGCTTCATACCTGCCATAGAACATCGAAACGAACATGGAATCGTCGACACTTTTTTCCACAATCCGATTGATGGTGCCCAAAACTTCCCGGGGCATAGCCATCGAATCGTTCATGCTGTCCATACCAAATTTAACCATGGACATGCATAAGGCCGCCGGCAAGCCTTTGCCGATTACATCGGCTACAGCTATTCCGGCGTGCCCATTTTCGTCACTTATGAAATAGATATAGTCTCCGTTCATTTTGCGTAAAGGCACAGATAGCAGACCGATATCTAATCCATCAAGCGATGGCATTGTCGTTTTTAATAATGTCGCCTGTACATTCGCTGCCAAATCCATTTCCATGCGAATTTCTTCCTGCCGCTGCAGCAAACTTTGACGCTCCTGCAAAGCCAGTCCGTAATTAATCATCATTTCAATGAGGAAATCAAAAGAATGCCAGACAGTTTCTGGCATGTCTTCGTATAATTCCTGCATTGCTGCTTTATGCATGCTGATGACGTCTTCCGGGGATGTATTTTCAGAAATAAGCTGACGGCTGAAATTTTGGCCGACATACAGATTCTGTTCGGATTGCCGCTGCATATATTGATTCAATATTTCTTTGTATTGACCGCCGATTTTTTGAACCATAAAGAATTCCCCCTATCGAAGCCACTTGGTAGCTCTTATGTCTGTCCCTTCACCTAGGGTTGTTTCTATTTTAAAGTCATCCATCAATCTTTTGACGCCCGGTAAACCTGCTCCAAGTCCACCAGAAGTGGAGAAGCCGTCTTCCATTACCTTGCGGATATCCGGAATTCCAGGACCGTTGTCTGCGGCAATTATTAAGATGCCATTGATGCCGTTCTCTGTCAGGCGTTGAATTTCAATTTTTCCCTGTCCAGCATATAAATAGATGTTGCGGGCAAGCTCGCTGATTGCCGTCGTGATACGAGCCTGGTCTACTGTGCCGAAACCCAACTCTTTTGCAACATTGCGACCGAGTTGTCTGGCGGCTACAATATCCCATTCTGTCTGAATTTCCACCGAGGATTGGTTGCTCATTTTTAAGCCTCCAATTCCAATTGAAGTTTATCCAAACCGTTTTCCAAATCCAATGCTGTCATAACATCTTCAAGTCGAATTCCTAACTCGATCAAAGTGATGGCAACCGCCGGCTGAATGCCCGTAATTACAACACGCGCTCCCATTAGGCTCGACATGCTGATGACGTCTCCCAAAACTTTAGCGATGAAACTATCGATAAAATCGATTGAGGTCAAATCGATCACTACACCACGGGCACTTGTTTCATGCAATTTTGTCAATAAATCCTCTTGGAACTGTATCGCAGTCTGATCATCCAATTCCCATTGAATGGAGACAATAAGTGTATCTCTTAGTTTTAATATCGGTATACGGACATTCATTCTTCATCAACCTCCACAATTTTTCGATTTGTCCAAGCAAGAGCTTGCTCAACGCCGCGCTGCAAGGTGCTCGTTGTGGTGAACTCATTCAAATTAATGCCCAGCGTGACGATTGTTTGGGCAATTTCTGGCCGGATGCCAACAAGCATACATTTTGCTCCAACCAAGCGGACAGCATCTGCAGCCTGGATAATGTGATGAGCAACCATAGTATCAACAACCGGAACACCGGTGATATCCAGCAGAATGACTTCTGCACGATGTTTCACTACCCCTTCAAGAAGGTTTTCCATAATAAGGCGGGCACGCTCGGTGTCAATTGTTCCCACAAGCGGCATAACCGAAACTTTGTCAAAAACCGGTATTAATGAAGCGGAAAGTTCCTGCAAAGCAATTTTTTGAAGGCTTACAGTGCGTTCCCAAGTCTTTGAATATGTATCGATGGTGCTATCGCGGATAGGCGTGATCCATTTGTTGAATTCTTCAGCAAAAGCGCGAAGATTATCGTGGTTGATAACTCCGTCTCTTTCCATACCATTAAAGACGATTTCTCCAAAATGATTAATGGCTTTTGTGACAAATGTAATCGACCAGCCATACCGAACCACTTTTTCGGCAAAATCATTCAGGCGGCTTTCGTATGCCTGATGGCTTTCCAATAAATTCGATGTCATCAATTCAGCGAATTCTCTGCTTGTCTGATCCATCAATTCCGCAGGCATTACCTCGAAAGACCGTTCACCTTTTTCGTTGCGCATCATTTCCTGCCAATTTGAAATGATTTCTGTCATGTTTTCTTGAATATATCTTGCCATTTGCTTGTTCATTTTTTAAAGGATCCTCCTTGGACTCTAGCAACTCTTCTTTATGTTCCTTGCTGCAGCTGCCTCTGGCTTTTAGGTTCTCTATCTTTATATTGTATCGGAAATATGCATTTTGCACACCTTTTTATATCTCTCACTCTTTTCTTACGGATAGATTGCAAAAAACATCCGAAGAAAGGCCTCTTCGGATGTTTTCCTGGTGTATGTATACTTTAGAACTTTACGAGTCCGACACTGATTTCAAGTGCTTCATCTACTTTTTCCATTAGGGATTCATCCAATTGGGTGATTTTATCCGTCAGCCGGGACTTGTCAATCGTGCGCAATTGTTCCAGCAAGATAACCGAATCCCGTTCAAAACCATATTTCTTGGCATCGATTTCGACATGGGTCGGGAGTTTGGCTTTCTGGATCTGAGCCGTAATTGCCGCAATGATGACAGTTGGGCTGAATCGGTTTCCTATATCATTTTGAATTACCAGCACCGGCCGGGTACCACCTTGCTCTGACCCGACCACCGGTGATAATTCTGCAAAAAAAACGTCACCGCGTTTTACAATCAAGTTGTCACCCTCCGCTTACGAGTCGCACGGTCATATGCTCCGCTTCATACTCTGCATGAGAACATTCACAAGAAATCGACAGATTGATCTGCGACATCTCCACGTAGCCCTTGATCATTGCTTCCCGAATATGATTTGAGTCATACATGTTTTTCATGACACGCTGAGTGGAAACGTAAATATATTCTCCATCTTCCTGAACCCGTTCATCTGAATGTGTAGTTAGTTCTGAAATCAATTGTTTTGGCAGCTTAACGACTACCTCTTTTGTCTTGGATCTCTCGTACACAGCTGACACCTCCGGAATACCGTTGTTCTCTCTGTTCTTTCTATCTATATTTACAATCTTAACATCCCTGGGGAGCTATGGAAAGATAATTCTTGAAGATCTTCATGCTCCCACATATTGTCTTGGCACACGTTTTGTCAGAATACAGGGGATTTCATAAGGTATTGTATCCAATCTTTCAGCCCATTCTTCAATGAGAATAGTTGCCTCTTTTTGGGTCCCCAGCAATTGCACGCCTTCTCCAACCGGAAATTTCTCGGTCAGCCGGATCAAGCATTGGTCCATGCAGATGCGCCCCACGATTGGCATACGCTGCCCGCGCACCAATACATCCTGGCCTTGGAGTCCACGGATCAGCCCATCCGCGTAGCCGATCGGCAAAGTGCCGATCCACTCATCCTCTTCGCACCTATAAGTCGCTCCGTAGCTGAGGGCATCGCCTTTCTTCACTTTTTTGACGTGGACGATTTCCGTTTCCAGGCTCATCGCCTGCTCCAATTCGAACGGCATTTCCCGCTTTACAAAAGCGGACGGCGCGATGCCGTAAATCGAAATGCCGGTGCGCACTGCGTCAAATGCCAACTCGGGGTGAAGGATGGCCGCCGCACTATTGGATACATGAAACACGAGCGAACCGCCTTGCCATTTATTCCTGATTGCATTGATCGTTTCAACCTGCTTCAGAAAAAGCGGATTTTCCGCTTCATCCGCGGTTGCAAAATGAGTAAAAAGCCCTTCCACCTGAAAAGGCTGTTGCCCGACAAACTCAAATGCCGCGTCCGCTTCTTCCGGCTGAATGCCTATCCGCCGCATACCCGTATCGAATTTCAGATGAATCTTCAGCGGCTCAACTTCCTTCTTCAGCTCATCGGCTGCTGCTTCCAGCCACTCCATCGAATAGGCAGTCAGGTTGATATCGTGTTTAATTGCCTCTTTGATAAAGCGCACTGGAGAAGCGCCCATCACCAAAAGCTCGGCTTCAATGTTATTGTCGCGTAAATAGAGAGCTTCATCCGGTGTTGCCACCGCCAGCATCGCGGCGCCGCTCTTCAGCGACTGCCGCGCAATTTCCAATACACCGTGGCCGTACGCGTCCGCTTTAACCACTGCCATCAGCCGTGCGCCAGCTATCCGTTCAATTAATTTTTTTATATTGTAATCGATTGCCGAAAGATCAACAATCGCTTTGGTCGGTCTGTAAGTTGTTTCCATCGTTTCCCTCCGCCTGCATCTTTGTTTGTAATAGAATCTGCGCTGCAGCATATTCCTTTGTATGTGTGATCGACACCAGTCCATCTTCTTCGCCCCGGAAGAAAACGGATGGCTTGCCGTTCGCCGCTTTTCTGATTTCAATATCATGAAACGCACACATTTCACCGATTCCGGTTCCTTTCGCTTTTCCGAAAGCTTCTTTTGCAGCAAAACGCCCCGCAAGAAACTCCGTCCTTCTGTTGGCCGATAATAAATCATATTCCGCTAATTCGTTGTCGGTCAATACGCGTTCGCGGAGTTTTGCTGATTTGCCGTCAAGCCGCCTGATCCGGTCCATTTCCACGATGTCCAATCCGATTCCAGTAATCATAGATGTTTCTCCTTTCAATCCCAAACCCTAAAAAGGTATAATAGCCAATATGAAACAGAGGTGACGAAATGTTTATTCGCAGAGAAAGTTTTTCCGAATATTTACGCTTATATCCTGTCGTATCCACATTGATCGCAATTAATGTTTTGATACATATTTTATCATGGATTCCCTTGCTCGGCGTGTATATCTTCAATTACGGCGTGGGTGCCAACTTCCTGATTGCCGAAGGTGAGTGGTGGCGGTTCTTCACGCCGATGTTCCTGCACGGCGGACTGATGCACTTGCTGTTCAATATGTTCTCACTGTTCCTGTTCGGACCTGAACTTGAACGGTTGATTGGCAAAGTCCGTTTTATCACCGTCTACGCAATGGCCGGTGTATTTGCGAACATCGCAACTTATTTCCTTCAGCCGCCGGATTATCTGCATCTCGGTGCCAGCGGAGCGATCTTCGGCGTCTTCGGTGCTTACGGCGCATTATTGTATTACGGTGGACGGGCGTTACCGGAATTAAAGCAGATCCTGCTGCCAATTCTTGTCATCAGCGTCATCCTTACTTTCCTGACACCGAACATCAATGTTACTGCCCATATCGCAGGGCTGATCACCGGCTTCGTGATCGGTCTCGGGTTTTTCCACCCGAAACTCATTGTCAGCTGGAAAGCGAAAAGAAAAAGATAAGGTCAGCCGGAATTACTCCGGCTGACCTTTTTGTTTGGACGGAATTGGGGTTGGGTGATACCAGTCGAGAATGCGGCTGGCATCCTCCTTCTCCATATAATTGATGCGCGCGGCATAGCCTAGCATCCCTGATTTGATGGTCGCCTGGATTGATGCCAGCTCTCTTCGCCGCTGGAAATACGTCTGCATGACGTTGACCGCCTGCATCCGCTTTTTCCAGACATAGAAAGTGTGTTTGCTGAAGCCGCGGAATTCCATCGTCAGTTGCTTGCCGGTAAGCGCGTAGCCCGTCGTCCGGTGCTGCCAGACGCCCATCCCGATAACCGGCGGGACGATCAGCAGCGACAACAGGCCGTACGGAAAAAAGAAATAACTCATGGCGCCGATCAACGGCAGCATCCACAGGAAATCCAAACGGTAATAAAAATGGACACTCCTTTTCGGCGCTTTCACCAATGTCGGCTGAAATTCCATTTCTGGAAACAACTCCTCCAGCACAGACAGCATGCGGCCGTTTTTCACCAACGGGAATAAACGGATTTTTTCATCCTTTCCTCCCATGGAACCGCCTGCGCTTTCGACGGTTACCGTCGCATAGCCGAATAATTCCCGCAGCGGATTCCGCGTTACTTTTATTCCTTGGATGCGCTTGAATGGCACCGAGATTTTCTTCTTCTCGAGCAATCCTCTCGTGATAAAAATATGGTCTTCATCCACCTGGATGGTGAATTGATAATTTGCCAGCAGCGTCAAAACAACTGAGATGACCCACGCCAGCAGCAAACCCGCAAATACAGCCAAAGCCACAATCAGATAACCGAAGCGCAAGAACAACATGACTTCTTCATAGATGGATTCGTAAGGAATCAATTCACTGAATTGCGATAAGAAGACCGCCACAGCCGAGATAACGACCCCGATTCCTCCGGAAGTCGTCGCGAGGATCAACAATTCCTTCATCGACATGCGGTACAAGGTTTTCAGTTCCTTTTTCTGGGGCACTGCAGCTTCTTCGGCAATTTCTGTATCCGCTTCGCGAGGCCCCATAACCGGAGTTGGCCGATGGTGTTTTGCATGTTCCATTTCAGTTTCGATGCGGTCTGCGTCTGCGCGGTAGATCGCCGTCAATTCCGCTTCCGCTTCTCCAGCCTTCCCGGATCCCGCCGTTTCCACACGGACCTTTACCAGATTAAACGGACGGTGAAAAATCCCTTCCGTATAATTAAGGCTTTGAATCCGCTCAAACGGTATGTACCTTTTCTTTTTTACAAAAAGGCCATATTCAATGCGTAATTCCTCATCTTCAAACCAATAGACGAACCTCTTCCATTTAATGATTCCGATAATCAGTGAAAAAAACACGACCACCAGACCGATCAATAAGGGCAGCAAGTTGACCCAACCGCCCGTAAACATTGAAGTGATGCCGCCATCCCTGAAAATATTGACACCGAATATCACGACAAATGGAATGATCAGCTCTTTCAAGCTTTTCATGAAATTAATAAAAGCGGAAACGGGATGCAGTTTATAGCGAATATCAGACATCGTCTTCCGCCACCCTTGCCAACGCAGAAATCATGCCCCGTAATTCATCTGCTTCAGAAGTGATCAACGCCGGTATGGTATGCGTGGTGGCTGCCGTAGAAATGGAAATTTCAGCCAAATCATAGCGGCGAAGAATCGGTCCCTGCTCCGTATCCACATGTTGCACCCGAACCATCGGCACCAAAGTGCGGGTCACGATGAAAAGGCCGTACTGCAGCTCGATTTCCTGTTCACGCACTTCATAACGCCAGCGCTGCCACCGAATTTTCGGGAACAGATAAATCAGCAAAAAGCCGAATAGCAGGAGCACCCCGCCATATACGGCGTAAAGCCATGTCGGCCACCCAAAGAAAAACGTCAATGCCGCGGCCCCTCCTGCCAATAAGGACAGCACAAAGGTTTCCATCGTTCCGTACAACCTCCAGACCGTTAACCCTTTTCTTGAAATTCTGTTTTTTGGCTGGTCATTCATGTTCGTCTCCCCATTTCATTCTTCTTATTCCCAGTCTTTCACATTCTTCCATACGATTCAATAGGAAGAATGTTTCGCTGAACACATTTTATTTAATGAAGAGATTCAAACACCCGTTTTGTTTCAACGCAAAAATAGCCCGCCAGCAGTAATCTGCTGGCGGGCTATTCTATCATTCTGTATTAAGATTCGTGACGGCGAGTGCGTCCTGGACGTCCTCCGCCACTTGCACCGCTGCCGCCTTCGCGACGACGGCTTGCGCCTGATGCTGAACCTGAGCTTGCGCCGCGTCCAGCTGGTCGGCCTGAACCTGAACCTGAAGAACGGTTGCCTTTATAACCGCCGCCTCCACTGCTGCTGCGTCCGCCTTTTCCTTTGTAGCCTCCGCCACCGCGTGATGGCAATGGACGCTCTTCAGAAATTGAAACCGGAACATCTTCCGGCTCTTTTGTCATTGTTTTCAGAGCTGCTGCAATCAAATCGACCGCATCATGCTGTTCAAGCATTTGCGCCGCGAATTCGCGGTAGTCTCCAAGATTGTTTTTCCCTGTCATTTCAAGCAATTGTTCCATTGCGACACGTTTTTGGCCAAGTACGGCTTCATCAGCAGTCGGTGGAACCAATGCTTCCATTTTTTTCTTCGTAGTACGTTCAACAATTGCCAAGTAGCTCATTTCACGTGGTGTTACAAACGTGACTGCAACTCCTTTTTTACCTGCACGGCCAGTACGGCCGATACGGTGGACATAGCTTTCTGGATCTTGAGGAATATCAAAGTTGTATACGTGTGATACGCCTGAGATATCAAGTCCGCGAGCTGCTACGTCAGTGGCAACCAGAATGTCAACTTTACCTGCTTTGAACTGCTTCAATACAGACATACGTTTTGCTTGGCTCAAGTCGCCATGAATTCCTTCAGCTACATAGCCGCGGATATTCAAAGCTTTCGCCAATTCATCAACCCGGCGTTTTGTGCGTCCGAAAATGATCGCAAGTTCCGGTTGTTGAACATTCAAAAGACGTGAAAGAACATCGAATTTTTCGCGTTCCACAGATTTAACATAGAATTGCTCAATGTTTTCAACTGTCATTTCTTTTGATTTGATTTTAACGATTTCTGGAGTCTTCATGAATTTCTCTGCAATTTTGCGGATCGCGTCCGGCATAGTTGCTGAGAACAACAATGTCTGGCGAGTATCTGGAACACTTGCCATGATTGTTTGGATGTCTTCGATGAAGCCCATGTTCAACATTTCGTCTGCTTCGTCAAGGATCAATGTGTTAACGTTGTCCAATTTAAGCGTACGGCGGTTGATATGGTCCAAAAGACGTCCTGGTGTACCCACGATAATTTGCGGACGGTTTTTCAGCGCACGGATTTGGCGGCTAATTTCTTGGCCTCCGTATACTGAAAGAATGCGCACGTTTTTATCCTGGCCCAGTCTGTAAAGTTCTTCTGAAACCTGAATTGCCAATTCGCGTGTTGGTGCGATGATCAATCCTTGTACATTGCCGTCTTTAGTGTCGATCTTTTCGATCAACGGAATACCGAATGCAGTTGTTTTACCAGTTCCCGTTTGGGCTTGTCCGATAATGTCCTTGCCTTCCATACCTAAGCGGATAGTACCTTCTTGAATCGGTGTTGCTTCTTCAAACCCCATGCGTTTTACGGACTTTAAAGTTGTTTCGCTGATATTTAACTCTGAAAATTTTACCAAATTTTTTCAATCTCCTTTTGTCTTCATCTTATTTACAAATGGTGTACATTTTAGATGAAATAGCGACAAAGTCGAGCCTTTATGAGGAAGTTTCACGTCGAAAATCATACTCTGTAGTTTTAAGTTCAGAGGGATGTGTGAACAGAAAAAGCTCGGGCGTTGCCGAGCGGTCTGATCGGCGGGTTTTGATGCCCTATAAGTAGAACAAACCGTTTTGCTCAAAAAAATACTCTTCACAGGGAAGAGTGCTTCAAAAATGTATCCATTGCTCCAAATAGAATAACATGGTTCCAGAGCACTTGCAATCAATATGCAAAGGTTCCATTAATCAGTTTATTCGCCTTCATTGTCCATAAAAGCCAAAACATGCGCGAACCATTCTTCGCAGTCATCACTGTAGCAGATCAGGTGCTGGCCGTTCTTGGAATGATAAATCTCTTTCTCCAACGAACCGAGTTGATTGTAGATATGTTCTGCGGCCGTAATGGGCACAATGCCATCTTTTTCGCCTTGAACGATGCACACCGGAAGCGTCAGCTTATGGTAATAAGGTTCAACCATTTTGACGACGCGCAAAAATTCAAGCGCCGAGCTGACCGGAGTATTCAATAATTTGTATTCATACAAATGAAACAGCGGGTTCTGAGCGAGCCGCCCTTTCACAGCGTCAGTCGCAGCGATTCGAACTTCGTCCAATATCTGGCTCGCACTAATGTATTTGACGGCGGCGCTCAACAGCACCAGTTTTTCAATTTTATAGCGCATGGCCAAATACATCGCAATGAGGCCACCCATTGAAAAGCCGACAATAATCACCCGGTCCACCTGTTTTTTCAACTCTTTTAATGCGAGTTCCGCAGCCATCATCCACGATTCCGCAGATTTGTTTTTAAGGCTCAGGCTTTCACCATGGCCTGGAAGCGTCGGGATTTTCACAATCCAGCCCTTCTTTTCTTCAATATATTCGGCGAACGGCTGTACTTCGAAAGGTCCTCCGGTAAATCCATGGATCATCAACACGCCTGTTTTCAAAGTGCTACCTTCTTTCAATCAATTATCGGTAAAAGGTTCAATGATGTTTTCTAGAGCCATGCCGCGAGAACCCTTGACAAGAATGACGGATTTGGCAGAAATCGATTCTTTCAGGAAATCGATAATCGGACCATAGTCGTCCTTGTTCCAGATCAGTTTCCCTTCAAATGTCCCCTGCAGTTTGGTATAAAGCCATTCCATTTTCGGGCCATACAGGCAGACGCCATTAATTTCGGAATTGATGGATTTTGCAATTGCCTCGTGATATTCGCGTTCCTGGTCGCCAAGTTCCAGCATATCACCCAGAACCACCCATTTATCTTCTTTCATGGTCGTTTCACGAATGAAATTCAAAGCCGCCTTCATCGAAGAAGGTGCAGCATTATAGGCGTCGTTGATAAATGTCGAACCGCCTTTTGCATGAATCATCTGCATGCGCATATCCGTAAGTGCCGCGTCCTGCAGCGATTTTCGGATATCTTCCTCCGTTAATCCCGCTTCCAGAGCGACCAGGATTGCTGACAGCGTATTTTTCACTTGATGGTCACCCAAAACCGGAATGGTAAATGTGGCATCGATGATTCCGCTGACCATGAAGGTGCTGCCGTTTTCAGTAGCGCGGATATCCGTTACGGTCAATTCATTATTATCATCGAAACCGAACGACACAGCCTGCGGGAAATTTTCGACAAACGGTTTCAGCAGCGGCTCGTCGCCGTCGTAGAACAATTTGCCATGCGTTTCAAGACCGGCAGTAATTTCGAATTTCGCCTGGGCGATTCCTTCACGGGAACCGAGATCCTGCATATGTGCTTCACCGATGTTCGTGATGATTGCGTAATCCGGCCGCGCCAATTCTGACAGGAATTGAATCTGGCCGAAGCCGCTCATGCCCATTTCCAGCACCGCAAACTTCGTATCTTCTTCCAATGAAAGAATGGTCAGCGGCAAACCGAGTTCATTATTAAAATTGCCCTGGGTTTTTTGCACTTTGAAATAAGGCTTCAAGACGCTGGCAACCAGATCTTTCGTCGAGGTTTTGCCATTCGATCCGGTAATGCCGATGACCGTCACCGACAATTCGTCGCGATAGGCACGCGCCATTTCCTGCAACGCTTTTTGGCAGTCGTCCACAATCAGAATCGGCAAATCATCCGGAGGCGAGGGCTCGTCGCGCTGCCAAAGTGCAGCAGAAGCTCCTGCTTCGATCGCATGGCGGACAAATTTATGGCCGTTGACCTTATCACCGCGGAAAGGGACAAAAAGGTCGCCTTTGTGCAGCGTCCGCGTATTGATGGAAACTCCCGTAATTTCAATGTCTTTTAAGTTCGTTTTTACATCCAGCCATTTGGCTACTTGCTCGATCTTTTTTTTCATCAGTTTCTCCACTCAATCCATTTTTACTTGCAATAATTGTTTTTCCTCGTAACGCTCAATGGCAAGATCAATCAGTCTTTCAATCAGATCCGAATAAGCCACCCCTGTATTTTCCCATAATAGAGGGAACATGCTGAACGGCGTAAAGCCTGGAAGTGTGTTGACTTCGTTAATTAAAATCTCGTTCTTCGCGGTGACAAAAAAGTCAGCGCGCACAAGGCCTGAACAATCCAGGATTTTGAATGCTTTTTTCGCTGATGCCACAAGCTCTTCGTAGACTTCGTTGGAAAGTTCAGCTGGAATGATCATTGCCGTGTTGCCGTCTTTATATTTTGCTTGATAATCATAAAATGCTTTCAACGGCTTGATTTCACCTGCAACCGAACATTCCGGCACATCGTTTCCGAGCACGCCTATTTCAATTTCACGGGCGTCAACGCCTTGTTCAACCACAATTTTCCGGTCGAATTTCAACGCTTCATTCACCGCCGCAATTAGTTCATCTTCGTTGTCAGCCTTATTGATGCCGACACTCGAACCGAGATTTGCGGGTTTGACGAATACCGGCCAATTCAATTCGGCAGCGATTTTTCGTACCAACTCCGACTGGCCATTTTTCCAATCTCTTCTTATAAAATACACATAAGGGGTCTGTTTCAAACCGGCTATCTCAAATAATTGCTTCATGACCACTTTGTCCATACCGGCTGATGATGCCAATACGCCATTCCCGACATACGGAAGATTCATCACTTCCAACATGCCTTGCACAGTCCCATCTTCGCCATTCGGGCCGTGAAGCAACGGGATAATGACATCGAGAGCCTTGTCCTGTTCTGTGGGAAGAAAACCTGAAATGTCATTTGGCGCGGAGTACTCTTGCCCCAGCTGCAATTGTTCAATGCTGCCGGCCGGACCTTCAAGAGATGCACCTTTCCGCCATTCCCCCTCTTGAGTGATGTAAACCGGGTATACTTCGTATTTATCAAAATTCAAGGCTTTTGTAACTGCCTGTGCTGTTGAAAGGGAAACTTCATGCTCTGCGGATTTTCCGCCATATAATAAACCGATCTGTTTTTTCATCCCAATAAACCCCATTTCGTTTTCCAATATCCTCTAGTTTATCACGAACCCGATAAGACGAAAAATCATTTCCTGCAAGGACAGGAAAATACATCCAATTCTCAAATGAAAAGGCCGCCATTTTGGCAGCCTGAATCAATCACTATGCGTGTTTCTTAACTCCATTGCTTGAATTTGCGGTCATAGACGAATTTCTGTATAACTTCCTCGCCAGTGTAGTCATCGATATCCGTCAAAAAATCATCCATGAATGAGATTTCTTCCACCTGGCGGATATGCAATTCAATTGTATTCTTAGTTTTTTCAGGATCCGCGAGGGAAATCAGTATGCCTTCACGGTATAAATTTTTCAGTGATTTCAGGAGTTCATCCGGAAGTTCGGGAATCATATCCTTAACCTTGCGGCGCCAAAAATTCTGGCCGTGGTCTTCCCGGCGGATGGACTGGATAAAGTAATTCCCCACCAGCTCGTTCAGCCGCTCCAGGTTGCGGAAATATATTTTGGTTGTCTGTTCATCTTCGCTCGACAAATAGACAAACTCGTTCAACAGGGTTGAGTAAAAAGGCGACCGCACCGTTTCTTTCTTATGACCTATATATAATAGTTCTGCCTGTTCCTGAGGCGTCAGGGAATTCAATTGTTTTTCGCTGCGGAAATCGATCCAGCAGAATTCCCCTTCTTTTGCGGCTCTGGATTTGCGGAGCGCCAGGAATTCCTCCTGTGAAGCAAATTCCGTTTGCGTGTGCATATTATAAGATGCTTCATCGTAGGTATGCTTCAACAGCAGCAGGTTCTTCGGCATCTTCATAGCATCCATGAACTGGGCGAAGGTCAAACCGCTGAACAAAGCAAATTGATCAG
The DNA here is from genome assembly GCF_049262615.1 of Planococcus daihaiensis. GTDB lineage: Bacteria > Bacillota > Bacilli > Bacillales_A > Planococcaceae > Planococcus. The sequence continues at coordinate 2,104,181 of NZ_CP175504.1, read as the reverse complement.
CATCATTTAAGTAAATATATAAATGCTGAACATAATGTTCCATGTTATTCACTTTCTTCACCATTGCCTCCACTCCATTCTTCCACTCATTATACGGGCTGACCTACTAAATATGAAACATCTGAGCTTAATCGGCGTCATTACTTTTGTAATGCGCATAAAAGGCAAGAATAAGTTATAATGTATTCCGACTCTCAATAATAAAAAGTACAGGTGAACCCATATGCAGACAAACAAAAGCTTTGCCGATCGGATTGACTGGTCGCTCGCTTTCATATTATTCCTCTTTTTCATCGTCAGCCTGGTTGCGATTTCTTCCGCACAGACTTCGGGGCAATATCTTACAAATTTCGTACCGAGGCAAGGCCTGTTCTACATCCTTTCCATCGGCATGATTGGTGTGTTGATGTATTTCGAACCCGAGCAATACAAGAAAATGGCCTATTACCTCTACGGATTCGGGATTCTTACGCTATTTATCTTGATGATTGCACCAGCTGGACCAGGACAAATCGGGGAACCGATCAATGGCGCCAAAGCCTGGTTCCGCACGCCTGTGCTCAATATGCAGCCCGCTGAATTTATGAAAACCTTCTATATATTAGCACTGGCGAAAATGATTTCATCCCATCACGAAAAATTTGCGTTAAAAACGATAAAAACGGACTTGTTATTGTTGGGGAAAATCGGCGGTTTACTGCTGATCCCATTAGCGTTTATTCTTGATCAGCCTGATATGGGGACGGCTCTTGTTTTTATTGCCATCACCCTGGCAATCATCGTGGTAGCCGGAATTTCATGGAAAATAATTTTACCAAGCTTTGGTGGTGTAGCTGTCATTGGCGTTACCTTGTTATGGATGGCGATCAATATGCAGGAATTTCTGACCAATACGTTTGGCATCCAGCGCTATGCATTCGCACGAATCTATACCTGGTTTGACCCGTATTCTTATGCAGATGGCGATGCTTATAACCTGATTGCCGCGATGAACGCCATCGGTTCCGGCCAGGTATTCGGCAAAGGTTACCAGGGACGCGAAGTATATGTGCCGGAAAACCATACCGATTTCATCTTCACTGTCATTTCAGAGGATTTCGGATTTATCGGGGCCAGCGTGGTCATTATCCTCTTTTTCATGTTGATTTATCATCTGACAAAGATTACGCTGCAATTAAAAGACACCTTCAGCACTTATGTTTGTGCAGGTATTATTGCCATGATCACTTTCCACGTTTTCCAGAATATCGGCATGACAATCCAGCTGTTGCCGATCACCGGCATTCCGCTGCCGTTCATCAGTTACGGGGGCAGTTCGCTGATTGGGAATATGATGGCAATCGGCATTGTCTTCAGCATGAAATTCCATCATAAAACGTATATGTTCGGCAACGATAAAGAAGACCAATAAAAACTCCGACGCGAGCCGCGTCGGAGTTTTTCCATTATGATTGTGTTTGCGGGGGTTGCGGCAATGCTAATGCTTTTAGCAATTCGGTGCGTGATTTTGTGATTTTTGCTTGGATTCCCAGTTTCGATAAGTTTGAAACGATATTGCGAACTTCTGCTTGTTTCGCCATCCATATCACCTCTCTGTATTCCTTCATTTATATTAACGTATGTAAATCCAAAATAGATTCATCAAAACAGGTAAATAGTTGACATTTCTGTGTCTATGTATATAATACCATCTTTTCAAGCTTTTAAACTTTTCATTTATATTACAAAGTTGCAATGATGTAAAATTATTGACCTGTATACCTAACAGGGGTATATTAGACTTATCAAAGGATATGGAGGATTAGCCAATGAGCGAATTGATGAAAGAAGTTCCCGTTGCTGATTTAGCGTGCAGAAAAAGCCACCACCCTCCTGAAGTCAAACGCGATTTGACAAATCGTCTCAGCCGGGTTGAAGGCCAGGTCCGCGGTATAAAGGGAATGGTCGAAAAAGATGTATATTGTGACGATATCATTACCCAGTTGGCCGCTACTCAGTCTGCATTGAATAGCGTGACGAAATTATTGCTTGAAGGCCACCTGAAAGGCTGTGTCGTAGACCGCCTGTCCCAAGGCGACGACGAAGTATTGGATGAATTATTGATCACGATCCAAAAAATGATGCGTAAATAATGAGGAGGAAATGAATATGACGAAAACGATGAACTTACAAGTGAGCGGCATGAGCTGCCAGCATTGTGTAAAAGCGGTAACTGAAAGTGTAATGGAATTGGATGGCGTTGAAAAAGTGGATGTATCGCTTGAGAACGGATCTGTCGAGGTTTCCTACTCGAATCCATCGCTTGAAACTGCTAAAATTGCGGAAACGATTGAAGATCAGGGCTATGATGTAGTATCCACAAAATAATTACTGCGGAAACGCAGTTTTTTTTTAAAGTGATATATACCCCTCTAAGGTATAAGGAGTGAATGGCAATGCCCGAAAAACAAACGGAATTAGCAATTACCGGTATGACCTGCGCCGCCTGTGCCAATCGGGTCGAAAAAGGCTTGAGCAAAATGCCCGGCGTCAGCGAAGCGACAGTCAACTTCGCCACCGAAAAAGCTTCTATCGTATACGACGGTGAGCAGGCATCCTTACAGGATATGGAGCAGAAAGTGGAACAATTAGGTTATGGCGTTCGCCAGGATGAAGTGGATTTCACCATCCAGGGAATGACCTGCGCCAATTGTTCTGCCCGCATCGAAAAAGTATTGAACAAAATGGATGGGGTCAACCTCGCCAATGTCAATCTGGCGATGGAAACCGGCCATGTCTCCTACAATCCGAACACATTAACACCCGAAGATTTTGTTAAAAAAATTCAATCCATGGGCTATGACGCCGTGCTCAATCAGGAAAATGAAGAAGCCGAGGATTATAAGACACAGGAAATCCGCAAAAAAACACGGATGTTCTGGATCTCGGCCGCGTTGTCGCTTCCACTGCTGTGGACGATGGTCAGCCATTTCACTTTCACTTCCTGGATGTATGTGCCTGAATTCCTGATGAATCCTTTTGTGCAATGGGCTTTGGCCACACCGGTTCAATTCTGGATCGGCGCCACCTTCTATAAAGGAGCTTATTTCGCATTAAGGAATAGAAGCGCCAATATGGATGTGCTCGTGGCACTCGGGACATCGGCCGCTTATTTTTACAGCGTCTATTTAGTCTTCGCGCATCTTGGCAGTCCCCATATGGTCGGACTGTATTTCGAAACAAGCGCGATTTTGATTACGCTGATCCTGCTCGGCAAAGTGTTCGAAGCGCGCGCCAAAGGCCGTTCTTCCGATGCCATCAAGAAATTGATGAAACTGCAGCCGGAAACCGCTTTGGTGGAGCGCAGCGGCGAAGCCGTCATTACGCCGATCTCCGAAGTGCGCACCGGTGACATTCTATTGATCAAACCCGGCGCTTCGATTCCGGTCGATGCCGCTGTCATTTCCGGCAATTCCGCTGTCGATGAATCGATGCTGACGGGTGAAAGCCTGCCGGTCGATAAAGAATCGGGCGACCCGGTTTACGCTGCCACTGTAAATTCCAATGGATCTTTGCGTGTCAGAGCTGATAAAGTCGGCAAAGATACGGTGTTGTCGAATATCATTCGGGTTGTTGAACAGGCGCAAGGTTCGAAAGCGCCGATCCAGCGACTGGCTGACCAGATTTCAGGCATTTTCGTGCCGATTGTTGTCGGAATCGCGATTGTTACGTTTATCGCCTGGTATTTCCTGGTGTCACCGGGTGATTTCGCGGCCGCGCTTGAAAGCACGATCGCCGTCCTCGTCATTGCCTGTCCGTGTGCGTTGGGGCTGGCAACACCGACTTCGATTATGGCCGGTTCGGGCCGCTCCGCTGAACAGGGTGTCCTGTTTAAAACAGCGGAATCGCTTGAAAATACGAAACACATCGATACAATCGTTCTTGATAAAACAGGAACGATCACCAACGGCCGCCCTGTTGTCACTGATTTTATTGGCGCAGACGGTTTTGATCTCGACGAATTGAAAAATCTGGCGGCAAGCGCCGAAAGTCAATCGGAGCATCCGGTGGCGCAGGCAATTGCTGATTACGGTAATGCCAATGGCACTGTCAGCCGCTTCGAAGCGGTGCCGGGCCACGGCATTCGTGCTGCGGTTGACGGCCGTGACATTCTGATGGGCAACCGCAGACTGATGGAAACTCTCGCAATTGATGATTCCCAGGCCGCGTTGCTCGAAGAAGACGGCAAAACGGTCATGTATATGGCGGTCGACGGCAAATTCGCCGGCTTGATCGCGGTTGCCGATACGATCAAAGACAATGCCGCTGAAGCGGTAGGCGAAATGAAGAAACTCGGTTTGCGCGTCGTCATGCTGACGGGTGACCAGGAACGGACCGCACAGGCAATTGCACGCCTGGTGGGCATCGATGATGTCATTTCCGGTGTGCTGCCGGCTGAAAAAGCGGATGTTGTTGCGAAGCTTCAAAAAGAAGGACGCAAAGTTGCGATGGCCGGAGACGGTTTAAACGACGCTCCCGCTCTTGCCACCGCCGATATCGGCATGGCGATGGGCACAGGCACAGCAATTGCCATCGAAGCTTCCGACGTCACGTTGATGCAAGGCGATCTGATGCGCGTGGTCGATGCGGTGCGCATGAGCCGCCTGACGGTGAAAAATATCAAGCAGAACCTTTTCTGGGCGCTTGCTTACAACTCACTCGGCATCCCGATTGCCGCTGCCGGATTTTTGGCGCCGTGGCTTGCGGGTGCCGCGATGGCATTCAGTTCCGTATCCGTCGTCATGAATGCGCTGCGTCTGCAGCGAGTCAAATTGGAAAAATAATGTTTGTCCCCGCTCCTTTTAACTTTGGGAGCGGGTTTTTTGTCGGCTTTTTTTGAGGTGAGGTGCGGAGTTTACGGTTTGGGGTGCGGAATATTCCCGGCGAGGTGCGGAAATACCACTTCGGGGTGCGGTTGCCCCCGCCGAACAAAAAAGCATCATCTTCATTCCTTCCATTTACGTTCGCCGCGAACAAGAGTAAACTGAAAGCACAGCCTTATTAGAAAGCAGGAAATTATTTTATGAAGAAGACTATTTTGTTGCTGATGTCAGTCCAGTTCTTCGTCTATCTGGGATTCGGCATTATCATACCCATCCTTCCCGAGGTGATCGTCCAGCAGGGTTACAGTGAAATCCACGTCGGCGGCCTCATTACCATATACGCATTGTCCTCCTTTTTCACCGCTCCCTTATGGGGGAAATTGTCAGACCGCACCGGCAGAAAAAAGTTGATTCTGACCGGTCTTGCCGGCTTCAGCCTGAGCTTTTTCCTGTTCTCGCTGTTTCTCGACAATCTCGCGCTCCTTTATATGTCGCGCATCATCGGCGGCCTGTTCTCTGGCGCCCTTTATACAGCGGTAACGGGATATGTCGCTGATATCACGACAGATGAGGAACGCAATAAATACATGGGCTTTCTCGGAATGTCGATTGGTCTTGGCTTTATATTCGGACCGGCGATCGGCGGTTTGCTTGGAACCGTGTCGCTGACATTGCCGTTTACCGTCTCCGCTGCACTCGTATTATTGCTCATGGTATACGCCAGCTTGGTTTTGAAAGAGCCGGTCCGGCAGGGAGAAGCGACGAAACGCGCTCTGCTTCCAAAAGGCGCCAGCACCCTATGGCAATTCCGGATCCGCTATTTATTCCTGATGTCGTTTATGGTGACGTTCCTGCTGGCCGGTCTCGAATCGACGTTCCAGCTGTTTCAGATTGACCAGATTGAAATCACACCGCTGCAGCTCGGCTATTTATTTATTGCCAGCGGCTTTGTCGATGCAGCGATTCAAGGCGGCGTGGTGCGCCGAATAAAAGACGGAGCCGAAACGAAATGGATCATCGGTGCGCAGATCATTGCCGCAGTTGGTTTGCTGCTCCTGCCCTTCACTTCCAGCCTGATTTTTGCCGGAGTGGCGCTGAGCATTTTCACCGCCGGCAACGCGCTCGCCCGGACTGCACTTGTGTCGCTGACTTCGAAAGAATCCGGCGGCAAATACGGAACAGCGGCCGGAATGACGTATTCGATGGATAATATGGGACGCATCATCGGCCCCCTATTCTTTACGTGGATGCTGACGATGCAATCGGGTTCGATTTATTTCCTGTCCGGCGCATTGTCAATTGCGGCCATCTTGCTGATCGTCCTTTACCGCGGTTCCCCGAAAACTTTAAAAGAACCAAAAAAAGCAAGCACTCCCGCATGACCGGGGTGCTTGCTTTTACTTTTCATTTCAATAAGGCGTGCCGCCGTTGATATGCAAAACCTGTCCTGTTACGTAAGATGAATCGTCGGATGCCAGGTAGACGAAGCCCGGTGCAAGTTCATCCGGCTGTCCGGGCCGGCCGAGCGGCGTCTTGCTGCCGAAGCCCTCGACTTCATCAGCCGGGAATGATGCCGGGATGAGCGGCGTCCATATGGGACCCGGTGCGACGCCGTTGACGCGGATGCCTTCTGCTGCCAATGACCCCGACAATGCGCGGGTAAATGACAGGATTGCGCCTTTGGTGGACGAATAATCGATTAAAGTCGGCTCGCCGCGGAAAGCGGTGATGGACGTGGTGTTGATGATGGAAGCGCCGCGTGTCATATGCTCCAGTGCTGCTTTCGTCAAATAGAACATACTGAAAACGTTCGTCCGGAAAGTGCGCTCCAGCTGTTCGGCGCTGATGTCTTTCAGCGAAGTCTGGACATGCTGTTCTGCTGCGTTGTTTACGAGGATATCCAGACCCCCAAATTCATCTACCACTTTTTGGACGCTTTCTTTGCAGAAGGATTCGTCTCCGATATCACCGGCAATCAGCATGCATTTAGCGCCTTGCTGTTCGATGAGACCCTTCGTTTCTTCCGCATCCTCGTGTTCATCCAGATACATGACGGCAACATCCGCGCCTTCTTTTGCATACGCCAAAGCCACTGCCCGGCCGATGCCGCTGTCCCCTCCGGTGATCAATGCTTTTTTTCCGGGAAGGCGCTGTGCCTTTCCGGCCAAATTATTATCGTAGCTTGGTGCCGGATCCATTTCTTTCTCGAATCCCGGCTGGCGCTCCTGCTCCTGTCCAGGAACGATTTTCGGTCTATCCTTAGCCATTCGGAATCATCCTTTCCAGATTTTTAATGTCTTTGAGGATTTTCCCTTTCTGGATATTCGTAAACCTGAGAAGGTACTGCGAAAAAGATTCGCCCGGAGCCTATTCCTGAAGTTCAGGGCTTATCGGGAATGCTTTTTTATCCAGTTCAGGATGCGCCTGTTTCAAAATGGACGGCCGCATCAGATAGCTGGTCAAAATGATGAGGCAAATGCTGCTGCCGATCACAACGTATTCGGCCGGCATCACATCATACAGCAGGCCGAACAGCAAATAGCCGAGCGGCATCATGGCCATTGCCATCGATTCCAGAATTCCGAAGACGCGCCCCCGGTATTCCTCTTCCACATCCTTTTGCATCATGACGCCGATTGGTGTATTGACGAATACATTCGTGATGCCGAAAACGAGCATCAGGAACAGGAAATAAACCACCGCTGCCGTATAAGTAAAGTCGAAAATCAGCGGCAAAGCCATTCCCGCCAATAGCACCGACATGCCGAGGATGCCACGCTTCGCAAACTGCAGCGGAAATTTCACTTCTTTCCTTATGGAAAAGTAAACGGATGAAGCGAGCATTCCCGCCGCAATCATCGCTTCGATAAACCCGAAATGGGTGGCTTCGATTTTTAATTCCTGAACAGCGATAAATGGCAAACCGATCATCAACGCGGAAAAGAAGAAATTGACCCCAACCGCGACTGTCACAATGACCATCACCACCCGGTTCGACCTTAAATAAGCGAAGCCTTCCTTCATTCCGGCGACCATCGATTTCTTCGCTTCGCCGGCAGTATCGGCAACGCGGTTCGTAAACAACTTGAAATCCATCGTCGATTCAAGGGCTACCGCCAATAAATACGCAGACACCTGGATGACCAAAAAGACGTTCATCGAAACAAAACCGAATAGAATTCCTCCGACAACCGGACCGCCGATGGTGGCAATGGCAATGGCTGATTGGTTAAAGCCCATCGCTTTCTGAATCCGCTCCGAATCGATCAGATTGGCGATCGAAGAAGAAAATGTGACGCTGGCGAACATGGAGCTGATGGAAATGAGCGCAGTTGTCGTGTAAATCGCAGGCAACGACAAACCGGCGACGATGCTATAGAGAAGCAGACCCGCAACCGACAAAGCACTGGCAAACTGGGCCACAATGACAATCGCTTTTTTCGAGTAATTATCAGCGACATAGCCCGCAAATGGTGCCATCAAAGTTCTTGGCAGGATGCTGCAAATCAGATTGATGGCAAAACTGGCGGCGGAACCGGTAAGTGCCAAAACATACAAACTGATGCCGAACGTATAAACCGAACTGCCAAACGTTGAGATAAGTTTGCTGATGGTAAACGTATACAGATGATAAGTGGCGCGTTTGAGTGCTGCTTTTTCACTCATGGTTTTCACTCTCCAAATCAAAAGTTTAATTTAATTAAACAAAATATATCACGCTTTTTGTGGCATTGCAAGCAAAAGTTTAATATAATTAAACTATACTGAAAAGCAGGTGAGAACATGGCTTCATTAGGTGAACGCATCCGGAAATTGCGCAAAGAAAAAGGCCTTACCTTGCAGGCTCTTGCCGGGGAAGAGCTCTCAAAAGGCATGCTCAGCCTCATTGAAAACAATAAAGCGAATCCGTCCATGGAAAGTCTGGCGTATATCGCAGAGCGTTTGGACATCAATAAAAACGAGTTATTGGAAGACGTCTCCCCTTCTGAATTACGGGAACTGCTTCAGCAAGTTGAAAAGATTTACCTGCGCTTGATGGATGATATGACTGCCGCCTTCCAAAAGATTACGGATTTGATCGAACCCTACTCAGATCAATTGCCTTATCGCTATGAATCGGCACGCCTGCTCGAAATTTACAGCCGCTGCCTTTATTATATGAAGAGAGACGGCTGGCAGACTTACCTCCTGCATGCCGAAGAAATGTATGAAGGGCTTCATCTCATGAACAACAGCGCAGACATTCAATTATTCCGGGCGATGCTCAAATTCAATGACCATGACTACGAAGAATCGTTGAAGATGCTCAAACATTCGCGGAAAGTTTTTGAAGAACGCGGAGTGGTTCTCGATTCGCTGAAAAAGCTGGATTTCGATTTTTCGGAGGCCATCCTGCATTTGGCGATTGCGGAAGACGAAGATGCCTTGAAAATCATTGAAGAGGCCATCAATTATTCGAAAGAACACCAAATCTTTTACAAGATCGATGCCCTGTACCGAGTGACGGCTTTCCACGCGATTTTGAAAGGCGACGAGAAACGGAAAGATTATTACATCAATAAATTGCGGGTATTCGCTGATTTCACAGACGACTCCAAAATCGATCTGCTGCTGGATCTCCTGGAAGCCCATTACCTCAATTCGTTCAAACACGATTACGAAGGGGCATTGACCATTATCGACAGGAACATGGAAAAATACAGTGATGAGGAAACTTCCTCGTTTTATATTGAAAAAGGGAAAGCCTTATACGGCCTCGGCAAACTGGATGAAGCGTTGCCGTGGCTTGAGAAACACAAGCTTTGGGAATTTATGCACCACCCTTATGATTTGCTGATGAATTACGAAAAAGATGCCTATCTGGCATTGATTTACGCGGCACAAGGCCGGCACGAACTGGCTTTCGAACACGCCGCCATTGCCAAAAAAAATGCCGATCCGATGCCGGACCTGCCCTATAAAAAGTTCATCCTGGATGTTTACAATAAAATCAATGGACAATAAAAACCCGCCGATCGGCGGGTTTTTCATTTTATTTCCCTATTTTCTGAAATGCATCTTCAATGGCATAATCGCTCAACTCGATGTCTGCCCCACTCCCCATCGCCAGTTTTGCCAGCTGTGCACCTAGGAACGGTCCGGCTGTCAGACCGGAAGAACCGAGGGCATTCGCCGCGAACAGATTGTCATGCCCCGGCACCGGGCCAATGAATGGCAACGCGCTCAGCGTCGAAGGCCGGAAACCGGTGCTCGCGCCTGTCAGTTCGGCAGCAGCCAAACCGGGCACTACATCGAGCACTTTATCGAGGATGTGATGGATGCCGCCCGCCGTCAGTTTGGTATTGAAGCCGGCGTCATTTTCATGGGTTGCACCCGCAATGACGCGGCCATTTGCGAACGGCACAATATATTGCCCGAACGGCACCATCGCCACCGGCCAGTCGCCCGTTGCCGATTCTTCAAGCTGCAACTCGAGAATCTGTGCTTTTTGCGGAACGACATCCATCGCGAGGCCAAGCGGTGCAAATAGTTCCGGTGCCCATGCGCCTCCCGCCGAGACGATGCTGTCGGCGTAAAATCTCCGGTGCTGCGTCTCTGCACCAATTACTTTATTGTTTTCAATAAGAAGCTTTGCATCTCCTTCAACGATTTCCGCTCCGAGCTTCCGGGCCGCACTGATCAAAGCATCCCGCACGGAACGCCCATCGACCCGCGCGGCCCCACTGACGTAGAGAGAACCATAGTCAACTCCTGCATGCGGAAATAAAAGTTTCGTCTGTTCCGCATTCAGCCGTTCGATAATGCCCATCTCCGGTGCATCTTCTTTTCGCTCACGCGCTTTTGCTTCCATCTTATCCAATTTGCTGTCTTCGTGGATGCTGACGATGCCGACCTGTTTATAACCCGTGTCACTCTCACCGAGCGCTTCCAGTTCTGTTATCAGCTCCGGATAATATTTGGCACCGCTTTTGGCCAGATGATACCAGGCTTTATTGCGGCGCTGGGAAATCCACGGACATACGATGCCCGCTGCGGCTCCTGTTGCCTGTCCGACATCGGCGCGGTCGATCAAGACGACTTTTGCTCCAGCCTTTACCGCTTCATAAGCTGTCGATGCGCCGAGAATTCCGCCACCGATAATGATCATTGACTTCATATTTTCACCTTTTCCTCACTCTATCTGAATTTCATTTTAAAGCACAACTGCAGGAGACTCAACTTCTCCGGGAATCGGCCTGTTCTGATTCAATTTCTGTATTTGAGGGTAAAGCATGAAATAGAAACGATAAGATGACAGGAGGAATTTGAAATGGAAAAAAGCAAAAGCACTGAAGCCATCCTGCCGGTGACTTCTATAAAAAGTGGTGCGGGGGTTGAAGTCGCGCCGGATGTCTATTGCTATACCAATCAGGTCGTCAATCTTTTCTTCATTGGAGATCCGAAAGTGAGCAGTGATTATATTCTGGTGGATGCCGGCATGCCGGGCTCCGCTGCTAAAATTCTGCAGGAAGCTGAAAACCGGTTTGGGCCTGATCACAATCTTAAAGCGATTATACTTACACATGGACACTTCGACCATGTCGGCAGCATCATCGACATTCTTGAACAATATCCAGTGCCGGTTTATGCACATCCACTGGAATTTTCATATTTAAAAGGCACCACCGATTATCCGCAGCCTGATGCATCGGTTCAAGGCGGACTCGTCGCCAAAATCTCGAAAGCATTCCCGGTGGAAGCCATCGATATTTCGAAACATTTGAAAGAGTTGCCGGCAGATGGCTCGGTTCCTGGCATGCCGGGCTGGCAATGGCTTCATACGCCAGGCCATTCAGCAGGACACGTATCCTTGTTCCGAAAAGCCGGCAAATTGCTGATTGCCGGAGACGCTTTTGTGACGGTCAAACAGGATTCGCTCTATAAAGTTCTGACACAGAAAAAAGAAGTGTGCGGTCCCCCTGTTTACCTGACGACCGATTGGCGGGCTGCCTGGGAATCGGTGGTCAAACTGGCCGAATTGCAGCCATCCATTGCGGCGACCGGCCACGGCAAACCGATATACGGTTCCGCCTTGGCAGAAGGGCTTGTTGACCTGGCGAAGAATTTCCAGGAGAAAGCCGTTCCTTCCCACGGAAAATTTGTGGGAAAATAATTTTATTGCCACCCGGAGAATAGGTCTTTATGTTTTTATCACATCACAAAAATCCTTTGTAAGCGCCAGTATTTGCTGGCGCTTTTCCTGATTCCGCCCAAGTTTTTACAATTATATTAATTTTCTAAATAAATGTTTATAGTCCCAGATCTTAGGGTATATAACATCGTAGTCCCATTTTTTATAGCACATGATTTAGGAATTTAGAATGGAGATGAACTCGATGATTAAGAAGGTGCTATTTGTTTCGGATCATGGAGATCCTTTAGCAAAACTGGGCGGTAAGCAAGCCGGCGGCCAGAATAATTATGTAAAGCAACTGGCACTTGCGCTGGACAACAAAGGAGTTCAAGTGGACGTCGTCACACATTGGTGTGAAGATTCTGCCCCGCGTATCGAAAATTTCGGCAAAGCATGCCGTGTCATCCGGATTGAAGCCGGATATAAAGGGTTTGTTTCAAAAAACGAAATGCATTCGATGCTATCCGCGTTTTACGATGAATTGAAAGAAGCATTGCCGCTCGATACCTACGACATTGTTCATACGCATTATTGGCTGTCGGGATTAATTGGCATGCGATTGAAAGAAGAATTTAATCTGCCTTTCGTCCATACATCCCATTCACTTGGCTGGGCAAAAGAAGAAGCCACAGGAATTGAAGATGATACACGGACACAAGCTGAGACTGCAATTCTGCAAAAAGCCGATCAGGTATTGGCCACTACTAACAGCGAAAAATATTTGATCAAAAAACAAGTCGATTCCCCTTCTCCCATCAAGGTTATCCCCATCGGTGTTGACGAAGCATTCAGAGTGCGCGGCAGCCGGACCCATATTCGTAAAAAACTCGGCTATTCCAGCCCTCTATTCGTCTTCGCCGGAAGACTGGAAGAAACGAAAGGCATTTTCACCTTGCTCAATGCCTTTAAATTACTGGTTGAAAAAACGTCAGAAACTTCCCAGCCGCGGCTGGTGCTGGCAGGCGGTGAACCCGATGCAATCGATCCCGTAACCAATCTGCCGAAAAGCCATAAAATCAAAAAAGCATTGCGCGGCATTGAAGAGCACGTGGAATTCCTTGGGCCCAAATCCCAGGAAGAATTGGCGCTTCTTTTCAATTCTGCGACAGCAACAATTGTTCCAAGTTTCTATGAATCCTTCGGAATGGTCGCAGCAGAAGCGCAGGCATGCGGAAGCCCGGTCATCGCATCCAATGTCGGCGGACTTAAAAACGTTGTACAGGACGGTGTAACCGGTCTTCTTGTGGAAACCAGAAACGCAGTCGACCTGGCGGTGGCGATGGAAGTCATCTCGGTCAACTCCCTGTTGGCACAAAGACTTAGCCGACAAGCCGTGGAAGTGGCCAAAAAAGATTTTCATTGGCCATTAATTTCAGATAGAGTATTGAAAATGTATGAGGTGGTAAACAATGAACAACGCAACCCATTTGTTGGCAACCGATTTGGATGGAACATTGGTCGGTGACAGAAAAGGTTTGAACAGCCTTCTTGGATTTTACGAAGCCCAAGAATACGAGGTTTCGCTTATCTATATCACCGGACGCCATTTCCAGTCGGCCCTGTCATTGATCGAAGAAGAACATCTCCCTATTCCCGACGTGCTGATTACAGACGTCGGCACAGAAATCCATATTGGCCCTTCTCTTAAAAAGGACCAGGTCTGGGAAAACAAAATGTTGCGGCAATGGCAGCCGGAAAAGATCGACACACTGGCCGATTCTATTGAAGGATTAACAAAACAAGATCTTCCTGTCACCAACCGCTGCTCGTTTTTTGCTGACACCAGCAATACCGTTCAGTCTTTCGAACAGCGACTCGCTTCAGCAGGAATTCCGCATAAGCTGATTTTCAGCGGCGGACGCGACCTTGATATCTTGCCGGCAGACAGCGGCAAAGGAGCCGCCCTTCAATATATACTCGATAAATTCAGCGCGCACGATGCGAAAATGCTGGTTGCAGGCGATTCAGGAAATGATAAGGAAATGCTGACAATGGGTTTCCCTTCTGTCATTGTGGGAAATGCCCAGCCCGAACTGCTCCAAAGTGCTGAAAGCCCGCTGATTTTCAGAGCTTCAAAAGTTTGCGCGGGTGGCATTCAGGAAGCCTGGAACCATTTTCACCCCGAATAAACAGCCCTTTCCAAACGATAAGTTTTGGAAAGGGTTTTTCTATCTCCCCTGACAAACCGTATTATCATTTGTTTTTTCGCTCAGATGGTTTATATTTAATGGGAAGGCCATATCATTCAGATGAATAAATGAATGGATGGTGCCAGGAAGTCGTACATAAGCATTCCGGGAATATCCATTGGAAAAGGAGGAATTTGAAATGAGTAAAGTTGCGAATCTGCAAAAAGAATCAATGGTCATGCTGAAAGAAACGAGCCGCACTTTTTTCATTCCCATCAGCTTTTTGGAACCCGTTTTAAAGAAGACCGTCGGCTCGGCATATCTTTGCATGCGTGCAATTGATGAACTCGAAGATCATCCCGAACTGGATGATGAAGTGAAAAGCCGTCTATTAAGAGAAACCAGCAAAATGCTTCATGTGCCCTTCGACCGGGAAGGCTATGAAGCAATGCTGAAACCATATGAACATATGCTTCCGGAAGTCAGCCTTCGCCTGGCCGATTGGATCAGCGTCTGCCCTCCAGAAATCACGCCGAAAGTGCTGGAATCTACAGCCGAAATGGCGGAAGGTATGGCGAAATGGGTAGACCGCAAATTTGTCATCCACACCCGCGAAGATCTGGATGATTATACTTATTATGTTGCGGGCCTCGTCGGAACAATGTTGTCGGATCTTTGGAAATGGCACGATAATACCGAAACCGATCCTGAACTGGCCATCGGTTTCGGCCGTGGACTACAGGCGGTCAATATGCTTCGAAACCTTGACGAAGACCGCGAACGCGGAGTGAGTTTCGTGCCCGACGGCTGGACCCGGGATGATATGTTCAATTATGCCAATGAAAATCTGGCGCAAGCCGATTTATATGTAAAATCGATCAAAAACAAACGCATTCTCATGTTCTGCAAAGTGCCGCTTGCCCTCGCGCACAGCACATTGAAAGCTTTGAAGTCCGGCAGAGAAAAAATGAGCCGAACCGAAGTGGAAGGCATCGTGGAACAATTGAAGGAACAGGAACAAATTCATTAAACCGGCCGGCCCGTTTCTTTTGAAGCGGGTTTTTGTTTTATGCCAACGCTTGTTTTCCATCTTCTTCTTATAAAGAATTAAATGGGTTATACTGTAAACACAATGCATTTTGTAAAAAGGGGAAGTAACATGACCTTCACTATTATCAGCTTTTTATCTGTCACCATCTTCATATTGAATATTTTCCTTGCCGCAGCACTGGTTTTCCTGGAACGACGCGATGCTTCTTCAACATGGGCGTGGCTCTTGGTGCTGTTTTTCATCCCGATTGCCGGCTTCTTCATCTATTTACTGCTGGGCAGAAAACTAAGGAAAAAAACGTTGTTCAAATGGGAAGGCCGCACCCGCGTCGGGATTGAAAACCTGATAGCCCATCAGATGAATGAATTGCATGACGATACATTCCATTTCAGAAATAACACCTCGAAGGAATACAAAGATTTGATTTATCTTCACCTTCGCAATAACGGTGCGGTCCTGACACAAAATAATGATGTACAAATTTTCAATGACGGCCGCGAAAAATTCGATGCCTTAGTGGCAGATATCGAAAGCGCGAAACACCATATACATATCCAGTATTATATTTTCAGGCTTGACGAATTGGGCACCCGCGTTATGGATGCCCTGCTTGAAAAAGTGAAACAAGGTGTCAAAGTGAGGCTGCTCTATGATGATATGGGGTCACGTACGCTGAGCAAAAGACATTTCAAAGAGTTTATCAGACAGGGCGGAGAAGTCGAAACTTTCTTTCCTTCCAAAGTGCCACTGATCAACCCACGCCTGAATTACCGCAATCACAGAAAAATTGTCGTTATTGATGGCTGCATCGGTTATATTGGCGGGTTTAATGTCGGGGATGAGTATATCGGACTCAGCAGGAAATTCGGCTATTGGCGCGACACGCATCTTCGTGTTGAAGGCGGCGCGCTGCATCCGTTGCAGACCCGCTTTATCCGGGACTGGAACCAGGCTTCCACCCGCCAGGACATCGAATATGACGAAATTTATTTCCCGGCAATCGCCGAAAAAGGGAACGCCAGCATGCAAATCGTTTCAAGCGGCCCCGATGAAGAATGGGAACAGATCAAAGACGGTTATATGAAGCTCATTAATATGGCCGATAAATATATTTATATCCAAACTCCTTATTTCATCCCGGACGCAAGCTTCTACGACGCCATCCGAGTGGCCTCTTTATCGGGCATCGATGTCCGCGTCATGATTCCGAATAAACCCGATCATCCTTTTGTTTACTGGGCTACGTATTCCTATGCCGGCCAGTTGTTGCGGGCGGGTGCACGAGTGTTCATCTATGATAATGGCTTCCTTCACACCAAAATGATTGTTGTGGACGGCAAAGCTTCGACTGTCGGCACAGCCAATATCGATGTCCGCAGTTTCAAACTGAATTTCGAAGTGAATGCCTTCATTTACGATGAGGGGATTTCCACAGAACTCGCCCGGCTGTTCCATCAGGATATGGAGTTGTCCTCGGAATTGACCATGCAAATGTATTACGAGCGAACCAAATTGATCAAAACAAAAGAGTCGATTGCCCGTCTATTGGCACCGATTTTATAAGAAAATTCAAAAGGCACCGATGGGTAATTTTTACTTACCCCCGGTGCCTTTTGCTCTATATTATTTCCCGGGAAATAATTGTTATTCCGTTTCCAGGTACTCTTCCAATGTAATATCCGCTTCGAAAATCTCCGTTGCCACTTGTACGCCGACATAACGGAAATGCCAGGATTCGTGCATATAGCCTGTCAACTGTTCTTTGTCTTCCGGATAGCGCAGGATAAAGCCGAATCGGTGCGCATTTTCAGCGACCCATTTTCCTGCTTCTGTCTCCCCGAAAGTGGCTTTTGCCCAGTGCTGTTCCTGTCCGGTTTCACCGATATCAAAAGCCAATCCGGTCTGGTGCTCAGAAAAACCGGGACGGGCACTGTAACGATCCGCTTTTTCCTCACCGTCTTTTGCAACATAGCCATCATATAATTCCTTCTGGCGATTAAAATCACGGAAAACGCTGAAGGCAGTCAAATCAATTCCTGATTCCAGAGCTTCCGCGCGCAACAAATCAAAAGCGCTTTTTGCTTCCGGATCTGTGCCAGGGGCATAATCGGAAGGCAGCGGATTTTGTTTGTTCGCAAGCAAAATCCCCTTCACAAAGGTCGGTTCTTCCGGCAACTCGATTGATTCCGGATAGACAGTCGCATCTTTTGTTGCTTCTTCCAACGCTTCTTCGTCAGAATCCGGAGTGATGGGAAGGTTCTCTTCAACATCTTCCGAATTCTCTTCTGGAATGACACTATCCTCTTTCTGTGCTTCTTCAATCTGTTCTTCTGCTTCCAATTCCGGATCAGTCGCCGGCTGCTCTGCAACCTGTCCGGTTAGCGCATCCAGACTGCGCTCCACATCCCAGTCGTGAAGATAGAGCCACACCGTAACGGACGCCGCAATGAGCAATGCGCCGATGATCAGAATCCATTTTATATAAGGCTTTTTATTTTGATTATTCATTGAATAGCGAGATTGCATAATTCTCCTTCTTTCTCTCAAGGTCTTTATTATTCTATCACCTTTATGCTTGAAATTCTCCCTAAATCAACGAACTTTCGATATACTGGAAATGACTTTTGAAAGATAAGAGGTAACAATGATGAACAATCAAAAATGGCTGTCGTTAAATTTTTTCGCTTTCTTCTTTACCTGGGGGATCTTCCTTCCTTATTGGACCGGTTGGCTGACAAACGATAAAGGGCTCAGCGTTTCAGCGGCCAGCATTATCATGGGTGCTGGCATGATTGCCCGCTCCTTGTCCACATTGCTGTTCTTCCCGCTGCTGACACGCCTGTTCTCGCTCGGCCGCCTGATGCAGATTCTTGCCATTGCTTCACTTATAACTATGGCGTTTTACATACCCGCAAATTCGTATGTGCTGTTATTTGCCATCACCGTGCTGTTCAGCTTCGTCTACCCGAACATTCTGCCCGCCATTGAAAGCGGCGCAACCGTGCTGATGCAAACTGACCGCATTCATTACGGCAAAAGCCGCTCCTTTGGTTCGCTCGGCTACACCGTGGCCCTGCTCATCGTTGGGGCGGCGACCGCGCTCTGGCAGGAGCAGGCCATCCTTTGGCTGATGATGGCGGGACTGTTGTTCATGGCGATTACCCAATCAGCCGTTTCACCAGCTCCTTTGACGATCAAACCGGAACCCAAAAACAAAGCAAGCAAAGGTGCGGTCGGCGAGCTGCTGAAATCGAAAGCATTCCTGACGGTGTTATCGGTTTCGATTTTGCTTCAAGGCGCACATGCCGCCTATTATAATTACGGCTTCATCTATTTGCAGGACATCGGCGTCAATAGCTTTTACATCGGAATCATCCTGAATGTCGCCATCATTTTCGAAATCGTCTTTTTTGCCAAGGCCGATACATGGTTCGATAAATGGAGCGTTTCTTCGATGTTTCTCATCGCCGGCATCGGTTCCACATTGCGCTGGATCCTGATTTTTCTGTTTCCGTCTGTCTGGGTGTTCATCTTTTCGCAGGTGCTCCACGCTTTATCGTTCGGCGTCGCCCATTTTGCATTCATCCGCTATATCTTTAAAAAACTCGATCCGCTGCATATTCCAGCGGCCCAGGGAATGTATGCTGCGGTTGCCATGAGCCTGAGCGTCGCGCTGCTGACCTTCATCGGTGGTTTCCTGTATGAAATTTCGCCCGGCCTGTCGTTCCTCGGCATGATTGCTTTTTCCTTCCCGGCGGTTGTTTTGGTGCTCATGACCAGAAAGAAATTCTCATATTAAGTATAGTCCTACCCCCACAAGCGATGTGTGTCCGCCGAATAACAGGGTATACAAGCTACAAGGAGTTGGGCAACGATGAAGAAAATTTCACAAAGCGACCTTCTCAATCTTATAGCCCGTTTGGATATGTTGCTTGAAGCACGCGAACAGGACAAACGGGAGTCAGATAGCACTGCAGCTTCAGCTTAAGAAGATTCCAAAAAATAGAAAATATTGAACAGACAAAAACAGCGCGTCCCCTAAAAAGGGACGTGCTGTTTTTATTCAAAAGCCTTAATTTCAAAAAAGAATCGTGCCAAGTACAACGAAAAACAGAATTCCGAAAATAACGGCCATGCCGAGCATCCATTTTGCTTCGCGGTCCATGCCCTTTTCTTTCATCTGGCGATACCTGAACGTATTGGTCATCACGAACAACACCGTCATGAAGAGCACCGCGATGTCCATATACCCCATCAACAGGAAAACCACCGCCAATATACTTAACGTGGCTATTCCGATTCCTTGCAGCATTTTTAAACTCATCTGTAGAACTCCCCTAGAAAGAAAGCCGGCATCCGATGCCGGCAAACTTCTATTATTTTTTCTTTTCCAAATCCACTTTTTCTTTTTCTTCTTCTTCCTCATCTTCTTCAACTGCTGCCAATGCTAAATCCGGGTGATTGGAATAGAACTTGCGGCCGATGAATGTCTGGATAATCAACAGGATACCCCCGACTGTCCAATAAACCGGCAACGCTGCCATTGAAGTGAATGAAATGAACATGATCATGACCGGCGAAATATAGATGAACATTTTCATCTGTTTCTGCTGCTGTTCCGGCATTGTCCAAAGTGAAATTTTTGCCTGGAAGAAATACACAGCCCCTGCAATCAACGTCATTGCGATATCGGGCTCCCCGAGGTTAAACCACATAAATTCATGTGTGCGCACTTCCGGCGAGTAAAGAATCGCAAAGTATAGGCCCATGACAATCGGCATTTGGATAATGACCGGCAAACAACCCATATTCAATGGATTGACTTCATATTTTTTATAAAGTCCCATCATTTGCTGTTGAAGCGCCATTTGCTCTTCTTTGTCTTTTGTCTCTTTCAACCGCTTCTGGATGTCTTCCATTTCCGGACGCATGGCGTCCATTTTGACCTTCATCCCCTGCTGGCGTTTATACGTGCGCAGCATGAATGGCATCAGAACCAGACGGATGATAACTGTAATGGCTACAATAGCCAACCCATAACTGCCGTTGAAAAGATTTCCCAGGTAATCAAGGGAAAAATCGAATGGCGCCACAAAAATAGTATAGAAAAAGCCTTCTTTATTTTCTATGGCCGCACAGCCGCTCAGGAACAGCACCGCTAGCGTAAGCATCGACATTAATATTAATTTCTTTTTCAAATTAGTCACCTTCACCTTTTTAAACTATTTAGAAGTATACCGCATACGGCAAGCATATTTCAAACCGTGAAAAGTCCCGACTTCAGATTCCAAAAAGGATTTGACAGCATTGTGGCGTCTACACCGAAAAGCGGAAGCCCCCGTTTAGCCGCTGGAGTCTGGACAGAGAAAAGCGACAGCGCCCGTTTAGCCGCTTTCAACCAGAAAAAGCCATAAAAAAAAAGGAGAATTTCTTCTCCCTACTTAGCGTTTGGCAATGTATATCTGAAATAAGGAATATGTTGGCTGTCGCGGAATTGCTTCGGCGTTACCGTCGTATATTTCTTAAATATGCGTGTGAAATAGCTCTGGTTGCAGAAATGGAATTGTTTCGAGATATCCGAAATGCCTTTGTCCGAATGGCGAAGATAATGCTGGGACTCTTCAACCCGGCGCACATTGAGATATTCCACCAACGTGATTCCCGCATGTTCACGGAAAATTCGTGACAGATGGCTTGTTGAAATGTGGAAATGCTTAGCCACGTCTTCAACAGACAAATCGCGTTCCACTTCGTCATTAATGAACATAACAACTTTGTTTACCGTCTGGTGTCCAAACGAAGGCTGCTTGCGTTCTGAAATCACAGAGATGAAAAATTCGATCAGTTCATCCGCTACATACAGGAACTCCGAATCGCTCATGCGATTATCCACTAATTCGATGCAGGCATTATTGAAGGCAAAAGCTTTTTTCGGCGGTACGCGCATTTCAAAAAGTTTGCGCGCCATGACAGAAGAAAGAACTATGTAATAGTTACGGATTGCACGGATTGTATCTTTGCCTGCATGCAATGAAATCATATCAATCAAAGCGCGAAGTGTCTCTTTTGCTTTTTCTTTTTCCAAGTGATGGATTTCATAGATTAATTGGGTTTCGGTTTCGAAAAACCTTTCCAGACCATCGTATTGGTTAAGATTTTCACTTTCGGCCATGAAAATCTTGGAGATCGTTTCTTGAATGGTTGGTACAGCAATTATATTCATCTTTTCCCCGTCTTTCTTTTCACAAGTTTTTATATTCACTTTATTAACTATATACTGAAACAATAAATAAGGACACAGTTTAGCTTAAATATATAAAGTTTTTTATGTAATATGGTCCACTACCTATGCCCTATCCATTGTTTTATCAGGAAATATCTTCCCTAAATATATACTAAAGATACCGCAAATATCATAAAAAATCTCGCTTTCTTTCTAAAAGTAACATACTTTTAATATAACTGAAATCCCTTGTATTGCCTGCAATAAAAAAATATCATTATTCTACCCTTCTAATTCCTCTTTTTCTGGTGGAATGAGCGCCCGAATATGGCGTGGCAGAACTTCAATTTTAAATGGCGTTACAATGCCTTCATCACCGTCAATATTACAGAGCAAAGGTTCTTTCGTTTTAATGGAAACTTTTGTGGTGTGGATGGCTTCAACAGCTGGATCCTCTTCCAATTTCCCTCTCCACAATGCTCCGGCGATCCGGATAAAGCCTGCAAGCTTGGCATTTTCCACGATATAGAGATGAAGCAAGCCATCATCTGTCAGAGCCTCCGGTGCCAGTCTTTCAAATCCGCCCACCGAATTGGTCAAAGCAACCAGCACCAGTTTTGCATCACCTTCCCAAACTCCGTGATCATGTTCAATTTCGAAATGCGTTTCTTCTTCTGATGTGATGGCCTTAATACCTTCTATAAAATAGGCCATTGCACCGAGCCGGGTCTTCTGTTCCGGTGAGACGGAAGAAGTGGATTCCGCGATATCCCCGATCGCCAATATATTCATGAAATAAATATCACCGACTTTTGCAATATCAACGGCTTTTTCCGTGCCGGTCTTTAAAGCTTCAATCGCTTCTTCAGGATCCAGGGAAATTCCCAGGGCACGCGCAAAATCATTGACGGTCCCAAGCGGAATCAAAGAAAACAAAGGCTGATGAGGCTGTTCTGCAAGACCCGAAACCGCTTCATTGATCGTGCCGTCGCCGCCCATTGCCACCACAAAGTCATATTTCTGTTCGCAGGCTTCCTTTGCAAAGCGTGTAGCATCGCTTTTTTTTGCTGTCTCTTTAGTATCGACAATATATCCCATTTCTTTAAGTGTTTTTTCCACATTTCCTTTATAATCAGCAGCTTTTTCTTTTCCTGCCGATGGATTCAGTATAAACATCGCTTTTTTCATCTTTTAACCTCCAATGGTATAATAGCTTCATTATTTCTATTTACCCTCTTAACAGTCAGTCTTAATCCATTAATTATTTATTATTTCCACGGAATGAGGAACAGCAATGCACGTTTTCATCTATGTCATCATTTTCTTTGCCTTTTTTGATCTGTTTGCCCAGTTGCCGATTATCAGTCCCTTTGCGATTGAGCTGCAGGCAACTCCGTTTCTGGCGGGTTTAGCGGTCGGCATGTACTCACTTTCCAATACGTTCGGAAATGTTATTTCCGGCATCTTCTCCGACAGAAAAGGGCCTTTTGCAATTCTTGTTGCGGGTTTGCTGCTGACAGCGTTTTTCCTCTTTACATATTCGTTTGCGGAAGGACCTTACAGCCTGCTTGCTATCCGTTTTCTGCACGGGTTGGCGGCGGGCCTCATCGTGCCTGCCGCCTTCACTTATTTAGCCAATCGCACAGATCATAGCCGCCGCGGCAAAGGAGCTGCTGTTTCCGGTGCTTTTGTAGGCCTTGCAGCAATTATGGGGCCGGCTTACGGAGCAATTCTCTCCAGCCGAACCAATGTACCTGACACCATGGCGGTTACGGGGAGCATGCTGCTCGTTCTCGGCCTGTTATCTTTTTTCATTTTGAGCCGCAACGTTAAAAAGAGAAAGGAATTGCCGCCTGAACCTCTTACTTTCAATATGATCATTCATAACTCCGGCTTATTGCGCGCGTTCTTGGGTGCTTTTTTCCTGATGTTTTCGCAAGGTGTGCTGGCTTATATGCTGCCGTTGAAAGTTTCAGGTCTCGGATTGCCTCCGGAAATGAGCGGTTTGCTGTTGAGCGTCTTCGGCATTGCCGCTATCCTGGTATTTCTGCTTCCGGTGAACCGGCTGTTCGATGCCATTAAACCTGTTTTCACCTTGATAGCTGGCTTTCTCATTATGGGCAGCGCGCTGTTCCTATTGAGCGCTGTTTCCGCTGCACCGCTGCTTTATGTCAGTATGATTGCTTACGGCATCGGCTTTGCGTTATTATTTCCTTCCATCAATTCCTTGCTGATTGATTCAACGACACCCGGGTCCCGCGGCAAAGCCTACGGTTATTTTTATGCCTTCTTTTCAATCGGCGTCGTTGCGGGCTCTTCGTTCACTGGTGCGCTGGCACTGACTGCTGACCAGGGATTCATAACCAGCGGCGTTTTGCTGATAAGCGCAGCCACCGTGAACTTTGCCATGCTGAGAAAATAAAGCCAAAAATAAAGGATGGTCCGCGGACCATCCTTTTAAATATTGTCGGTATTTACTTTGGGTTCTGGAGAAGCAGATTCTGTGTCTTCCGCTTTTTCCTTGCTTGTATCATTTGGCGACAATTTTGTTTTGTCTTCTTTCTGCTTATCTTCTTTCTGCTGCTCTTCTTCATTGTAATATTGCACAGATGTCATTGCGCCTTCCGAAACCATTTTGTTTTCGCGTGGTTCATCCGGTTTGGATCCATCATGTGCTGTTTTTTTATCGTCTTCAAGATTTTGAGATTCCATATATGAATTCACCTTCTCTTTCGCATTATTAAAAGCCAATGTTGCTTTTTCGCGATTTTCCGGATTCTTAAAATAGCTATAAGCTCCTACAGCCAGTCCTGCCAACAGCAGGCCTCTGCCTTTCCCTCTCGCCATCCGATCACTCCTCAATAATGTCTTTTATAAGGTATACCCTTATTCGCCTGATTTAATCTTTTTCGAACTGCTTTCCAATATCAGGTTTTTTCCAACTTCATATCCAGATGCGGAATGCCGTCTTCATCGTAGACATCCGAAATCGGATCGAAACCGAAAGATTGATAGAATTCTTTTAAATACAATTGCCCCTGCAAGCGGATTTCTGGGGACTTCCATTCCGTGAAAATAAAATCGATGCTTCTTTGGACAAGCTCCCTGGCAAGTCCCCGCCCTCTTGCGTCCGGGCTTACAATGACTCTGCCGATGGAAGGGACGCCGTATTTAATTTCCCCCGGAACGAGTCTTGCATAAGCAAGGATTTTGCCGTTCTCCCTGTAGGCCAAATGCATCGATTGCTGGTCGAGATCATCCAGTTCCGGATACGGGCAATGCTGTTCAACCACAAAGGTGTCCACGCGCAACTTCAAAATCTCATAAAGTTCCAAGACAGTCAGATCTTTGAATTCGTATACTTCCCAAGCCAAATGCGTTCCCTCCTTTAGTCTCTATTATTCCACATCAGTGGCTATTCATGGGGAATTTTGATATGATGACGAAAAGAATTTCAGGGGTGATTGTATGATTCGCACAGGTACTTCAAAAGATATTACAGCTGTTCAGGAAATTGCTCATATCAGCTGGACTGACACTTACCACGACATAATCCCAATGAATATACAGCAAAATTTCTTAGATAAATCCTATTCCGTTCCCATGATGGAAATGCGCCTGAAAAAGACGATCCTGCTTTTGGCTGAACATGAAGGTGAGCCGGTCGGCTTTGCCAATTTCACGAAACTGGATGATGACGGTGACGCCGAATTGATCGCACTTTATATGAAACCCGAACACCAGCGCAACGGCTATGGAAAAATGCTGCTCAACAGCGGCTTGACCTATCTGCTCGATGGTTCCAATCTATTTGTTTATGTGGAATGTGACAATCATAAAGGCCGCAGCTTCTATGAAGCAAACGGTTTTGAGTTTGTGGAAGAATTCGAAGAGCTTTTCGAAGGCCACCCGCTCCAGACAGCCAAATATGTTTACAATTTAAAAGCACCCGCTCTGTGAGCAGGTGCTTTTCATTTACTTCATTAAAGTGGACGATAAGGTGAATCATCGTCGCGCCGTGCATCTTCTTTACGGAGCATATCATCTGTTCTTGTTTTTGGAGCTTCATCTTCACGGTTGACCGAATCACTTCTTCTGCCAACAGTGTCATCGTGGTAAACCGGGTCTTCTTTTCTATACAGCTCATCTTCACGCATAGGCGGCTTGCGGACAAAGCACATGATTGCTGCAATATAGAATAGAATTGATGTCGGTGTCATAACGCCAGCCAGTAGACCGGCAAGGATAAAGAATATCCCGGCAAGTTGCGCACTGCGGATTTTCTTCAAGTTCATCAACGCCACAATCGCGAAGATCGTGCTGAGTACCAATATCGCTACAGTTACCCACCCGATTATACCGGCACCTTCCACGAAGAAGTCCATAACCATTTGAGCTTCTTCAGGACTCCCTTCAAACATAGGATCATTCATGAAATCCTGCTGAAACTCCTCGAACTCGGCCGTGCCTTCCAATCCACTGAGGCTTGTGATCAGCCATACCAATAAAAGAATGGTGATAACGTTAAATACAGTACCAATGATGCCAAGAACTCTTTCTCCTGTTCTGCTGATGTTTCCATTATTCATCTTGCCAACCTCCTTCTTTTTTTGTAAGCTGCCCTATCCAATCATATGGCATATACAATAACTGGTTTCATAGAATAGAATTCCCTTAAAAAAAATGCTAAAACATGTTTAGTTTGCTTTTACCCGGGTATTTATTTAGTAACAAACAAAATTACAAACATTTGAGAGGGGTTCTATAAAATGGAAAAAAACTTAGTATTTAGCCAATCAGATTTCATGTACGGTGTAGGTGGAGCTTCAATTCTAACTGGTATCGTTTTCCTTATGACATTCCTATAAGAAATTGGAGGTAAGTATGAAAAATTACATAACCGAAACCTAGAAAAAGCAATCCACCCATTTGAATGGCGGATTGCTTTTTTGTGTTTTCGTGTCTATGCGGCAAAGAAAGCCGCTCCGATGAACTGCTTTATGACCGTTGCTGCTTCGTCGCAAAGAGATGGCCCCAAACCTTTTGGGGCCATCTCTTGCTGTCGCTTTTCTATCTATACTTTTACATCTTCATATTCATCAGAGCGCTCAAAAACAGCCACTACGTATGAACAAACCGGCTCTATTTTAAATTCTTTTTCCCGGGCATATTGAACAGCACGATCGACCAGTTTTTTTGCAAGCCCTTGATGGCGCAGTTCTTCTTTCACAAACGTATGCTCAATGACCATCACATCTGCCAATTGAGTCCACGTAATTTCCCCATTGACCGCACCGTTTTCTTCATTGCGGAATGCAAATTCTTCCTGGCCAAGCTCTATCATTTTAAAATCCATTTTTTCTCCTCCTCATTCACTGCTTGTTGATATTCAACGGACGCAACGACGCTTCAATCTCCGCTCGTTTAGGCTCCAAGAATGGCGGCAAAGCCAATTCTTCCCCCAAACTTTCAAGCGGTTCGTCTGTCGCGAAACCAGGTTCATCTGTCGACAATTCAAAAAGAATGCCGTTCGGCTCACGGAAATAAATGGCTTTAAAGTAATACCGGTCCACTTCCCCAGACGTCATAAAGCCATTTTCGCGCAGGTATTTATTCCATTTACTGTATTCTTCAAAAGTCTTGACGCGGAATGCGACGTGATGCACACTGCCGCGGCCTGGGCGCTCCGGTGGGAGATTCGGGCGTTCCTCTACATGTACTTCGCCGGCGGGGCCGCCTTTTCCTGTCGAATAGACAAAAATTTCTTCCATTCCTTCTGTTTCGGAAGGATAAGATCCGATGGGCTCAAAGCCCATAATGTCCGTCAACACCGCTGCCGTCCGGTCTTTTTTGCGCACCGTCAACCGCACATTGCCCAAGCCGACAATGGCATAATCTTCCGGAATTCCCGCTTTGGTCCACGGAATGCCATATTCAATGCCCGTTCCGTCATCAACCGTCAGCATCAATCTTGAGCCTTCGAAATCTTCAAACGTCAAAGTCTGGCGATTAAATCTCGTTTGAATTTCACCGTGCGGCACGCCGAATTCATCAAACCGTCCGAGCCAATACTGTAAAGCTTCTTCATTTTTTACGCGAAATGAAGTATTGCTGATGCTGGAAACGCCTGGATAAGTCCGTCCAGCCATCGGAATATCAAAATAGGTCATATCGGTTCCCGGCGTACCGACCGCATCCGCATAGAATAGGTGATAGGACGAAGTCGAATCCTGGTTGACGCTCTTTTTCACAAGGCGCATGCCGAGAATCCGTGTAAAGAAATCATGGTTTTTATCCGCATTGGCCGTAATGGCGGATACGTGGTGAATGCCTTCCAATTTCATAAATAAATGCCTCCTCTAATTATCTTGAATTCGAGATATTAACTAAATAATAACACCCGCCAACAGGCACCGCAAGAAAACGGCTTGTTGTTAAGGTGCGCCATACGAAGATGGCGCCTCCTTTGCGACAAGCAGTGCGCAGGAGCACAATCTTTGCTTTGGCCCTTCTGCGACGAAGCAGCGCAGCGATGCAGGAGCATAATCTTTGCACTGTCCAAAGCGCCAAGCGGTTTCAAATGATAATTCTTAAGGTCAACTTATAAATTACTGTTTTTCCGCACAAAAAAAGAACAACCTAAGCTGCCCTTTTTTATATTTTATTAATTGAACCAAGACCGAACCGTGTTCGCCAGGTTTCTGAAGAATTCCTTGACGCTGTTCCAAAAGCCTTCGTCATTGACAATATCAGTGAGTTTATCTTCAATCGTTTTGCTCAAATCCTCCAGCTGGGTCGACCATTGCGAAAAGTCGATGTCCAATTGGCGGATGCGGTCCATCAAATCGATCAATAATTGGCGATCTTCCGGGCTCAATTCGATTTGAAGCTTTGATAATTGCTCTTCTACAATCTGTTCCACTTCTTCGCGTGAAGCCGGGTTTTTTTCAGCAATCTGCTTTTTGATTTCAGTCAGCAATTCGCTGACTTTCGCTTCATCCACGTCTTCTGCAAGTTCCGTCGCCACTTCCAACTCGTCATTTGCAACGTCAGTCCGCTCCGGATCCAGTTGTTCGCCGTTCACTTCATAAGCTTTGTAAATGCCCACTAATGCGGAATGTCCCGTTACTGCTTTTGGCGCAGCAACTTCAACTGTGGCATTTTCGATTCCTGCCGTCAACATTGCGTTGGCGTACATTTCCGTCGTTACCAGCGTGATATTATCCGGTGTGACGATTTGGATGACGAGGCCTTCGCCTTCCTCTGTCCGTGTGATTTTCGCTGAAGAGAACATCCGCGCTCGCGGGTCGCCGTCTTTGATGTACGTGACAAGATCTTCACCGGTCACTTCGATTTCCTCGACTTCCGCCTCGTCTTCAACACTCAGGCTTTCGGAGACACTTGCTTTTTCATCTTCAGAAAGGTTACCTCCATAAACGACAATCGGAACGCCAAACTTCTCATTAATGCCGACATTTGCTGTTGCCCATGCAGGTGTAAGTGTTGATACGATTAAGATCATTGCTATAATTGCGATCAATTTTTTCATCTTTTTTTAGCCCCTTTCAAAGGAATAATACGAATCCGCTCCGGAAAGGTTGCATTAATGCTGCTGAAGTTTCGTCCAGCCTTCTTCCTGAACAATCCTGCGGTCTTTATAAAGTCTTCCCAAAGCACGCTTGAACGACGCTTTGCTCATACCGAACATTTCCTGGATTTCTTCGGGTGAAGATTTATCACTGAATGGCATCTGGCCGCCTGATTCCGTCAAATAACGCAAAACCGTTTCTGCGTCATCCGATAAACGCTCCTGTTTGCGCGGCAGCAGTGAGCCGTTCAATGTGCCGTCATCTTTGACGCCAATGATGCGAACCGTTTTTTCTTCACCGAGACGGGGTTCTTCTTCGCGCTCTGTTTCATGGACAAAAATTCTGTACATCTCCGGGACGGAAATCATGAATGTCCCAACAGGCAGCAAACGATATGCACGAGCCTTCAAATCTTGGTTATAGACCGAAGTTGGCGCCGGAACAAACAATTCATTGACCTTTTCCTCTGTTGCCATACGTCCGTATAAATCGCCGAAGCGGTCCGTCCGCAATGTCATGAAAATGTGGTCGCCCTGCTGTGGCCACAGCTCTTCGAATTGCGGCAGATCTGCCGGCAATAAATACACTTCGCGAGTCGTGCCGATATCAACGACCGCGCCTTCGCGTTTGGATATTTTCAGCACTTTTGCCCAGCCATAGATGCTTGGCAAAATATGCGGAATCATCGGTGTTGCTGACACGCCGCCCTGGCGGTTGCGGTAAAGGAATACTTCAATCTCTTCGCCGATTTCCTGTCCTTCTTCAATCTCTGATTCGTTCATCAGAACTTCATCGCCTGAACCGTCTGTTAAGATCCACTGGGACCCTGACCGGTCTTTTACTTTCAATACTGCTTTTTCACCTGGATGTAATGGCATAATGAAACCTCCTGTTTCGTTTAACTGTTCTTTTCTTCATTCTTGAGTTTTTCGAGCTTGTCGATAAATTGAGGATCTTCCTCCAGCACCTGGACAAGATCTGCAATGCGGTTGATCGAATTCCAGCTCAGGTGATGTTCGATCCCTTCGACATCATCGTAGATGCGTTCTTCCTCGACACCGATGAGGCGCAGAAACTGTTCGAGCAAATCGTGTCTTTTGACCAGCCGTTTGCCCAATTTTTGGCCTTGCGGCGTCAACACCAAGCCTCGGTAGCGTTCATAAATCAGATAGCCATCCTTATCGAGCTTCTGCACCATCTTCGTCACCGATGACGGCAGCACCGATAAAGCTTCGGCAATATCTGAAACGCGGGCGTAGCCTTTCTGTTCTATTAATGAGTATATGATTTCGATATGGTCTTCCATACTTGGAGTAGGCAAATTTCGTTCCTCCCTAACGTAGCTATCCTCAGTTTACTATACCCTCACCCGACGAACAACTGAGCTCTGTTGACTGATTCGATGAGTTTTTTTTGCGGAATAGGTTTGCTTGGTATTTTTCAGGGGTACATATTACTATCTAAGCAGAAAGGTCGGTGAGAACACATGGCTCGTATTTTATGGATTATTCTTGTAGTAGTTTTAGCAGTTTGGATTATTGGATTTTTAATGGACGTTGCCGGAGGATTAATTCACCTTCTATTAATCGTAGCAGCAATTATTTTAATCGTGAATCTAATTTCCGGAAGGAAAGGCGTATAGAAGAAGAGACGGCGAGGGTATCCTCACCGTCTCTATTTTTTTGCCTTTTTATCGTTCGGGAATAAAATGCGCCCGCCCACTTCAGTTTTGCTATTCACTTATCTTCGAATAAACGCATGTATCCCGCACTTTATTGTCCACACGTGAAATCGTTTCATTGCGCAGGATGCCTTCGAGCTTAAAGTCCAGCCGTTCAGCAACGGCACGGCTTCTGACGTTGTCCGGATCACATTTGATCTCCACCCGGTTGGCCCCGAGTTCCTCAAACGCGAAACGCGTGATGCGCTCCACTGCCTCCGTCACATAGCCTTTGCCCTCAAAACGGTTGTCGACCCAATAACCGATTTCAAACTTCCGCACTTCCCAGTCGATGCGATGGAGTCCGCTTGACCCGATGAACTCCCCGGTTTCTTTCAGGAAGAAATGAAGACGCAGATCTTTGCGGAGCTGGAAATCAGCTGCCGCTTCGATCAGGTTCGCTTCAATCTGTTTCAGGTCCGGCTTTTTCTGGGCAAACGGCATCCAGGGCCGCAGCGAGTCGATTGAATGCTTAATGGCTTCATAACTATGAGCCGCATCTTCGCGGCGCGGTGCCCGTATTAACAGCCGGGCCGATTCGAATTGGTCCGAAAAATCGAGCAGCACCGGATTGAACGGCGGCATTGTCGGCTCCGCTATGGTGTCTTCCCATAGCACCGGTGTCGTTATTCCCTGCTGCCAGTCTTCACGGGTCATGCCGTAAGTAACCGCATCGAAATAGCGATTTTCTTTTGTTGAAAACCAGGCTTGGCGAATATGCCCTTCCTTAACAAAACCGGTACGTTCGAAAGCTTTGCGCATTGCAAAATTATCGTGGCGCGTATGGCCTTCCAGCCGAATTTTCTTTTCCGCAAGCAAAAATACGAAATCGGCAGTCATCTTCAATGCCTTTGGTCCGTAACCTTTGCCGCGGTAGGGATCGGCAATCCGCAAATCAAATAGAGGAATGTCGTCCTGCAGATCAAAGATTTTCACAAGCCCGACCTGTTCGCCTTCATCATTTTCCACCCAAAATGTTGTCACCTGATCAGACTGGTAGCCGCCTTCTTCAATCGTTTTTTGTATCAACGCACGGACAGGATGCTCCTGCCCGTGATATGGCCAGGAGTTCGTCGTCATAAAATGAATCAGCTGTTCCTGCTCTTCCATTGTCCACTCAGTTAATTTCACTGCAAATCCTCCAAGCATATATAGCTTACTTTTGAACCCTCACCAGCCGCAAAGCATTCAGAATTACGAGCAGGGTCGCTCCCATGTCTGCGAAAATTGCAATCCACAAGGTGAGCCAGCCCGGAATGATCAATAGCAAAGCAATAACTTTCAGTCCCAAAGCAAACATGATATTTTCCTTTATTATACGCAATGTCTTGCGACTTAGTCGAATGGTATAAGGAAGTTTTTCAAGATCGTCGGCCATCAATGCGATGTCCGCCGTTTCAAGCGCTGCATCCGTACCGGCACCGCCCATTGCGATGCCGACTGATGAAGCTGCAAGAGCAGGCGCATCATTGATGCCATCGCCGACCATTGCGACGCGGCCAAATTGCTGCTGGAGTTCACGCACTGCAGACAGCTTGTCCTGCGGCATCAACCCTGCCCGCACATCGGTAACCCCGATTTCTGCTGCAATGGCGTTGGCCGTTGCCGGGTGGTCACCTGTCAGCATAATCGTGCTGTCGATGCCCATCTCTTTCAGTTGCCGGATGATGCCCGGGCTTTCCGTGCGAATGGCATCTGCGACGGCAAGAACACCGATCAATGAGTCTTTTGTAAATACCGCCATGACCGATTTCCCGCTTTGCTGCAATACGCGGCTGTGCGCAG
Source organism: Planococcus daihaiensis (assembly GCF_049262615.1). GTDB lineage: Bacteria > Bacillota > Bacilli > Bacillales_A > Planococcaceae > Planococcus. Next base: position 2,071,648 of record NZ_CP175504.1, on the reverse strand, counting down.
GCGGCTGCAGTCCGAATTCTTCCGCCCACAGCAGGCTGCCGATATGAATTCTCTGTCCTTCTACTTCCGCATAAGCGCCTTTTCCGGTAATCGACTGGAAGCCTTCGGAAGGAAGAATGTGCGCAGCTTCTTTAGCGATGGCGCGTGCCAATGGATGCTGCGACATCGCTTCGGCTGAGGCCGCCAGCTGCACGAGACGTTCTTTCGTATAGCCGTTTGCTGGCACCGCATCGGTCACTTCAGGATAGCCTTTTGTCAGCGTGCCCGTTTTGTCAAAAGCGACGGCATTGATGCGTCCCGTTTCTTCCAAATGGATGCCGCCTTTGATGAGGACACCTTGTCTCGCCGCATTGCCGATGGCCGTAACGATGGCCACCGGCGTCGAGACGACAAGCGCACACGGACAGCCGACGACAAGCACTGCTAATCCCTGGTAAACCCACAGCTGCCAGTCACCCGTCAGATAACCCGGAACCAGCGCCACTAAAAATGCGATGATGATGATGGCCGGTGTATAATATTTCGCGAATTGGTCGACAAATTTCTGTGACGGCGCTTTTTCCGCCTGCGCTTCTTCGACGAGATGGATGATTTTCGCAATTGTCGTATCTTCCACCCGTTTGGTGACAGTCACTTCAAGCGCACCTTCTTCGTTCATCGTCCCCGCAAATACATCGGCTCCCGGCGTTTTAACTTCCGGAATCGATTCGCCGGTGATGGCCGCCTGATTGACCGCAGATTCCCCGCGCAAAACGACACCGTCCATGGCGATTTTCTGCCCCGGTTTGACGATCAGCACGTCGCCGATCCGGACTTCTTCCGTATCCATCTCGAGCAGCTCACCGCCCCGTTGGATCAATGCACGCGCCGGCGCCAGATCCATCAGTCCGCGGATCGATTGGCGTGCTTTGTTCATCGAGAAAGACTCGAGGGCTTCACTGATCGCAAATAAAAATACGACCACTGCGCCTTCGCGCCATTCACCGATAATCGCTGCACCAATGACCGCAATTGTCATCAATGTCTTCATATCGAATTCAAAGCGGCTGAGATTCACCAGCCCGGTCTGGAACATATGATAGCCACCGACCAGCATCGAACCCCCGAACAGAGCGATTGCCCACGGATTGCCTTCGCTTGTCTGGAAAGACAGAATGACTCCGGCAATCAGCAACAGGAACGAAATGGCGGTTTCGAATGTCTGGCGGCGTTTATAAAAAGGGGTATGCACCACTTTTGCTTTTTCCGGATAAACCCGGATATGGTCGAACGCACCGGCTTTTTCCAGTGCTTCGATGGAAACATTGCCGTCCACCGTCAGCTTGGAAGCGCCGAAATTCAAATCGACCCCTTTGATATCCGGAAGGTTGAGGATGTTCTTTTCGAATTTCGCGGCACAGCTGGTACAGGACAAATTTTCAAGACGATATGTTTTAACCAATTTCCTCACCTTCTTTCGCATGTTCATGCGCAATCGTCACCAATTGGTGAACGTGCTTGTCTGACAGCGAATAAAAAATCTGTTTGCCTTTGCGTTCAGACTTTGCCAGTTTCCGGTCCCGGAGATAGCGCAAATGGTGGGAAGCTGTAGCTGTGGAGCCATCGATGACTGCCGCAATATCGCAAACACACATTTCTTCTTCTATTGTTAAGGCATAAGCAATTTTCAAACGTGTCTCATCCGCCAATGCCTTGAAAAGTGTTACGACATCCGAGAGCTCCGTCATCTGCCTTTGAACATTTTTCACTTTTTCGGGATGATCTTTTGACACTTCACAAATTTCTTTCATATTGGCACTCCCCCGCATCAATCAAACGGTTGTTTGATTGTTTTCTTCAGTCTATGCTTTCTTCCCACGATAGTCAAACCCTCGTTTGATTGTTTGGGATTCAATCGAAAAAAGGACATTTCCGTTCTATTGTCGAATAACCTTTCTAAGGTTTTCCAGACGAAGGGGGAATGGGGATGTACCAAAAGATACTATTGGCGGCCGATGGTTCGGAACATTCGAAACGCGCTGCAGCTGAAGCGTTGAAAATGGCCAAAATGTTTCAAGATGCGGCGGTCACTTTGCTTTATGTCGTGGATTATGAGAAAGCGCGGGCAGAAGTGATGCATGACAAGCAAGTCGATGAAATGCATTACCACCGGCGTCAGCTGCTGCTGCCGCTTGAAGAAATTTTCAGCGCTGCAGGCATCCCTTTTGAAACTAAAACGCTGCACGGCACTCCAGGACCGACAATCATCCGGCACGCCAATGAAAACAGCTACGACATCGTTTTCATCGGCAGCCGGGGACTCAATGGTTTTCAGGAAATGGTGCTCGGCAGCGTCAGCCATAAAGTGGCCAAGCGCGTACATGCACCGGTCTTAATCGTGAAATAAATAAAAGAGGCTGGAACACGGATCTTCCTCCGGTTCCAGCCTCTTTTCATTTAAAATATTGTATACGCCAAGACAAATAATCCCAAACCGCCAACCAGATTCGCTGCCAGATAAGAAATGCCCGCCAGCCAGTTGCCGTCTTCAAAATCCTTCACCGCATCCAAGGCCATCGTCGAGAACGTCGTAAAGGCACCGAGAAATCCGGTCAACCAGAATACCGACAGATTGCCAGTGGCCACAAAAGCGCCGATGACGAACGAACCCAGAACATTGACCAGCAGCGTGGCGATTTTCGGCTGCCGCCAGCGGTTCTCCACACTCAGATAAAACAAATAGCGTGCCATGGCGCCAAGGAATCCACCAAGCGCGATTTCAATCAGGCTCATTCCTTCACCCCTTTCCGGCCAAGCCATAATCCGGCTGCTGCAGCGGCCACTGCCGCCGCTGTCATTGCCAACCCGTAAACGGCACCGGCAACGACCGAAGACTCAAGTTCCCGAAACCAATCGTTCGAGAACGCCGAAAAGGTGGTAAATGAACCCAGCAAACCCGTCGAGATGAACAACCGCAGTTCCGCTGATTTTCCACTGAGTTTCATCACCGCAAAGCCGATCAGGAAACTGCCGATAATATTGACGGCCCACAGGCTCACCGCCCCCGGAACCGCTGCGTATATCCAGACACGAAGCAGCGTGCCGGCCATTCCGCCGGCACCTACCGCTAACATCCTTTTCACATCAAAAACCCCATATCTTTTTTAGCCATTATAACTTACTCAGCTATCAGTGTTAAGGTCGAGCCTTCTGCCGAACCGTCAATCGGAGTTTCGTGATAATTGCCCTCGGCCCATTTATCGACTTGATTATGGAAGAAATCCGATTTCATATGGCCGCTGAGTCCCGGTCCGACGATATGGTGCGCACTCGACAAATCGGACAGATCGGCGACAAAACGCCAGGCAGCTCCGTGGTCGACATTGCCGTCTTCATCGAACGCGGCTGCCTGCACCGTGATATTCGAACCGCCAAGCGGCAGAGGATCCGGGTTCAGGAAGCCTTCGAATATCGCCGAAGCCCCGGCAAGCGGATGCGGGAATGTCAGTTGATGGTAATCGCCCCATTGCCAATCTGCCGGATCACCGCCAAAGTCGTCTTCAACTTCAGCCAAACTTGTTTCCAGCGCATCGGTCAGCCATTTCCCAACACCGCCATACTCACTGACCCAGACGCCATCTTTGCCGGCAAACGAGTCACGCATCATCGCATCTGTGATGTGATTTTTCCCTGGCATCAGGTCATAGACATCTTCCGGAAAACTGTCTGCGAGCATAGTGTGCGGCAGCTGCTTGATCCATTTATGGAATATGAGCGGCGCCGGCTGATCGGCTTGATCCATTCCATCCCAATCGGCCAGCAGCGCGAGAACTTCTTCGTAGTCATCCGTTTCGCCTCTGACTGCCTCCGTCATTTCTACCAGAAATTCCTCAGCATACAGATTCTTCTTATCCATCTGCAGCTCCATCATATCTTCCGGCGTCAGCCCATCCGACGCTTCCAGCACTTCTGCAATCCGCTCATAGCGGTAGGGCTGGGCCCAGAAATCCGTAATGTGGTAGTCATAGGAATCGTCCACAATTTCATTATTCGCTGTCGCAATAAAACCACTGGCCGGATTTACGACTGTCGGCAATTCATCAAACGGCACATAGCCTTCCCAGCCGTAATCGGCAGAATCCCCTGGCACCGGCAATTGGCCATCTCCTGATTTACGAATTGGTATACGGCCATTCGCTTTATAAGCGATTGTGCCATCTGTTGCAGCAAAGACGAAGTTTTGTGCGGGAGCCTGAAAATCTTCCAATGCTGTTTCAAACTCTTCCCAATTCGACGCTTTATTGAATGCCAGCACTGCCTGCAGTTCGAGTGTCGGTTCGAGCGCCGTCCATTGCATCGAGAACAGCGCCCCCGGTTGTTCATCGTCATACATGACATCCGAAATAATCGGGCCGTGGCGCGTCACGACGACTTCAAAGTCCACGGTTTCGCCGTCCTTCACGCCGATCGGCTCATCCCTTACTTCCGCCTGCTCCCATGCCCCGTCGTAGCGGAATTGCGTCGGATCTTCCGGATTCGGCGTTTCAATGTAGAGATCCTGGACATCCGGGCCGACATTGGTCACGCCCCAGGCCACCTCTTCATTGTGCCCGAGAATGATGCCCGGCACGCCGGCGAAAATGACACCGCTGACGTTCTGTTCCGGAGATTTCAGATGCATTTGGTACCAGATTGAAGGCGTGCTCAATCCGAGATGCGGATCATCCGCCAGAATCGGCATGCCGCTTTCCGTTTTGTCACCCGACACCACCCAGTTATTGCTGCCATTGAATTCATTTGGCACCAGCGACGCGTCGAACTCACCGGCCACTTGCACCTGCTGGTCAATATTGGCTTCAATGACCGACCGTGCATCTTCCGGATATTCGATGAACAATTCTTTCGCTTTGTCTTCCGGAAACTCACCAAGTGCCCAGTGCCGGACCGCAAGCGATGACCAGTTGCCGCCCAGGTCATAAGCCATGAATTTTCCGATGGCGAGTGAATCGACGGGCGTCCATTCCTCCGGCTCGTAGCCGAGCAGACTGAACTCGTAGCTCAACGTGTCATTTTCCTTCGCTTCGTCAATAAATGCGTTCACCCCTTCTGCAAACCATGCGAGCACCTGCTTGGAATCTTCATCATATATTTCCAAAGATTTTTCGGCAGCATCCCGCAGGCTGAATGTACGGAAAAATTTATCCGTATCCACAGCGGCGGCTCCGACTGCCTCCGCAAGCCGACCGCTTGCCTGGCGGCGTGACAGGTCCATCTGGAACAGCCGATCCTGCGCGACGACATAGCCTTGCGCGCGGTAAAGATCGGCGTCCGACTGCGCTTCAATATGCGGTACGCCGATATCATCGCGTACAACCGTCACGTCCGCATCGAGTATCGATACTTCCATTTCTCCGCTGATGACCGGTTTTGATTTACCTATGTAAGCGTTAACATAAATGAGTCCGATGATGGCGATTGCCAGCAAAACCCCAAACGTCCCCAATAGCCATTTGAGCCATTTTCTTCCCTTCGGCTTTTTCTCCATTCTATTTTCTCCCCCTTTTCAACATCTTACATTTATTCGACCTGAATCCGGGAAATTCCTTCTATATAAAAAAGCCCGCAAATTTGCGGGCTAGTTTACGATGTCCTCTTCGCCGAGAACCATCTTCACTTTTGAAACTTGTTTTTTCTCTGTCAAAACGTACAGCACGTCTCCAACTTTGAGTTTTGTCGTGCCGGTCGGCATGACGAGCCGGCCGGAGCGGATAATTGCGCTGATCAGCGTCTGTTTCGGCAAGCCGATCGTCTGTACTAGCTGGCCGGCGAACGGCGACTTGCTCGTCAATTCTACTTCCAGCATTTCGGCATTCGCTTTATCCATCGACACCAATTCCAGTGAATGGATCCGCTTCGGCGATGGTTTGCCGTTGAGCTTCAGCTTGTTGGCAACGTAAGGAATTGTGGATCCCTGCAGCAACGCCGAAGTCAAAACGATAAAGAATACGACATGAAAGAACAGGAAACTATTGTCCAGACCAGCTAGCATCGGGAACGTCGCGAGTACGATCGGAACCGCACCACGGAGCCCTGCCCAGGACATGAACAGTTTTTCATTCAGTGAATAATCGAAGAAGATTGTCGAGACGAAAACGGCAATCGGACGGGCGATAAAGATTAATACAAGCGATAGGATCAATCCTCTCCAGATCAAGTCCCAGTCAGCCAATTGGCTCGGGAACACAAGGAGTCCAAGAAGGACAAACATCATGATTTGACTAAGCCAGGCAAGGCCTTCATTGAAACTGATGATCGAATAACTATGCGTCAAGTCCCGTGTTCCGATGACAAGTGCCGCAAGGTATACTGCCAGCAGGCCGCTGCCTCCAAGAATCGCTGTGAAGCTGTAGATGAAAACAGCAAATCCGACAGACAGCACCGCATATAAGCCGGAGGCATTCAGTTTAATCCGGTTGATGGTCCATGAAGCAAACAGGCCGAGGGCAATCCCGAGAACCGCTCCGACACCCATCTGCAGCAGGAAACTGCCCAGCATTGTGAAAACGGAAGTTTCCGGTGTCATGATCAGCTGGATAAAGGCGATTGTCAGGAACATCGCCATCGGATCGTTGGTGCCGGATTCCGCTTCTAGCGTCGAAGAAATTCTTCCTTTTATATTTTGGCCAGCGAGCACTGAGAATACAGCGGCCGCGTCGGTGGAACCAACAATCGAACCGAGCAGCAGCGCTTCAAGGACTGTAATGTCCAAAACATAATAGGCAGCAACTGCCACTACGGCGGTTGTTATTAATACACCGATTGTCGCAAGAACCAGAGAACCGCCAAGAACGGGCCGTATATTTTTCCATTGAGTTTGAAGTCCACCTTCAAACAAAATGATGATTAAAGCGAAGACACCGACCAATTGAGCGATTTCTGCGCTGGAGAAATAAATAAGTCCGGAAATGTCACTACCGAGGATCATTCCGATGATCATGAAGAGAACGAGGGAAGGAACTCCCGCGCGCGCTGAAACTTTTGTCATCAGCACACCCATCAGGAGGAAAACGCCACATATAAGGATCATTCCGTTAATTGTATAGTCTATGACCATCAGCTCCCAGGGTTTTTTACTATTCAATTATAGCATAATTTCAGTCCATAAAAAAAAACGGGAGCTCCTCTTTCAAGGATTCCCGTCGATTGCTCACACTGTGTCGTCGCCGACAATTTTCACTTCAAGTTCCAAATCGATGCCAAATCTCTCAAATACTGTTGATTTCACCATTTCAATTGTCTGGATATAATCATTGGCAGTCGCGTTGTTTTTATTGACGATAAACCCTGCATGTTTCGTCGAAACTTCCGCTCCGCCAAAACCTTTCCCCTGCAATCCGCTTTCCTGTATCAGCTTGCCGGCAAAATTGCCCGGCGGACGTTTGAATACACTGCCCGCTGATGGAAATTCAAGCGGCTGCTTGGATTCTCGCTGATGGGTAAGATCAGCCATTTTCGCGTCGATGACAAGCTGATCTCCTGTTTCAAGACCAAACTCCGCAGAAAGGACATAGAATCCTTCTTTCGTAATGACACTTTTGCGGTAATCCATTTCCAGCTCTTCTTTTGATAACACGAGCTTTTCACCTTCACGTGTCAAAACCGTCGCCTGGAGAATAATGTCCTTGATCTCGCCGCCATACGCCCCGGCGTTCATCGCCATTGCACCGCCGACAGAACCCGGAATGCCACAGGCAAACTCGAAGCCCGTCAACGTATTAATGGCTGCAATCTTGGACACTTCCTTAATGTTTGCGCCACCTTGCGCGTAAACCTGGTGACCGTCGATGCGGATTTCATTGAGGCTTTTCAAGTTCAAGACAATGCCGCGTACGCCGCCGTCACGCACGACCATATTGGAGCCGTTTCCGAGCAGCAATAAAGGAATGTTATTTTCAAAAGCATATTTCACTGTATAAGCAGTTTCATCTTCATTTGTAGGTGATACAAAAATATCAGCCGGTCCGCCCATTTTCGTCAAGGTATGGAGATGGAGCGGTTCGTCGTTTTTCACGTGGCTGTCCGCCACAAAACGGCGAAGGTCTGATAACCATCTTTCTTTCGTCATCCCAAGCAAATCCCTTCTAAACGTTTAACTTCTAATAGTATCTTTGTTTTTCAGGCATTTGACAAGCATTTATGGCTACTTACGTCCAAAAGTCCAATGAAATATTTATCTCGAATTCGAGAATAATTAATTAAAGTATATTGACATCAAACCTTTTGTGTTTTATAGTGGGGTTAGACATAAAAATATTGGAGGAAATTACACATGAAAAAATGGACAGTAGACGCAGCGCATTCAGAAATCGGTTTCTCAGTAAAGCATATGATGATTTCAAAAGTAAAAGGCTCTTTCGCCTCGTATGATGCAACAGTGGAAGCGAACGAAGCGAATCTTCAAGGCGCATTGATCGATTTCAAAATCGACGTGGCAAGCATCAACACAAACAACGAAGACCGCGACAACCACTTGCGTTCGGCAGACTTCTTTGATGCTGAACAGCACCCGCACATCACATTCAAGGCAAACGAAATCGCTAAAAAAAGCGACGACGAATATGAGTTGACTGGCGATTTGACCATGAAAGGCGTAACGCGCCCGGCAACTTTTGAAGTTGAATACGGCGGCAAAGGAACTAACCCATGGGGCGTGGAAGTGGTAGCATTCAGCGGCGAAGGTAAAGTAAACCGCAAAGATTTCGGCCTAACTTGGAACCAGGCGCTTGAAACAGGCGGCGTAATGGTCGGCGAAGACATCAAAATTTCGTTGGCATTGGAAGCTAACCCAGCGTAATTTCATAAATGCACAAAAAAAGGAGCTGCAGAGTTATTTGCAGCTCCTTTTTTCGTTTGCAGAAATAACTCATCCATCAAATCCTTACTCCTCGATTCGCTTGAGCGGTTTGACGGCTGGGCCTTCAAGCACTTCGCCCGTATAGGAGAAACGGGAGCCGTGGCACGGGCAGTCCCAAGAGCGTTCCGCGTTGTTCCATTTTGTTTCGCAGCCGAGATGTGTGCAGGTGGTGTCGACAAGATGCACCTGGCCGTATTGGTCGCGGTAACCGCCCGCTGCACCTTTCGCCGTTTTGACACTTGCCCCTTCGCCTTTTTCCAGGGACTCCGGCGTCTTCATCGGTTTTTTCAATTTGCCTTTGACCAATTCTTTGGCAACGGAAGCATTGTCTTTAACAAAACTCGTCATATCGACCGGTTTCATCTTCGTACGGGTCGGATCGTATATAGAAGCGTAGCGGTTTTCATTGCCCAGAATCTGGTCGCGCAGGAGCATTCCCGCCACGGCGCCATGGGCCATGCCCCATTTATGGAAACCTGTTGCCACCAGAATATTTTCATAACCGATGGTGCTGGTACCGATGTAGGGAATTTTATCGAGTGTTGTCATATCCTGGGCAGACCAGCGGTAAGGAATGCTTTCCACACCAAAATATTCATCTCCCCACTCCGCGAGCTTTTCGTAATTCTCCATCGTATCGCCTTTGTGTTTGCCGGAACCATGATCTTCTCCGCCAATCAGCAGGAGGCGTTCTCCGCTGTCATCTGTCGTATAGCGCAGTGAACGGCTTGGCATATCGGTGCTGATATACATATGCTTCGGGATCTCGCCTTTCACTTTCGCCGCCAGCACATAGGAACGCTCAACCGACAATCTCGCAAAATACATGCCGTCTCCGTCATTGAATGGGTAATGGGTTGCCACAATCACTTTGTCGCACGACAAATGAGACATGTTTTCCGTTTGGATTACCGGATTTTTTTTACTGAGAATTTTCATCGCCCGGGTCTTTTCATAAACGGTACCGCCGAGGCGTTCAAATTCCTTTACAAGCCCGGCCAAGAATTTCACCGGATGGAATTGGGCCTGGTTGCGCATGACAATGGCTTCTTTCACCGCAAACGGCAATTCCACTTCTTTCTTCGCCAAGCCGCCCGCTATGCCCAGCTGCTCGTAGGCTTCCGCTTCTTCCTCGATTTTTTTCGCTCCGGCTTCCGTATTGGCGTACACGAAAGCATCCTTGTGTTCAAAGTCACAATCGATGCCGAGTTCTTTCGCCGTATTTTTTATAAATTCCAGGCCTTCCAAATTGGCTTCATAATATTTCTTCGCTTCGACTTCCCCGGATATTTTGATCAGCGAAGCATAAAGCAGGTCGTGCTGTGCCGAAATTTTTGCAGTCGTGTAGCCCGTTACACCATCCACCAATTTGCCCGCATCGATCAAGGTCACTTTTTTTCCTGCTTTCGCCAGTAAATAAGCACTGATGATGCCGGCAATACCGCCGCCGACCACCGCTATTTCCGTGGCTTCATTCTTTTGGAGCTGCGGGTAATCACCGATGTCGTCAAATTTGCGCCAGTAGGACTCCTTCGATTCCGGAATGTTCATGTTTTCATTCTTCATCGCCGCCTGATACCTCCTAATATTGTCATTTAACTTTTATGTACCCTTCCCTCCGGAAAATAAGCGCATAGAAAAACCCGAAAACGCATCTGCGCTTCCGGGTTTTTTGGAATCAGCTGTTAAACTTTTACTTTTTCAAACGATTGAGCCATCTCTTCGACACGTTTCATGCCGTCTTCGATGATTTCCTGTGCTTTGTCAGGATACATATTGTGGCCTTCGATAATCACTTCTTCAATGTCTTCGATGCCGAAGAAATTCATGATCATGCGGACATAGTTGACGCTCATTTCACTTGGTGCCATTTCCGGAGTCGAATAAATGCCTCCGCGTGCGTTCAAAATGATGACTTTCTTTTCCGGAACAAGACCTTGTGGGCCTTCTTCCGTATATTTGAAAGTTACGCCTGCACGGTAGATATAATCGATGAAAGTCTGAAGCGGCGCAGGAATTGTTTTATTCCATAATGGGAATGCGAATACCACTACATCAGCGTCAAGGAAAGCATCCATCGCTTTGTTGGCGGCAGTCAAAATGCGTTGTTCGATATCGTTCAATTCTTCCGCTTGTGCTGATTTTTGCATAGCGTCGAAGAAATCCTGTCCGAAATAAGGCATATCTTCTTTGAAGACATCAAACGTTTTCACGTTGGCGTCTGTTCCTACATTATCCATAAATACATCGTACATTTTACTTGAAATCCCCTCTGATGCGGGACGGTTATTGGCTTTTACTACTAAAACGTTCATGAAAAACAAAACTCCTTTATTTCCTGTTAATATTTATCTCAAATTAAAGACTTTTTAATTCTAGTTAATTTTTGAATTCCGGTCAATTAAACTGCTTAAGAGCTCAATCCGAGTTGCAGGAATCACCTGTGCAATAGCTCGTTTCCTTGCTGCCAAGCGGTTTTAACGCTGGACGCAAGCCTTCTTCATCAGCGATCTGCTTGAGCGAATCGATGAACGCTTCCAGTGGCTGCGCACCGGAAATGGCATATTTACTGTTGATGACGAAGAATGGAACGCCCTGCACGCCCAATTGGCCCGCTTCTGCAATATCCTGCTCGACGTCCGTGTTGAAGTCGTCAGAATCCAGAACCATTTTTGCTTCGTTGCGCGGCAAACCGACTGCCTCAGCGTTATCCAACAGGACATCCTGCTTGCCGATATGTTCAGCATTGATGAAATAAGATTTCAGCAGCTGCTCAGTCAAGGCCGCTTCCCTACCTTGCGTTTCCGCCCATTTTACGAGGCGATGTGCCGCCAGTGTATTTGCCTGAACCATATTATCAAAGTCGTATTCGAGTCCGACATTTTGTGCGTGTAATGCCACGCCTTTCGTCATTTCCTTTGCCTGCTCGACGGATTGACCGAATTTCGCAGCCAGACTTTCATGAACGGGAATGCTTGAATCTATAGGAGTTGCCGGGTCCAGCTGATAAGCTTTGAATGTAATTTTTGCCTGATTATTAAAACCAGTTTTTATAAGTGCCTGTTCCAATGTGCGTTTCCCTATGTAACAGAATGGGCATACATAATCAGACCAGATTTCAATTTTCAACATCTGTACTCACCTCGCCACTTACTATAGCAAGCAAAAATGCCACGCTCAATCTTTCTGCTTATAGAAATTTATTTCCAGTTCAATTTGCAATTTGCAATTTTCGCAATAAAAAACTGACTCCCCGAAGGAAATCAGCTTAACGCTTCCGTAATGACCGGCACAATCTGCTTTTTGCGGGACACGATGCCCGGCAGCAGGACACGGTTATCCACTACGCTCGATTTGAATGCTTCTTCAATGATGTCGGATCTTCTGCCAAGAATGATCGCTTCGGAATTGTTGTTCAGAATGTCGGTTACAACAAAAACGAATAAATCGAGTTGTTTGTTGGCAATTGACTGAGCCATGAGAATTTCCAGCTCATCCTGTCGCCCGAGCACTTCCGAAACATCGATGGCATTGACCTGCGCCACTTCAAAGCGGTGGCTTCCCGCTTCAAACTCTTTCGAGTCAAGGGAAATCAGGTCTTCCAGTGTTTTATTGCTGAGATCCGCTCCTGCTTTCAGCATTGCCAACCCATAAACGTCCACGGTTACACCGGCAATTTCAGCCAGTTCACGGGCAGCGCGGACATCCTGATCCGTGCACGTTGGCGATTTGAACAATAACGAATCAGAAATGATGGCAGACAGCATCAAGCCGGCAATGTTTGCCGGGATCTCCACATTATTTTCCTTGAACAGCTTCAATAGAATAGTTGTCGTGCAGCCGACGGGTTCAGCGCGAAAAAATAGCGGGTCCGTCGTTTCAAAATTGGCAATCCGGTGATGGTCGATCACTTCGATCACTTGAACTTCATCGATATCTTCCGCACTTTGCTGGCGTTCGTTATGGTCGACGAGAATCACCTGGGAAACTTCCTCGGAAACGCGTTTCACCAAACGCGGAGCTTCGAATCCGAATTCCTTCAAAGCAAATATCGTTTCGTTATTCATTTCGCCCAAGCGAACCGGTTCGGCTTCCATTCCAGTTTCATTTTTAAGGTACGCGTATGAAATAGCTGAACACACCGAATCAGTGTCCGGATTTTTATGGCCTAATACAAAAACTTTTGACATTTTTTATGCCTCCTGATCAAAGTTGGTTTCCGTGTAATTCTACCATAACTGTTCCCACAGCTGAACTTTCCTACTAAGGGAATGTGTTGAAATCCGCAGCTAATGTGCCGGGAATTGCAGCTCATTTCACGCCAAATAAAAATGTGGTATTAAAAACTATTTGGTAGTATTATATGACTATGCCTTTTTAATTACTAAAATAGGTTAAATTGTAAATTTAATAATGTAGATGGAACATTTAAGCATTATAAAGTTTTAATTGAAAATTTTTTATTCAGAATAGAATTTTTTTAACATTAATGAACAAATCAATATACTTTGTAATAGTACTAATGGTATAATTAATACAATTAATCCATAAATTTCTGAAGGGAAGTGAAAATATTGACTATAATTTTGGAAAAGAAATACATTCCGTTAGCGAATTACTTTTCTTCTGCCACTAATGCCAAAATCAAACTCAGCTTCAATGAAATTGAACAGATCATGGGCCAGCAATTGCCCAATGCCGCTTATCTGAACAGGAGCTGGTGGAAAAAAACCAAAGCACCCGCCAAGCATTTCCATGCATGGATGGACGCCGGTTATTTTGTCAGTGAAGTGGAGACGAACCGTCATGTCGTATTTGAAAGAATCGACGCTTCCAAAGGAGCCAATGCAAAAGACGGCAAAGGGGATGAAGATATCCTGCTGATCCGCAACGCCGAGCATGGTGACGCCCGGTCTCTTGCCGCATTGATGAAAACAGTGGAAGCCGAATCCGAGTTTATGCTGTATGGCAAAGATGAACGCACTCAGTCCACACAGAAAGTCCGGAAACAAATAATCGAATGGCGCCAAAGCGGACATTCCACAATCTTTATCGCAATATTGAATGGCGAGCATGTCGGTTTCCTGACCATAGTGGGCAATGCCGCCTTACGGGCAGCTCACCGCGCAGAAATCTGCATTGGCATTCAAGCGAACGCACGCCGCAAAGGAATCGCCACCAAACTTCTGCAAAAAGGCGAAGAATGGGCAGCCTCCAAGAAGATCAGCCGCTTGGAATTGACAGTTGTCGAGAACGACAAGCCGGCCAGAAAATTATTTGAAAAATCCGGCTATGTATCCGAAGGCATTCGCCAGGATTCCATGGTCATCAACGGCAAGTATTATAACGAGATTTACATGGCCAAATTTCTTGATTAAAAAAAATCGTGTCCCTTCCTGATTGGAGAGGCACGATTTTTTATGTCATTTTAATAATGAGCCCAACTTCTCCGCTGAAGACATCCAGCTATTCACAAACCACTTTTTTTCCTTCCGCTACCAAAGATTCCACAGTGACTTCCGGCTCCGGCAATAAACTCAATAGATGAATCAGCATCGGATAAAGCGTGTGCCGCACATCGAGCGACCAGATCGTCCAACGTCCCCGCTTTTCTTCCGTGACCAATCCGGCTGTTTTCAATTTCCGCATATGCTGGCTGACGGCCGGCTGCGTCATATCGAGCAATTCCGTAAATTCACAGATACAAAGCGATTCAGTCGATAAATATTTCAGCATCAGCATTCTATTATGATCGCTGATGGCTTTTAAATAAGATTCCATGGATAGATAATCCATCCCAAACACCTGCTTTCAACAGTATCGTCACTTATTTTATAAGTGTTCGCTTATTTAATCAAGGATCAATCGGGCTGCAGAGCGCTCGCTTGCGCTCCCCCTAATTTCTCCATTAAAAACCCCGGCAGCCACAGCTGCCGGGGTCATTCATTAATTCATTTTATTTTGCCGAATATTCTTCCAGCACACGCAAGGATTCACGGTTGAATGCAGGAATGTCATCCGGTTGGCGGCTTGTCACCAATTGATTTTGACAAACGACCACTTCCTTGTCGACCACTTTCGCGCCAGCGTATTCCATGTCCGTCTGAATCGATTTATAGCCCGTTGCATCACGGCCTTCGAGTGCTTTTGCTGAAATCAGCAATTGCGGCCCGTGGCAGATGGCGAAAACGGGTTTTTTCGCGTCCATAAATGCTTTCGTAAAGTTTACGAAACGGTCATCCGCCCGCAATTGATCAGGTGAGAATCCGCCTGGCAGAAACAGGGCATCGTAATCATTCGGGTTGGCGTCATCAATGCCTTTGTCGATCGACACGACAGCTTCGCCTTTTTTGCCCGTCACTTCTTTGCCGGCTTCTTTTTCAATTGTGAAAACTTCGTGACCCGCATCATTGAATGCTTTCGACGGATCCGTATATTCTACGTCCTCAAACATATTTGTGATAAGCGTTGCGATTTTCGCCACTATCTTTCACTCCTTTGGTTTTGAACTCTCCTTTATTATTCCACGCACAAAAATTACTAAACATGGAGTTTAACGGAATTTCGATACGTAAGGGTTGTCCTGTTCCCAAAAGCGGTACGGATAGTGGACGGCTTCCTGCGAATTGCCGATGCCGACTCTCGGCCCGACTGAAACGGCATGCACCGGATCACCTTGTGCGATATATAACGGCTGCTCCGTAAAATGGTGGCCGTAATAATCCATCGAAATCCCCATCGCTTTCGTCAGTTTGCCCGGGCCGCTCGTCCATTGCCTGATTGGCAAATGGCGGCCGCGAAGTTCCGCCATCAAATCGATGCCTTCGACCGGCTCCACTGCGCGAATCAGAATCGCGCGCGGTGTATCGACCGGTCCGCTGACCACATTGATCAGGGTATGGGTGTGCATTTGATACGTATAAACAAGTCCGGCGTTGCCGAACATAATTTCCGTCCGTTTGGTTCGTCTATTGCCAAAACTGTGCGCCGCCCGGTCTTCCGCGCCCATATAGGCTTCGGTTTCGACAATGCGGCCGGCGACGATACCGTCCGGCAGTTCGTGGACCAGAATCTGCCCGAGCAGATTGCGCGACAATTCCAACGTGGGCAAATCAAAAAAATCAGTTGAGACCGGTTTGAACATCGTACATCCCTCCAGCATCCATTATACCGGGTTGCTGCGGGTCACTGCATCGATCAGGGGTTCGATGTCCTCGATTTTATTGTCATGGAACGCTTTGACAATTGCTGAACCGACGATAAAGCCATCGACGTCATCGCGGAGCATATCGATTTGTTCCTGTTTGGAAATGCCGAATCCCGCATACACCGGCACCGGGCTCTCTGCACGCACATCCTTCATGAACTCTTTCACGTCCTGGGTCAGTTCATCGCGCACACCGGTAATGCCGGTCACGGTGACGGCATAGACAAAACCTTCAGCCGCAGCCAAAATATCACGCAGCCGATTCTCGGTTGTGGTCAGCGTCACCAATTGGATCAATGTGATGTCCGCCGATTTCAGGTAAGGTGCAACGAGCTGCTGATGCTCAAACGGCAGATCCGGAATGATGACTGCCGAAACGCCCGCATCCCGGCAGGCCGCAGCAAAACGTTCTGCCCCGTAACGGATCACCGGATTCAAATACGTCATGACGATCAACGGAATCTTCATCTCCAAATTCCAGCTCTTCATTTCCAATAAAACCCTATCAAGCGTCACGCCTTCGCTCAAAGCGCGGTTACCGGCTTCTTCGATCACCGGGCCGTCTGCCACCGGATCGGAAAACGGGATGCCGATTTCAATCGCCGTTACGCCCGTGCCCTGCAAATATTCTACCTGACCGCGCAGCCGATCCAATCCGCCGTCTCCCGCCATAATGTACGCGACGAACGCCTTGCCGCCCTCGTCCTTCAAAGTCTGTAAACGTTTCATGCCAGCCCCTCCAATTTTTCCGCATAGGTCGCCATGTCTTTATCGCCCCGCCCGGATACACAGATGATCAAGATTTCTTCCGGCCCCATGGTGGCAGCCGTTTTCTCCGCCTCCGCCACGGCATGCGCCGATTCGAGCGCAGGTATTATGCCTTCCAGTCTCGACAAAGTGATGACCGAAGCCAACGCTTCTTCGTCCGTTATCGCTTTGTATTGAACACGCCCGATATCTTCCAGGTGAACATGTTCCGGACCCACGCCCGGATAATCGAGTCCCGCAGAAATCGAATGCGCTTCCTGAACTTGCCCATTATCATCCTGCAACAGTTTCATAAAGGCGCCGTGAAGCACACCTTCCGTTCCTTTGGTCAGTGTTGCCGCGTGCCTGTTTGTGTTAACGCCTTCACCGGCCGCTTCCACGCCAATGAGCCGCACAGTCGAATCTTCCACAAACGGATGGAACATGCCGATTGCGTTGGATCCGCCGCCGACACAAGCCAAGATTACATCCGGCAAGCGCCCTTCCTTGTCGAGGATCTGCTTACGCGTTTCCTTGCCGATGACGCTTTGGAAATCACGAACCATCGTCGGGAACGGGTGAGGCCCGAGCGCCGAACCGATGAGGTAATGGGTATCGCCGACATTTGACACCCAGTAGCGCAAGGCTTCATTGACTGCGTCTTTCAATGTGGCGCTGCCTTTTGTGACACTTTCCACTTTTGCTCCGAGCAATTTCATCCGGAATACGTTCAATTGCTGCCTTCTGATATCTTCTTCGCCCATGAAAATGACACATTCCAAATCCAGCAGCGCACAGATTGTCGCCGTTGCCACACCGTGCTGGCCGGCGCCGGTTTCCGCGACGATTTTCCGTTTGCCCATGCGGATCGCCAATAATGCCTGGCCGATCGCATTGTTAATTTTGTGGGCGCCGGTATGATTCAAATCTTCGCGTTTCAAATAAACTTTCGGCCCGCCCCACGCTTCCGTCAGTCTTGCCGCATAGGTGAGCGGCTGCTCACGGCCAACATAATCCTTTAAATAATGATGATACGTTGCTTGAAATTTCGGATCCACTTTCGCTTCCGCATAAGCCGCTTCCAATTCTTTCACTGCGCGCATTAATGTCTCAGGTACAAATTGGCCGCCGAAGCGCCCGAAAAATCCGGTTTCTTCCTTCGTGCCCGTTGTGTTCTGCATCGAATCACCCTTTACAGTTTTTATGAAATTTTTTATTTTATCAACGTCTTTTTTGCCGTCGGTTTCGACACCGCTCGAAACGTCCACCATATACGGCTTGGTGCGGCTAATTGCCGTGCCGACATTGTCAGCGTCCAATCCCCCGGCTACGATCAGTTTTTCAAATTCAATTGTTGAGCGCTCCAATAAAGTCCAATCGAATGTCCTGCCGCTTCCTCCGCGGTAATGGATTCCCGGCGCGTCGACCAGCACGTAATCTGCAATCGACCGCTCCAGTTTTTCGACATCCCTGTCATCGCGAACCGAAAACGCCTGGATCACTTTCACCGGAATGCTGCGGATCAAATCGTCCGGTTCATCGCCGTGCAATTGCACCATCGTCAAAGGCACAGTTCTGATTGCTTCCAGAATTTCAGTCAAATCCGCATTGACGAAAACACCAATTCTCTCAATGGATGCCGGCAGTTCGGCTGCCAGGCGAGCAGCCTGTTCGACCGAAACTTTGCGACGGCTCGGTGCAAAGACAAACCCCACCGCATCAGCTCCGCGTGCCGCCTGTAGATGTTCCACTTCCTGCAATCCGCAAATTTTCACTTTCGTCATTTCTTCACCCCCGGAACGGTTACGGCCGCAATCCACGCGCCGGCGTCTGCCGAACGCATCAACGCTTCACCGACCAGGATGCCGGAAGCTCCTTTATTGAATGCAAATGAGGCATCGTTTTCAGAAAAGATTCCACTTTCGCTGATCAGCAGCGACTCACCGCCGCGGGGAAAATGTTCGGCAATTTCTGCTGTCCGCTCCAGCGACACTTCAAAGTTTTTCAAATTCCGGTTATTGACCCCGATTAATTCTGCACCCAACTCAAGCGCAGTTTCCAGCTCCCCGCGGTCGTGCACTTCAACCAGCACTTCCAATCCTTCTGCCTGCGCGTATGAATACAGCCCTTCAAGCTCCAGTTGCTCCAGTGCCGCAACAATCAATAATATGATTGTGGCGCCAGCGTTTTTTGCGTGGTCGATCTGGACACTGTCGACGATAAAGTCTTTGCACAGTACCGGCACCGATACCAGTTTCGCCACCTTTTCCAGATCAGCCATCGATCCTTTGAAGTACAATTCATCCGTCAATACGGAAATCGCTGCAGCTCCCGCCTGCTCATAAATTTTAGCCTGCTCAGCGACATCAACGTCCAGTCGGATATCGCCTTTTGAAGGGGACGCCCGTTTGATCTCTGCGATGACTCCGCGGCCCCTTCTCAGCCGATCCGCCAAGCGTGATTTTTCAGGAAAATCGTTTGCCGCAACCGGCTGGATGCCTTTGTATTCTTTTATCTCCTTGCGTTTTGCTGCAATGATTTCATCCAATATCGTCATACCAGCACCCCCATCGCACGGCGATGGGCATTGAATATGCGTGCCGTTTCACCTGAAAGGATGGATTTTCTCGCAATATGGACCCCTTGAGCAATCGTGCCTGCGTTGCCGGCGGCGAAAAGTGCCGCACCCGCGTTCAACGCGACGGTGTCCAGATAAGCACTCTCTTTACCTTCAAGCACTTCCAGAAAAATCGCGGCATTGCGTTTGGCATCTCCGCCTCTGACGGCTTCGATCGGCGCAAGTTTTAAACCGGCTTCTTCCGGATGAAACTGCATCGCCTTCTTGCCGTTTTCATCGAACAGCAATAATTCATTGGTGCCAGCCAGTGAAAGTTCATCCATGCCACCGGCTCCGTGCACCATCACTCCGCGCTTTCTGCCAAGTCGGAGGAGTGCGTCTGCCATCGGCTCCAACATATCCCGGCGGTAGACGCCCGTCATTTGCATTTCAATCGGCAACGGATTGGCAAGCGGTCCGACCAGGTTGAAAATGGTCGGCGTCGCAATGCTCTTGCGCACACTCCGTAATTTTCCGAGTGCCGGATGGATGGCCGGCGCAAATAAAAACGCGATTCCTGTTTTATCGATCAATTCCGGAATGGTTGCCGGATCTGCTGTAGTGCCAATTCCGAGCTCCTCCAACACATCAGCGCTTCCTGTTTTGCTCGAAACGCTGCGATTGCCGTGTTTGGCGACTTTCATGCCGCAACCCGCCAGCACAAATGCCGTCAGCGTACTGATATTAAAGCTGAATGAACGATCGCCGCCCGTGCCGCAGACATCAATCAGCGACCCATTTGTTTCGGGCAGTTTGACCGCTTTCGATCTCATCGCCTTGACCAGACCCACCATCTCATCTGCCGTTTCTCCTCTTTGATGCAATGCTTCAAGAAATCTTTTGATTTCACCATCCGTCATTTGGTCATCCAACATTTCCAGCGATTTATTGTACATTCTGTGTTCACTTAAACTCTCTGCTCGTCTCATTATCATCTCTCCTCAGCTCTTTTGAATACAAAAATCCCCGCAACCGGATTGATATCCGGTTGCGGGGACGGGTTAAAAAAACCGCGGTACCACCACGCATTAATGCATTTCTGCACTCACTTAAACAGGCTTTTCGCCTTTCCCTTTAACGCAGGGCATACGTCTGCCTTACTCATTTCCATTTTCAGGCTAGCTCTCATAAGTCCATTCGCGCAGTTTCTCCAATCAGCTTCCACCAGCCGCTGACTCTCTAAATAGTTCCACTGCCTACTCGTCTCAATCCTCGATTTTGCACTCTGCTATTCTCATCTGTTCTGGGCTCTTCTCTCGAATAGACTTGCCGCTCTTCCAACAAGTTGTATTTTACATTAAATTATTTAGTTTATTCTGTCAAGCAAAGAAGTGCTGATTTCGAATTTTTCTACTATATAAGTTGAACTATTATTTTATAGTAGTCGATATTCCGCAAAACAGCTTCGCTTGCCTGGGGGCTCGCGCTGAGCTAACTCGGTCTCGTTTCACTTCGTCCGAGTGGATCTCAGCACTTCGCTTGGTCCCCTGGGCGTCTTCGCTGTTTTGCTCCATATCTATGCGCCACCCAGCGTCGGCGCATTCCCGAAATGGACCGAAGACTGATTGCCCCCAAATGGATGGAAAAGAAAAAAAGACCACTGCATTCTTCGGTTTGTTAATGAGAAAATATGAAATTGACGCCACTGAAACCGAAACAATTTTATGATAGAGTTTTGGTATTACTAAGATAAGGAGATTTTATTATGTTAAAAATTTTTATTGTACTTGCAGCTGTATTATCAATTATATCTGGATTCCTTAGTTTTAATAATGAACCATCTCTATTGCTAACTCTCTTTTTCGGAATTTCTTTAAGTAGTTATTTCCTGTTAGTGGCGATAAGAGATTGGTCGCAAGAGGTTAAAATCGGAAGTTATATATTCATACTTGCTTCCATAGCAATTTTCATTGTTATGGTTAATTCGGCAATGAACTATTAGCAGACAAAACTATTCTTCGCCTATTCAATTGCAGTGGGTACGAATTGATAATTTATATAGTTTTATAAACCCATCCGCTTGGCGACGATGGTCTTCATGATTTCATTGGATCCGGCATAGATGGCTGCCACCGGAATGTCGCGGTAGCGGCGGGCGATCTTGTATTCTTCCATATAACCGTAGCCTCCGTGCAATTGCATGCATTCGCCGGATATTTTTTTGGCAGTGTCGGTCAGCCAGAATTTCGCCATCGACACTTTGGACACAATATCCTTGCCGGCCATATGTTCTTCAATCAACGACTCAAGGAATGAATGGCCAAGTTCCACTTCGGTCGCAATTTCAACCAGCTTGAATTGGGTATTCTGGAATGCGCTGATCGGCTTGCCGAACGCCTGTCTGGATTTCACGTATTCGACCGTCATCTCCAGCATATCTTCCGAAGCGGTTTGAGCGGCCATCGCCACCACAAGGCGTTCCTGCTGCAGTTTTTCCATTAAATAGGTAAATCCTTTGTTTTCTTCACCGATCAGGTTCGTGACCGGCACGACACAATCTTCAAAATACAATTCGGACGTATCCTGCGCATGAAGACCGACTTTATCGAGTTTCCGCCCTTTCGTAAAGCCCGGCATCCCTTCTTCAATCATCAGCAACGAGATGCCGCGATGCTTCGATTCCGCTTTGGTGTCCGTTTTCACAGCGACGACGACATGCGTCGAGTTGATGCCGTTGGTAATGAAGGTCTTTTGGCCGTTGACGATGTAATTATCGCCGTCACGGATGGCAGTTGTGGAGATGTTCGCCAGATCCGACCCCGCTCCGGGTTCCGTCATGGCGATGGCGGTGATGAAGTCGCCGGAAATGCAGCCCGGCAGCCAGCGCTGTTTCTGCTCTTCATTGCCGTAGGATTCGATATACGGCACGGTGATGTCATTGTGCAATCCGACGCCGGTGAGGCTAGCGCCGACGCGCTCCATTTCTTCGCCAATGATGACGGCATAACGGAAATCAAGCCCAAGACCGCCGTATTGCTCTTCCACCTGCGGACACAGGAAACCCATTTCCCCGAGGCGTTTCCAGAACGATTTCGGAATGAGACGATCCTTTTCCCATTGTTCGTATTGCGGCACCGCTTCTTTTTCAAGGAATTTCCGCAACGATTTGCGGAACATCACATGTTCATCTTCTTCAAAACGATATTTACCCATTTTTTCGCCTCCTATTTCGGCTGCATGCGGATTGCTCCGTCCAGCCGAATTGTTTCGCCGTTCAGCATCGGATTCTCGATGATGCTTTCCACCAATTGCGCGTATTCCTCCGGCCGGCCGAGACGCGCCGGGAATGGCACCGCTGATTCGAGCGACGCAATCGCTGCTTCAGGCAAGCCGTCAAACATCGGCGTCTTCATCAACCCTGGCGCAATGGCCATAACGCGAATGCCGTCGCGCGCAAATTCACGCGCAATCGGCAACGTCATCGACACGATGCCGCCTTTTGAAGCACTGTAGGCAGCCTGACCGATTTGCCCTTCGTATGCAGCAACTGAAGCGGTCGAAATGATGACGCCGCGTTCACCGTTGTCATTCGGTTCATTCTTTTGCATCGCGGCGGCCGCCACACGCAGCACATTGAAACTGCCGATCAGATTAATGCGGATGACCTTTTCAAACTGCTCGAGCGGCTGGGGCACGCCTTTTGAAACGACTTTCCCCGGCGTCCCGATTCCAGCACAATTGACCACAAGATTCACAGAACCGAAGCGTTCGATGACAGCGGCTGTCTGTTGTTCCACCCCAGCGGCATCGGTGACATCCGTCTCCGCGTACCACACCGACTCCTGGCCCAATTCTTCGATAAGCTTCGCTGCTTTTTCACCATTCAAATCGAAAATCGCGGCTTTTCCTCCGCGTTCGACGATACGGCGGACGGTGGCTTCTCCGAGCCCTGATGCGCCGCCGGTGATGATCGCTTTTACTTCGCTTGTTCTCATCTTCTTCGCCCCGATCCCTTTTATAATCGTTCAATAATTGTCGCGTTCGCCATGCCCATGCCTTCACAAATCGCGAGCAACCCGTAACGTCCGCCGGTGCGTTCCAATTCATGCAGGAGAGACACCATCAATTTTGTGCCGGTTGCGCCGAGTGGATGGCCAAGCGCAATCGCGCCGCCGTTGACGTTCAATTTTTCAGGATCTGCTCCGATATCATGCAGCCACGCCAACGGAACCGGCGCAAACGCTTCATTTACTTCATAGCGGTCCATGTCGCCAATTTCGAGCCCTGCTTTTGCCAACACCTTTTTCGTCGCGGCAATCGGACCCGTCAGCATCAATGTCGGATCCGAACCAACAACTGCACGGGCAATAATGCGCGCTTTCGGCTTTAATCCAAGCTCCTCCGCTTTTTCACGCGACATCAACAGAACCGCGGAGGCGCCGTCACTCATTTGGCTGGCGTTGCCTGCCGTTATCACGCCATTTTCATCAAATACCGTTTTCAGTCCACCCAAAACTTCCATAGTAGATTCGGGACGTGGCCCTTCATCTTTAGTGACAAGTCGTTTTTCTCCGTTTTCACCAGTCACTTCAACAGCTAATATTTCTTTGTCATAACGGCCAGAGTTGATGGCACCCAAAGCGCGCGTATGGCTCTGTAGCGCAAACTCGTCCAATTGCCGGCGGCTGAAACCCCATTTTTCAGCGATGCGTTCCGCCGACAAACCCTGGTTGATGATTTCATATTTCTCCGTCAGTTTCGAGCTTGGTTTGGCCCCCTGCATATTCGAAAACATCGGCACACGCGTCATGCTTTCGACACCGCCCGCGATGACGATATCCATGTCGCCCGCCAGAATTGCCTGTGCACCGAAATGAATGGCTTGTTGGCTCGAGCCGCATTGACGGTCAATCGTGACGCCAGGCACAAAATCCGGGAAGCCGGCGATCAACGCCGCTGTCCGCGCAATATTTCCTCCCTGTTCACCCGATTGCGAAACGCAGCCCAGGATGACGTCTTCCACATCTCCTTTGCTGACGCCTGCGCGCTCGACCAAATCTGCCAGCACCAAAGCTGCCAACTCATCCGGACGCGTTTCAGAAAACGACCCTTTTCTCCGTCCAACCGCCGTTCTAACCCCTTCAACAATTACCACTTCACGCATATCTATCCACCCCATCATTCGTTTTTTATTTCAATCAATCCATAACCACTCAGAATTGAATGACTATTCATTCAATTTAATTGTACTCGAATTTCTACTTGGACACCATAAAAAATCCCGCAAACGATTTTGCGGGATTTGCCTTTTTGTTTGTAATTATTCTTCTATTAAACCTTTTTCCACCAGGAAATCTCTCGCGATATCCCGCGGTTGATCCTGATCTATGTCAACTCGGGCATTCATCGCCAGCATTTCTTCTTCACTGATCTGGCCCGCCAGTTCATTGAGCAGATCCTCAAGTTCAGGATATTCTTCCAATGTTTCCATCCGCACGACCGGAGCTGCATCATATTTCGGGAAGAACGACAGGTCATCTTCTGTCGTTTCCAAATCGAACAGCCCGATCCGGCTGTCAGTTGTGAATGCCGGAATAACGTCGACCTCGCCATTGTTCACCGCTTCGTACATGATGGCCGGGTCAAAACTGTCGGTCGCTGAAAATTCAAAAGGATAGGTCGTGATTAAATCATCGTAACCATCCCCTTGCCGTTCATAAAACGGATGAGGGGCTCCAAAACTAAGGTCCTGCGACTGGGAAATTTCCGCCAGCTCTGAATATGTTTCGGCATCGAAGCCACTGTCCTTAGAAAAGGCCAGTGTATAGCCGTTTTCAAAACCGAGAGGTTCCAGCCACGTGGCACCAATTTCCTCTTCGTAACCTTCACGTACGCGTTCCAACACTTCTTCCGATGTCTGGCCAGGCTCGGATTCCTGTTTCAGCACATCTTTCAGGCCTGTCCCCGTATACTCCACATAAAGATCGATATCGCCCTGTTCGAGCGCCGGTGTCAGAATAGACACTTCACCGAGTCCATCTTCGTATTCCACTGTGTAATCGGAATTTGCTTCTATATATTGCCCTAAAATATGCGGCAGAATGTATTGCTCTGTCCACGGTTTACCGCCAATGATAATCGGATCTGTCGCGTCACCGCTCCCTGTACCTCCACAAGCCGATAACGTTAACGCTCCTGCCGCTAACACTAGAGTCAATTGTTTTTTCATCATCCATTCCCCCTTTTAATTTTTCAAACCTTTCGGCGTTGCACGTTTCTCGATTCCCTTTAAGATCAGATCAAAGCCGATCGCAAGTAGCGCAACGGGCAAGGCACCCGCCAGAACCAATGAATTATTATAGGATTGCAGCCCGCGGTAGATAATGTCCCCGAGACCGCCAGCACCTACAAAAGTCGCCAATGTTGCAATGCCCACTGTCAATACGGTCGCCGTCCGGATTCCGGCCATGATGAATGGCAGCGCCAGCGGCAATTCAATTTGCCTGAGTATTTGGGTGCGGGTCATGCCCATACCGCGCCCTGCTTCAATTGTGGAGCCATCCACACCGGTGATGCCGGTATAGGTATTTCGAAGAATTGGCAATAGAGCATAAATAATAAGTGCGATCAAAGCTGTCGGAGAACCGATTCCGAGGATGGGTACCAAAAAGCCGAATAGCGCAAGGCTCGGGATGGTTTGAAAGACGGCCGTCACACCGATGATCGGCTCCGCATACTTGCGGTAACGGGCAATGATGATGCCCGTCGGCAAAGCGATGGCGATGCCGATGGCCACAGCTACAAATGACAAGTAAATATGTTCCAAAAATGCGTTTTGAATCATGTCCTGCCGGCTGACCAGCGTATCAAAAAAGTTTCTCACACTGTTTCAACCTCCTCTTTCCAGAGAGCCGCCTTGACCAAATCACGGTCACTGGCATAAGCCACCGTTCTTCCTTCTTCAACAATCTCCAAAAATGAAAATCCGCTCGCTTCCATTTCAGTGAACGCTTCATCGATTGTCGCTTCCCCGGAGATCTGTAAAGCACCTTCCTTCGGATCTTCAGCAAACACACCGAGAAACTCTTTTAGTTTGCGCTCTCCGAACGAACGCTGCCGTTCGATGCGATCCAGCCCGATGAAGCTGCGGACGAAATCGTTCGCCGGATTGCTCATGAGCTCTTGCGGTGTGCCAATCTGTTCAACTGCCCCGTCACGCATGACGATGATGGTATCTGCAATTTTCAACGCTTCGTCCATATCATGCGTAACAAATACTATCGTTTTTTGAATTTCCCGTTGAAGGTTCCGGAGGTCGTCCTGCAATTGCTCCCGGCTGATCGGGTCCAGAGCAGAAAACGGTTCATCCATCAGAATAATATTCGGATCTCCTGCCAGTGCGCGCACAACCCCCACGCGCTGCTGCTGCCCTCCGCTCAGTTCCAGCGGATACCGTTCCTTGTAAATCTCCGGCGGCAACCCGACCAGTTCCAATAATTCATCGACCTTTTTCGCCGTTTCGTCTTCCGGCCACTCCAGCAAACGGGGCACAAGCGAAACATTTTTCGCGATGGTCATATGCGGAAACAGCCCGATCCGCTGGATGACATAGCCAATCGACCGGCGCAGCTGAACTTCATCAAGCCCTGTAATCGGTTTTTCATCAATGAAAATATCGCCCGCTGTCGGCGTTTCCAATTTATTGACCATTCTCATAAGCGTCGTTTTCCCACAGCCGCTCGGGCCAATTACGACTGTCAATTTATGGGTAGGAAACACCAGGGATATATCTTTCAGCGCTTCCGTCCCATCTGGAAACTGCTTTGTCACATGTTCAAAACGGATCATTCCCATTGCCCCTTCCTATATCTTTCCTATATCTTTCTTATATCTTTCCTATTATATATTTTATTACCCTTTTTACAGATGCAATACGCCTGCAATTTTCAATAAAAAAGCCGGTCACTATATTTTGCCGATAAAGCTTCCTGTTCCCACTATCAATTCTGCATAAAAAAACGACCGCAAAAAAGCAGTCGTTCCGGAATCATTTGCTGTCTGGTGAATCAATTTGCTGCGCGGCTCTTTCCATCTGCCAGTTTCCGGTGCGAATTTCTGTGCTAACTAAATCGCAAATGCACCGGATTGGCAATTTGCACATAGCCAATTTCGCTGTAGATTTTATTGGATGAAGGATTTTTCAAATCGGTATAAAGCATCACAAAGTCGAATTCCAGCAGCAATTCCTCTGTTACTTCCGCCACCATCGTACGGGCATACCCTTTGCGCCTGTATTCTTCCGGCGTAAAGACAAACGAAACGGTGATTCCGTGTTTGGAAGGCCGCGATTTCTTCATGCAGGAGACGATTTGTCCATTGACTTCCCACACATAAATCTCTTTGTCTTCCAGGAATTGCTCGATTTTCATCGAAGCGACCCGGTGGCTTGAAGCTCCGATGCCTGTCTCGCTTTCAAAAAGGAGATACCATTTCTCAAGCAATTCCGCATCCTGCATATTGGCAACTCTCCAACTTCCCGGGCTCTTTTCAAGCCCCCGAACCACCGCATCAATGCGGTACAGACCTTCGTCCATTTGAAGTTCAACTAGTGCACCGGTCTCGGCTGCCCATGCTTCCGCAAATCTTTCCGCAGGCCCTTTGTTTCCTATGACACCCGGTATTTCCAGATTTCCGCCTTTCAAATGAACCGCAAGCGTCTCTTCCAATCCGGCATTTTCCTTCAAAAAGATAATTTGCAGCGGATGCGGCGGCGTCATGAGACAAATCCCCAGAATTTCCCCGGCTTCTTCGGCCAATGCCAAATAATAATCTTCATAGCGGCCATTTTGAATCTGGCTGAGTATCCCGAGGAACAAACTGTATTGGTCTTCATTTTCATAAAGCAGCGGCTCCACTTTCCGACTGAATTCAAACGAATCAGGGTATACTTTCCATTCCATAATCCCACACTCATTTCTATTTAATTCATTTAATAAGTATTGGCTATCCGAGCTGTTTTTCCTGCTGATTTCCATAAATAATAAAAACGGCCGTCGGCAAAGGAAAGACCGCCGACGGCCGCTGAGAAAATCGCTCAATCCAATTCTTTTTGCTTTGTTTCAACACCCAGGAACGCAACCGCCAGCGCGCCGATAACAATCGCACCACAGAAAATCGCGAAAATCACATTGACTCCGTAGCCCGCTGTCAGCATGAAACCGACAAGAAGCGGGCCGAAAATTCCGCCGATGCGGCCGAATGATGCCGCCATTCCGGTTCCGGTCCCTCGGATGACTGTCGGATATTGCTCAGGGGAATATGCATACAGCGCTCCCCATGCACCTAAGTTGAAGAAGGACAGGAAAGCACCGGCCGTAATCAGCATCGCCAATGATTCGGCGTTGCCGAAAGCGAGTGCACTTGCCGCTGTTCCGAAAAGATAAGTGACCAATACGAATTTCCGGCCAATTTTTTCAATGAGCCACGCCGCCGTAAAATACCCAGGAAGCTGAGCCAGCGTCATGATCAAAACATATTGGAAACTTTGAATCAGCGTATAGCCTTGCAGAACCATGACACTTGGAAGCCAAAGGAACATTCCATAATAAGAAAACACAACCGTGAACCAGACGATCCAAAGCATCAATGTCGCTTTGGCATATTTTTTCGACCACACATCTTTGATGTTGACCTTGATTGAGCGCAGAACATCTTTCTTTGCCGTGAACTGCGGTGAATCCGGAAGGTTGATCCGGAGATAAAGCGCATAAAGAGCCGGCAACGCCGTGATCAGCAGCGCAATGCGCCAGCCGTATTCTGAAGCCGGAATAACAAAATAAGAAATGATGGCTGCCAGCAGCCAGCCTGCTGCCCAGAAACTTTCCAATAAGACGACGACGCGTCCCCGTTCTTTTGTCGGTACACTTTCCGACACCAGTGTCGAAGCCACCGGCAGTTCGCCGCCCAGTCCCATGCCGACGAAAAATCGCAGAATCATAAACGCAGCAAGCGTGGTCGTGAAGGCGGAAATCCCGCTCGCCAATGAAAACAGCAGGAGCGTAATGATGAAAATCTTTTTCCTTCCGACACGGTCTGCATAAATTCCGAAGACGAATGCCCCCACAGCCATCCCGATGGAATTGACGCTGCCGATCCAACCCATCTGATCCGTTGTCAGATCCCAATCCTGTTGGAGTGCAGCGATGATGAAGGATAGGATCCCCACATCCATCGCATCGAACAGCCAACCCAAACCGGCAACCCAAAGCAGTTTATTGCGCGAAATTGGCGCTGTATTTTTTTCATTGTCAGTAATAGTAGTCATTCTCATTCTCCTCGTCCTAAGCATTCAACTCGGTGTCTTTACACCTTATCACTATACGCTTACGACGAAAATGGCACAAGCTCTTCATAGTTTTTGAATAAAATCAAATACTGAAGCAATAAAAAATGCCGCCGTCTCCCTGATTGAAGGGAGACGGCGGCGCTTTGTTGCGATTAAGTTAATAACACCAAGCTTACCGCCATTACTGCCATACCGGCAACAAGACCATAAATAGATAGATGGGCTTCGTCGTAACGTTTGGCTGCCGGCAATAATTCATCAAGGGATATGAAGACCATGATTCCTGCGACCGAAGCAAAGACGATGCCAAAAAGTGTATCGCTTAAGAACGGCATCAGGAAGAGCCACGCCGCAATTGCTCCGACCGGTTCCGAAATTCCTGACAAGAAACTGTAAAGCAAAGCTTTTTTCCGGCTGCCCGTAGCGTAATAGATTGGAACAGACACTGCAATCCCTTCCGGAATATTGTGAATGGCAACAGCGATTGCAATTGCGATGCCGAGTGCCGGATCCTGCATCGCTGACATGAATGTGGCGATGCCTTCCGGAAAATTATGGATACCGATTGCGATTGCCGTAAAAATCCCCATTTTGCGAAGTCTGGCATATTCATCATTACTCGGACCCTCATCCATGTCTTCGATTGTTTTGACTTCATGCGGATTTCCGAGCTGCGGCAACACGCGGTCCAGAACAGCCATGAATATCATGCCGCCGAAAAAGCCCGCAAGCGTCAGCCAATAGCCGGTAGTTTCCCCGTGCGCCCCGGTTAAAGAATCTTTTGCTTTCACAAAGATTTCAACCATTGACACGTAAATCATGACACCAGCTGAAAAACCAAGCGCAATAGATAAAAATTTCGTGTTCGTTCGAGAAGCGAAAAACGCAAGTAAACTGCCGATGCCGGTGGCCAGGCCAGCAAAAAGCGTCAGTGCCAATGCAAATAAGACCGTACTGTCCATACCCATGACTTCCTTCCAGTTCTATTGAATATGGTTATTGTACGCTTAAAGTTTCCTTTGTGCAACTTTTTTTAACAAAGAAAGATATTGGATTATTCCTTCACTTCTGCAACTTTAGAAGATCGCCTAACTTACGCCAATCCGCTTCTTTCAGAGCACGAACCGGAGGATTATAAAAGACGCTGGCTGGATGAAAAGTCGGCAAAATGTGATAAACTTCTGCAGATTCAACGAACTTTCCTGCCGCTTCCTCCCACATTAAAATCGGCGTTTCCAGCAGAACACCATGCATTTCAGTCACTTTTGCCTGCGGACCGATCAGCCGCTGAAGGCCGACATTGCCCAAAGTAACGATCAACGGCGGCTTGATGTCCCGTATCTCCGTATCCAAAATCGGCGCATGGGCAATAATCTCTCGTTTCGTCGGGGGCCGGTTGTATTTTCTATCCTCCGTATCCCCATTGCGCTTCTTCTTTGCCCCCCATTTATAGGGCCTGCTTCTAACAGCGCTGGTGATATAAACATCCTCACGGCTCAGTCCGACACTCGCCAAAGACTGCATCAATTCCCTCCCTGCCCTTCCGGTGAACGGAATGCCCGTTTCCAATTCGTTTTCGCCAGGCGCTTCGCCGACCAGCATGATGGCCGGCCGCCGCGGCCCACTTCCTCTTACAAATCCTTCTACAGGAAATCCTTCTATACGAGCTATCCCTAAAGTTACAAGTTCTTCACTGATTTTATACACGATTCATCACCTCAAAAACAGTTTATCATAATTTAAATGTTAACTTTCCTAACATTAATTTCAAAAAACACTTGCATTATCTGAAAACTTTATTTATTATGTTAATTAACCTAACACAAGATACATGTTAGAAAACTTAACATCTAGGAGGAGAAAGATGAAAAAGATTGAGACCATTATCCGTCCATCCGTTTTCGGAAACGTTCGGCAAGCTTTAGCCCTTGAAGGCATTGACGGTTTGAGTGTCACGGAAATAGCTGGGATAGGCAAACAGGAAGGACGAATCGGCATGTTTCGAGGAAATACTTACAAAATGGAGTTTTCACCAAAATTAAAATTGGAAATGGTTGTGGAAGATTCAAAAGTGGAAGCCATTATTGAAGCTCTTTTGGACTATGCGGCAACCGGAGAAGTCGGAGACGGAAAAATTTTTATTTTCCCCGTTGAAGAAGCGATCAGAATCAGAACGAAAGAGCGCGGCGATGTCGCGGTCGGATAAGGAGGAGATTGGATGGAAGCAGTACAAGGTTCAGTTGATATGATGTGGATTATGCTCGGCGCCATGCTTGTCTTTTTCATGCATGCCGGGTTTGCTATGGTAGAGTCAGGATTTACACGTTCGAAAAATACATTGAATATTTTAATGAAAAATATCATTACTATATCACTTGGTTCAATTCTATATTTTATCGTCGGATTTGCTCTTATGTTTGGCCCATCGGCTTTCGGCATGATTGGTACACAAGGGTTTGCACTTTTAGGGGATGCGGATATAGCGTTCTTTGTCTTCCAGGCAGTTTTTGCAGCAACTTGCGCGACGATTGTTTCCGGTGCCGTTGCAGAACGGGTTAATCTGCCGGCATATATTTTATTGACTGTCGCTATTACCGCAGTCATTTATCCGGTTGTCGGACATTGGATTTGGGCAGACGGCTGGTTGGAGGGACTCGGCTTTATCGATTTTGCCGGTTCAACTGTCGTTCACTTGACCGGCGCAGTTGCGGCATTTGTGGCAGCGTGGAAAATCGGTCCCCGCATCGGGAAATACAGCGGCAAAGTCGTCAATTCAATTCCTGGCCACAACATCCCGCTCGGCGCACTCGGCGTTTTCATCCTGTGGCTCGGATGGTTCGGATTTAACGGCGGCAGTACACTTGCAGCTGATCCGGAGCTTGTTCCTTCGGTGATTGCCAACACTTTATTAGCGGCTTCTGCAGGTGTTCTTGCAACCGCAGGGTATACACGCTTCAAATACGGACAAATTGATCCTTCATTAACATTGAACGGTGCACTTGCAGGGCTTGTCGGAATTACAGCCGGGGCAGCGAACGTTTCATTTATCGGGGCTATTACAATCGGTTTGGCAGCTGGCATTATCATGACAGAAGCTATTCGATTGTTGGATTCTAAAATCCGGGTCGACGATCCAGTCGGAGCCATCTCAGTCCACGGCATCGCCGGAATTTGGGGTACTCTTGCAATCGGATTGTTCGATACTTCGGGAGGCTTGCTCTACGGCGGAGGCGCAGAAATCCTCGGCATTCAAACGGTAGGTGTCCTCGCAGTAGTTATTTGGACTTCTATTGCAACAGGACTTGCGCTTGGAGCCATCAGCCTGTTTGTACCTCTTCGCGTTTCTGCTGAAGAAGAAGAAAGCGGCTTGGATTTCGCAGAGCACGGTTCACAGGCATATTCTATGGATGAAGTTTTACAAGGGTCCTCTGGTGCAGGAGATTCTTTTGCCAGCCGCCTCAACCAGTTAGGCGACCATGTCGAAGTCCAGAAATCCTAAAAACATTTTACAAACAGAAAGAGGGCGACCGCTTCAACAGGGTCGCCCTCTTTCTATGCCAACTTATTCAAAGTTTTTTTCTGCACTTTTCTTTTTAAATTTCTTTTCCCGCAATTCATACCACACGGCTACTGTCACAAACAATGAGTAGCCCACAAACCAGCCGGCCATTACATCTGAAAAGAAATGCTCTCCACCGGCTACCCGCGACAGGCCGATCAGCACCACTGCGGACACTGCGACCAGCCAGACCAAAGTGCTGACATATTTGGATGCATTATGCTCCGTTAAGAAATAAGCCAGCGTAAAGAAGAATAATAACCCCAGCATTGCGTGGCTGGACGGATATCCGAAAGTTTCCAGTCCGCGCGGAAGATCCGGCCGTTCCTCGACGAAAAAGTACTGCATCAGCTCATTCAGCCCGTTGCCGACTCCGACAGTCAGGAAGACAAAAAACATCCCCCTGAAGTTTTGCCTCATCATCCATAGGTAAACGATCAGACCCAGACTGGCAATGAAAATTACCCAGCGCTCACCAAAAACCGACAGCACATCCAACCTCCTCATGCCATGCAGCAATTCCATCGAACGCACATCAAATTCTAAAACTCCATCGTTGGTGTAACTCGTCAAGATTGCAAAAAAACCGATCAAAGTCGCCATTCCCAGTGGATAGAATAGACGTTTGATAGCCTCCACCCTCTTTCTTCAGTATATTCAGTTTATCACACAAAACTTTCAACTTCCTTCTATTGAAATAGAGTAGCGTGAAATTGAAAGCCGATATTCCGCAAAACAGCTTCGCTTGCCAAAACCCGTGCTCCTGCATCGCTGCGCTGCTTCGTCGCAAAGCGTCGGCCGAACTGCCTTCGGCCAACACTTGGCTCGCGCTGAGCTAGTCCTGAGACCCCGGAGGGAAGGTTTAACCGAACAGCATTCGGTCGAACCTTTGCGACGAAGCGTGTAACGCTGCAACGGTTTTATTGTCTCGAAGCTAGCGCAGCGATGCAGAGACAGGAGCATCGGTTTTCGCAGCGAGTGAGGAGGCTCAGGCAGCTCCCCCAGGAAAGCGTCCGCCTGAAGCGAAATGATTAAAAAAATTTTAAAAATCCAACATACAAAAAAGACGAACCGGAAATCCGGTTCGCCTTTTTATTTTATTGCCTAATCATGCACATGGTAAGTCGTTTGAGTGACTTCGATAATATGATCAGGTTTCGGCTTGCCGATCTTCGCTTTATGGCCAGCGATATGATCGGGATGCTTTTCCCAATTCTTCCAATCCGCCTCGGACTCCCAGCGCACATAAAGAATCACTTCTTCATCGCCCCGGCGAACATTCTTCTTCAAAATCGTCCGGTCAATAAAACCGGGCTGCTCAGCCAATCTATTTTGACCCGAAAAACGATTCAGCACGATTTCTGAAGTCCCTTCCTTCACAACAAACCTTTTCATCTGTACAAACATTTTTTGTGTCCCCCTAATTAAATATGAAGAAATTATTCGAAAGCAGACTGGATCGCTTTCACCATTTCGCTGACTGATTGCAATCCGCCGCCGGACAGATACCAGTAGTCAGGATCAAGGTAGATGATTTTACCTTCTTTATAAGCCGTTGTTTTTTGCACTAATTCATTTTCAAGTGAATCCTTGGCACTTGCATCCGCACCGACTGCAGCGTTGCGGTCAACAACAAACATCATATCCGGGTTTGTTTCCAAAATATACTCAAATGAAATGCTTTGTCCGTGAGTCGAAGCTTCAATTCCTTCATCAGCCTGTTGCACGCCGAACACATCGTGGATAATCCCAAAGCGTGAAGCGGCTCCGTATGCACTGATTTTGCCTTCATTTGCCAACACGATCAATGCTTTTTCATCGGTGGCACTTGCTTTCACGTCGTCTATTTGTGTTTGGATTGCAGCGAGTTCTTCTTCCACTGCATCTTCTTTGCCGAAGATTTCACCAAGCGTTGTCATATTGCTTTCAAACGACTCCATGTATTTCGTGGTATCTACACCCAGGTGCACTGTCGGAGCGATATCGGTAAATTCTTCGTACATTGCGGCCTGGCGTCCAGAGATGATGATCAGATCCGGTTTCATCGCGTGAATCGCTTCAAAATCCGCTTCTTTCAAAGTACCAACGTTTTCGTATTTTTCAGCGTCCCCAAATTTCTCGAGGTAACCCGGAATGTTTCCTTGTGGTACACCAGCAACCGCTTCGACGCCCAATTTGTCCATCGAATCAAGAATACCGAAGTCGAATACGACTACTTTTTCGGGATTTTTGTCAAAAGTTGTTTCGCCAAGTTCGTGCGTGACCGTTACCTTTTCAACTTCCGCTTCTTTCGTATCCGCTGAAGCCGTACTTGAATCTGCAGCCTCTTCATCTGCTCCGCAGGCAGCAAGGAACGCCACCATCATTAATGTGAATGCGATCAATAACCATTTTTTCATCCTATTCGAGCTCCTCTTTTTTTAAGAATTGAAATACACACAAATCCGGCAATTGTTCATCTGCTGAATCGGAATATCCATATCGTAGATTTCTTTTAATGCTGCACTTTGTATAATTTCTTCCGTCGGCCCATCTTTTACGACGCGGCCGTTTTTCAATGCGACGATCCGGTCTGAATAGACGGATGCGAAGTTGATGTCGTGCAAAACGATGATAACTGTCTTGCCAAGTTCATCAACAAGCCGGCGCAGAATTTTCATAATTTGGACGGAATGCTTCATGTCCAGGTTGTTCAATGGTTCATCGAGCAGAACATAATCTGTATCCTGGGCAATAACCATGGCAATAAACGCACGCTGGCGCTGACCGCCCGACAGTTCATCCAAATAGGAATGTTCCATCTCACCCAAGTCCATATAAGTGATCGCCTGGTCCACCATTTTCTCGTCTTCATCATTCAAGCGCCCTTTGGAATAAGGAAAGCGTCCAAATGACACCAATTCGCGGATAGTCAGCCGGACATTCATGAAGTTCGACTGCTTCAGGATGGAGACCCGTTTTGATAAATCATTGGATTTCATCCTTTTCGTATTTGTCGAATCAATCAACACTTCACCGGTATCGGCATCCAAGAGCCGGCTGATCATTGACAGGAGCGTTGATTTCCCGGCGCCGTTCGGTCCGATAAAGGACGTAATCTGGCCGCGCTGGATATTTACCGAGACATTTTCAACAACTTGTTTTTTCCCGTAAAGCTTTGTCAGTTCGCGTACCTGGATCATTTAGCCCGACTCTCCTTTAATAGCAGATAGATGAAGTAAACTCCACCGATGAAGTTGATGATGACGCTTAACGTCGTGTTGAAAGTAAAGACCCGCTCGACAACCCATTGCCCGCCGACCAAGGCAATTACGCTGATGACGATGGCACCTAGCAGCAGCACGGAATGTTTGTAGGACTTGAAAAACTGATAGGACAGATTCGCCACGATCAGCCCGAAGAATGTAATCGGGCCGACCAGCGCCGTGGCGATCGCGATCAGCACCGCAGACAGGATCAGCATATGGCGGACAATCGAATCGTAATTGACGCCCAGGTTCACCGCTGTATCCCGTCCGAGCGACAAGACGTCGAGCGACGCATTATGCTTCCAGGCAAAGGCGATTAATAGAACGATGATGACCAGCGACAGCCACACCAGATCGGAATTGACGTTATTGAAACTCGCAAACATCTGGTCCTGAACGATCTGGAATTCATTCGGATCGATCAAAACTTGCAGGAAAGTCGAAATGCTGCCGAAAAACGTTCCGAAAATAATGCCGATCAACAGCAGGAAGTAAATTGGCTGATTGCCTCTTTTAAATAGAAGGTGATAAAACAATAAGGCGAAAACGACCATGGCCGCAATCGACAGCATGAAATTCACTTGCCGGTTCATAATGCTGATGTGATCGGATCCGAGGAAGAAAATCAGCAATGTCTGCAGCAGCATATAGAGTGAATCGAGTCCCATGATGCTCGGGGTGAGAATCCGGTTATGCGTAATGGTTTGGAAAACCACCGTGGCATAAGCGATTGCAATCCCCGTCAGCACCATGGCGAAGACTTTAACGCCGCGCCTCGGCAATGCATAATCGAAACTTCCGTTCAGGTCATGGAACAAATACACGCCGCAAGCGGCCAGAGCCAGGCCGAGCAGTATGAGCATCTTATGTAAATCACGCATATGACTTCCTCCTAAACAATAAGAAGAGGAAGATAAAGCTTCCAATGACACCGACCATCAGGCTGATCGAAATTTCATACGGGTAAATCAAAACTCTTCCTAAAATATCGCACAGCAGCAAGAAAATGGCTCCGAGCATTGCTGTATGCGGCAATGTTTTCTGTAAATGGTCACCTTTGAAAATTGAAATGATGTTCGGGATGATCAAACCGAGAAACGGGATGACACCAACAGTCAAAACAACTGTCGCGGTGATCAAA
This sequence comes from Planococcus daihaiensis, assembly GCF_049262615.1. GTDB lineage: Bacteria > Bacillota > Bacilli > Bacillales_A > Planococcaceae > Planococcus. Next base: position 2,033,951 of record NZ_CP175504.1, on the reverse strand, counting down.
GCAACGAGCGTCAAACCGATATTGACGATGCTGCGGTATTTCAGCCCCAGGTTTTTCGAGAAATCCTCGCCCATCCCCGCAACCGTAAACCGGTTGGCGTAAAGATAAGCGATGATAAACACCGGGACACTTATGTAGAGCAGCTCGTAGCTCCCTTTCATGACCATCGAAAAATCTCCCTGCAGCCAGGCGGACATGTTCTGGATTACATCTGCGCGGTAAGCGAAAAACGTTGTGATGGATGACAGGATATTCCCGAACATCAAACCAACCAAAGGAATAAATATTGCATCTTTGAATTTGATGCGGTTGAGAATTTGCATAAAGAGAAACGTACCTGCAAGCGCAAAGAGAAACGCTACAGCCATTTTCTCAATCATCGATGCATTTGCGAACAGTAGCATCGAAACGAGAATCCCAAGCCTTGTAGCATCGAGCGTGCCGGCAGTTGTTGGTGACACAAACTTATTGCGGCTCAGTTGCTGCATGATGAGTCCTGCCATACTCATCCCTGCACCCGCCAGCAAGATCGCGACCAGCCTTGGCAGTCGGCTGATCAGGAAAATTTGTGTTTCTTCCGATTGGAAATCCAACAGATCAAATGGACTGATACTGCTGACACCGACAAACAGCGAAATGACAGACAGTATGATTAATGCTGGTATTAGATAACGCTTCTTCATGACTGACCCTCATCCGTGTTCAATAAACTTTATTGATTGATTGTGCAAGTGATATTGATAATCATTATCACTTAAGCACTCACCCAGTATATAGCAGATTGGTAAATAGAGTCAATGATTAAATGAGAATTATTTTCATTTAGACGCGAATAGCTTCCATTTGTTAAAAGTTCACCAAAATTGCGCAAAAAAAAGAACATGTCCGGGGACATGTCCTTTCCAAAGATTATTAAGCGTTTTATTCAGCCTGCTCCAATACTTCGTCCGGCACAACGATGGCGTCGATCTCATTGTATTGGCTGTATGTTGACTGGATATCGGATAGGATACTCATGGTATCGCCTTCAATATTCATGTCGATGTCCATTTTCACATTCATTTTATTCGTCAAAAACGTTTCTTTATCAATAAAAACCTCGTAGCTGGCTGAATGGATTGTCATGTCTTCGAGGAACCTCTGGGCTTCGATTTCCATTTGCCCGAGCGTGCCTTCAAGCTGCTCGTCCAGCAAGTTTTTAAACTGTTCACCTGAAGCATCCAACTTCAAAATGTATTCATCCGTTGACTGCTCAAAAACAAAATCATCCTGAAACGCGTGCAGCTGATCCATCTGCTCGGAAGGATCCACGGAATCTTGACTCATCAAGTCCCCCATGCCCACTAAGCTGTCCTCTGGCATTTTGATCCACATATCCATTGTTGGTTCATATGTGAAAAGCCCTTCTTCGGTGTAATACATCTCCATGGTCATCGGATTATCATTTTGGATATCTTCCGAAACGATCGAAGTTTCTGCTGTCTGATAAAATGCCAGCGGTTCCACCGTCATATCCATGCCAAGATCCACTTCCATCTCCATTTCCATGCCCGCTTCACCCATCGACATAAATTGATTGGTCAAAACGTCTGCATGCAAGCTCGAGACTCCCTCATTGGCTTCAGCAGACCGACTGAAAACTTCCTCTAAAGTTAAATCACTGGTGCCTGCTGCATTGTCGTCTCCGGAATCGTCTGCAGGTTGCGCCGTTTCCCCGCATCCTGACAAGGTGAAAGCCAGCGCTCCCGCTCCCATATAAGTCATCCATTTCTTCAAATCGCTCACCCTTTCAAGTTGCTCTGTTAGTCATTAGTACGATGGAAACAGGGAAATGTTTCATTAATCCGTTCAGATTCCGAAATTTCAATCGTTTATTTTCTTTATTTGGATTATACTTCTCATTGTGAGAAAAAATGTTTCAGCAATCAGCCCATGATAATGCGGACTGTACAATAAAACACAAGAGGTGGATTTTTTGAATTTAAAACATTTTTTCAAGTATTACAAACCGCATAAGCGGCTGTTCATCATTGATTTTTCCAGTGCTGTGATTGTCGCTATCCTGGAATTGGCCTTTCCGGTGGCCGTCCAGTATTTTATCGATGAGCTGTTGCCGAGCGGCGACTGGAATGCCATCGTAACAGTCAGTGTTCTCCTGCTGGCAGTTTTCCTGATCAGCACTTTCCTTCAATACATTGTCAGCTATCTCGGGCATAAGCTCGGCATCAATATTGAGACCGATATGCGGGAGGAACTTTTCACTCACGTCCAGCGGCAGTCTTTCCGCTTTTTTGACAATACCAAAACCGGCCACATCATGAGCCGCATCACGAATGACCTGTTCGACATCGGGGAGCTTGCCCACCACGGCCCGGAAGATTTCTTTATCGCCATCATGACGTTCTTCGGCGCATTTGGCATCATGTTCTGGATCAACCCGAACCTGGCGCTCGTTACGCTGATCGTCGTTCCGTTCCTGATTTGGCTGATCACTTATTGCAACATCAAGATGAATTCCGCGTGGAGCAATATGTACGGAAAAATCGCAGACGTCAACGGCCGCGTGGAAGACAGCGTTTCCGGCGCCCGCGTTGTGCAATCGTTCACTAACGAAGAATTCGAAATTGGCCGTTTCAAAAAAGACAACGGCAACTTCCGCATTGCCAAGATTGCAGCATATAAAGTCATGGCTGCTACGCATTCAAGCATCTATATGATGACACGTCTGTTGACATTGGTCGTTCTTGTCTACGGCGCATGGCTGAATTATCAAGGTCAGTTAAGTTACGGGGAACTGGTCAGTTTCGTGCTGTTCCTGAACGTGCTGATCAAACCGATCGATAAAATTAGCGCATTGCTCGAACTGTATCCAAAAGGCATGGCCGGCTTTAGCCGCTTCCGCGACCTGATCGACCAGGATCCGGATATTGTCGACAAAAAAGGCGCACAGCCAATTACCGGCTTGCAAGGCAATATCACATTCGACAATGTCCACTTTGGTTATGATGAACACAAGAAAGTCCTGAACGGCGTTGACTTGAACCTGCAAGCTGGTGAAACGATCGCTTTTGTTGGACCATCGGGCGCAGGCAAAACGACCATCTGTACGTTGATCCCCCGCTTTTATGATATCCAGCAAGGATCGATCGCCATTGACGGCATCGATATCCGCGACATGACGAAACATTCGCTGCGCTCCCATATTGGCATCGTGCAGCAGGACGTCTTCCTGTTCACCGGCACAATCCGCGAAAATATTGCGTACGGGAAACAAGGCGCCAGCGACGAAGAAATTCTCGCCGCCGCCCGTAAAGCCCATTTGGAAGACTTCGTCAATAAACTGCCGGCAGGCTATGAAACGCAAATCGGCGAACGCGGCTTGAAATTATCCGGCGGCCAGAAACAGCGGCTCGCCATTGCGCGCATGTTCCTGAAAAATCCACCGATCCTAATTTTGGATGAAGCCACTTCCGCCCTTGATACGGAAACGGAGCGCGTCATCCAGGAAGCTCTTTCTGAGCTGGCTGAAAATCGCACAACGTTGATCATCGCCCACAGGCTTGCCACGATACGCGATGCAGATCGTGTAATTGTGGTAACCGAAGACGGCATCGCCGAACAAGGCGCTTACAACGAACTGCTGGAACACGACGGCATCTTTGCAAATCTGCACCGTATTCAGTTTCAGCAATAATTGAGAAATGCTACGGTACCCGCTTAACTCTGAAAGGCATAAGACGAACCAGCGAAGTGGCGTTTTTTGCCACGCAGCTGGGTTGACTTATGACCCGAAGAGCTGGGCCGCTGGAGTCTGGACAATAAAGAAAAAAGCGCGACCGGAAAAAATCCGGTCGCGCTTTTTTTGAGTTGGGCGTATTTCCATCGAAGTTGGGCGTATTCCGAGTAAAGTTGGGCGTATTTGATCGAAAGTTGGGCGTATTTTCAAAAACAGCTCCACGTCCAGTAAAAAAACAGGCTTCCGTGGAAGCCTGTTCGCTTGCTGTTATTTACCGACAATAAATTCCTCGTAACGGTCATAATCGGCGCGGCTCAGTTCCACTAGGAGCGACGTGCCTTCTTCTTCGTATTCCGTCTCGCGGATGGTAGCTGTATCATTCAGATAAGCGACGATATCGCCGCGGTCGAATGGAATGACCATCCGGCACGTCATGAAATCGGCGAAAATGCGCTGCTTGATCATATCCAGCAGTTCATCGAGCCCTTTGCCATTTTTCGCGGAAATCCACAGGCCATCCCCATTGGTTTTCGGATGCGGTATGTCAGCAAGGTCTGATTTATTGTAAACGTAGAGGGTTGGAACGTTTTCCACTCCCACTTCGTGCAGCGTGCGGTTGGTGACTTCCATCATATGGCGATATTCTTCGTGGGATACATCGACGACATGAAGAAGAAGGTCCGCATTGCGTGCTTCTTCCAGCGTTGAACGGAATGCGCGCACCAAGTGATGCGGCAATTTGCTGACAAACCCTACCGTATCGGTAAGGAGGAAGCTTTTATTGTCATCCAAAAGAATCTGGCGCACGGAAGTTTCCAAAGTGGCGAACAACATATCTTTTTCAAATACCTGTTTCTCTTCCTGCTGCCCCGTCTTTTTGAGCAATTCGTTCATGACGGTCGATTTCCCGGCATTCGTGTAGCCGACGAGCGACACCACCGGCATGCCTTTTTTCAGGCGCTGCTTACGCTGGGTCACCCGCTGGTCTTTAATGTTTTCAAGTTCTTTATGAAGCTTGGCAATCTGGTCTTCGATTTTCCGGCGGTCGAGTTCGAGTTTCGTTTCACCGGCACCGCGGTTGGCCACTCCACCGCTGCTGCTCCCGCCCTGGCGGCCAAGTGAAGCGCGAAGCCCGATAAGCCGCGGCATCATGTATTGCAATTGCGCCAATTCCACCTGCACCTGCGCTTCACGCGTTTTGGCGCGGCGAGAGAAAATATCGAGAATCAGCATCGTCCGGTCAATAACTTTACATTCCAGATCTTCCTCGAGGTTCCGAATTTGCGAAGGAGACAATTCGTCATTGAAGATAATCAGATTTGCATCTGTTTCTTCATAGAATGCTTTAAGCTCATCCACTTTGCCTTTCCCGACATAATGGGACGGGTTGATGCGGTCCAAATTTTGGGTGATTTCACCCAGCACTTCGACGTTGCAGGCTTCAGCCAAATTTCTGAGCTCTGCCATTTCGTAGTCAAAATGCGTATCTTTTTGCAGTTGTACGCCGACCAGTACGGCTTTTTCGATCAATGTATCCATATGCACATTCTCCTTTGCAGCTCTATTATAGAAACTGCCTCTATTCCCTCTATTTTATCACAGCTGCAGCCGATTCTTAAATTCGGGCAATTACAGCCAATAAACGCCTTTTTCAAATGCCAGCCGTTTAGTGCCGTTTTTAAAATGAACTTCCTCAAGCCGTTCTTTGTTGCCTTGCAGTTTACGGAACTCAATCAGGCAATTGGGAAGTTGCAGACTTCCCCCCAGGAGTTCCTTCCATCTGTCGCTCATCTCTTCCACATCCTCCACACCGAAAATACAACGCTCTACAGCAATATCCTGCTGCGCTTGCGTAAATGCCCCCGCTGCTTTCAGTCCTTCATATCGCTCTTCCTCCGTTTCATTCCACTCGATGAAAAACGGATTCGGCAATCGGGCCGATGGTTCCTCATTGACGAACAGCATTTTCCACTCGATTAATTTCCCTTCCGCAGTCTGGCGGCTGCCATCCAAAATGCCGCTCGTTTGAAAGCCGGCGCCTTTCAGACGCGTGTTCACTTCTGCAATCGAAGAAGTTCGGAAGCAGACAGTGCCAAAGCCGGCTCCATTATGCAAGAGCAATTTTGTTAATGGATGGCAGGCACTTTCGGCAATCATCCTATTTTCAAGTGCCAGCCATTCGATATAACTGTCCTTGCCATAAAACAAGGCGTTTCGGGTGCCCCATTTTTCATGGCGTCCCCCGACCACCGCATGCAGATTTTGCTGATTCCAGAAACTTACCGCATCTTCCGGGCTCCTATCTATGAAATGTACAACATGATCAAATTTCATTGGTTCCACTTCCTTTTATAAAATTTCACTGGATTTAATAAGAACTTTTGAGGCAATGTGGACTCTCTGTTTTTCATCATTCCTATTTAATTCTTCCCTTATTTCCCATATAGGTGGTTTTCATGCGTTATTTTCGTTAGGCTGGGGTATATAGAAAAATATCTTCAAAAAACCTCAGGAGGTCGACATGGACAAAAAGTTATGGACAAATCCCGTTTTCATCGTTTCAACCGCAGTAATTTTGCTGCTTGTATTGCTTGGAGCGTTTGTAAACGAACAATTCAAAGCAGTATCAGATACCCTATTCGCTTTTACAACTAATAATTTTGGTTGGTTTTACTTGCTCGCTGTATTCATCATTACCCTTTTTCTCATCGTTATATCCATCAGTAAATATGGTAATATCCGCCTCGGGGCAGACACCGATCGTCCGGAATTCCCATTTTTCACTTGGATCGGCATGTTGTTTTCAGCCGGTTTCGGCGCTGGACTCGTATTTTGGGGCGTAGCCGAGCCGATGAGCCATTTCTTCACCACCCCTTTTGGCAATGAAGCACAAACTCCGGAAGCGGCCCGCATTGCGATGGGCTATTCATTCTTTCATTGGGGCGTCAGCCAATGGTCCGTGTTCGCGATCGTCGGACTCGTTATCGGATTCTTGCAATTCCGCAAGAAAAAATCAGGACTCGTTTCAACTGCACTTGCCCCGGTGGTCGGCACAAAACCACTGATCAAGCATTCCATTGATTCACTTGCTGTTATTGCCACTGTCATGGGGATTGCTACTTCCCTCGGCCTTGGTGTTCTTCAGATGAATGGCGGTTTGAACGCAGTATTCGGCATTGAGAATTCATTTACCATCCAGTTGACGATCATCGGCGTTATGTTTGCCGCTTATACTTTATCGTCATCCACCGGATTACATAAAGGAATCGCTTATTTAAGTAATTTAAACCTCGGCATTGCACTCGTTCTGATGGTGTTTGTATTCTTTGCCGGACCAACCGTCTTTATCATGGAGACGTTCACTCTCGCATTGGGTGATTACATTACAAACTTCGTGCAATACAGTTTACGGATGGAACCGTATGTGGAAGGCGAATGGGTCCGTGGCTGGACCATCTTCTACTGGGCTTGGGCAATTGCCTGGTCGCCATTTGTCGGCGCTTTTGTAGCCCGCGTTTCCCGCGGCCGCACAATCCGCGAATTCGTTCTCGGTGTGCTTGTCATTCCACCTGCAATCGCTTGTCTTTGGATTGCCGTGTTTGGCGGCACCGCCTTATTCTACGATTTGAATAATGGGGCTGGAATTGCAGAAGCCGTCGATAACGATCTGACTTCGGCGTTGTTCCAGACTTTCGATGTGCTGCCAATGGCAACGATTATGTCTGTCGCCGCCATCCTATTGATTTTCACATTCCTTGTCACTTCTGCTGACTCCGCCACTTACATTCTGGCGAGCATGACCAGTTTCGGCAGCTTGAATCCGCCGACGGCCTTTAAAATAATTTGGGGCGTGCTGATGTCTTCTATCGCTGCTGTCCTATTATTATCAGGCGGACTCGGAGCTCTGCAGACGGCATCCTTGATCGCAGCGTTGCCATTTACCGTGCTGCTGCTGATGATGGTCTGGTCCTTCATAAAAATCATACGGACTGAAACTCCGCCAATCCGCAAGTCGGATTTGCGCCAGTTCAAGAAAATGGAACGTGAAGCCCGCAAGGATCAGCGGAAGTAAACAAGTTATATAAGTCGAACTAAAGAAATAGTATTTATAACGCTTCGGCGCTATGGACAGAGCAAAGATTATGCTCCTGCGCAAGCTCGTCGCAAAGGAGGCGCCATCTCCGTTTGGCGCACCTTGCCTCCCGCAATAAGCCGAGAAGACCACTCGTCTTCTGCCCGGTCGGCATTCGCCTGCTCCGGAGCCGCGCCTTTGCTGATAGAAGAATTCTTTAAAGATATGGAGCAAAACAGCGAAGAGTTGACCGAAGCCTGCGAGGGCAACTCTTTGCGACGAAGCAGCGCAGCGATGCAGGAGCGCGGGTTTTGGCAAGCAAGCTGTTTTGCGGAATATCGCTTACTATGGTTATTTTGTCTTCAACTTATATAGAAACAAAACAAAAAGCTCAACCCTTTCCTAACGGAAGGGTTGAGCTTTTTCTTATTGTCTAGACTCCAGCGGCCTAGCTCTTCGGGTCATAAGTCAACCCAGCTGCGTGGCAAAGAACGCCACTTCGCTGGTTCGCCTTATGCCTTTCAGAGCTGAACAGGCGCCGTCGCTTTTCTAGACTTATTTGTCTTCATTGATCAAACGTACTGTTTCATCAAACTCTGTTTCGATCTCAGCATTTGGTTTGTAAGTAACAAGACTCACTAACCATGCAACCAGTAGACAAAGGATGAATCCTGGAATGATTTCGTAAACACTGCCGATGAAGTTGGTCGTTGCAGTTGCACCTGCATCGCCTTCAGCAGTACCAATCATGTCCCAGATGATGACAGTAGCGGCACCAACGATCATACCTGCGAGTGCCCCCATGCTAGTAAACTTGCGCCAGAATAATGCAAGGAGAATCAGTGGACCGAATGCGGCACCGAAACCTGCCCAAGCGTAAGCAACCAATTCAAGGATTGTTGCATTTCTTTCCCATGCAAGGAAAGCAGCTAACAGAGCTACGAGTAAAACACCAGCACGGCCAAGATTTACTACGACCGTATCTGAAATTTTCTTCTTGAACGCAATCTTATACAAATCTTCAACCAATGCTGATGAACTTACCAGCAATTGTGAAGAAATCGTGCTCATGATGGCAGCCAATACAGCTGCAAGCATCAACCCGGCAATAAGCGGGTGGAACAAGATTTGTCCGAGTGCGATGAATACCGCTTCCGGATCTGTTAATGTAGCAGTTGGATTTTGCTGGAAATACGCAATACCGACAAGTGCTGTCGAAGCAGCTCCGATAAGGCTGAGAATCATCCAGCCGATACCGATGCGGCGTGCAACCTTTACTTCTCTCAAAGTCTTGATTGCCATAAAGCGGACGATAATATGCGGCTGGCCAAAGTAACCAAGGCCCCACGCTACAGCAGAGATGACACCAACTACTGAAGCACCTGTTGTAAAGTTAAGGAAAGTCGGGTCTACGGCACGGATGCTATCCGCAGTTGCCCCGAAACCACCCGTTGCGAAAATTCCGATTGCCGGAACCGCAATCAATGCAAGGAACATCATGACACCTTGCACAAAATCAGTATAGCTGACCGCAAGGAATCCGCCGAATAGCGTGTAAGCTACTACTACTGCGGCTACGATGACCATACCCAACTGATAGCTCAATCCGAACGAGCTTTCGAAGAATACGCCACCTGCGACCATACCTGAAGACACATAGAATGTGAAAAAGATCAAAATAATAATTCCTGAAACAATTCTTAATAACCGTGAAGAGTCTCTCAAGCGATTTTCCAGGAAACTTGGAATTGTAATCGAGTCTTTCGTTACGAGTGAATAGACGCGCAAACGCGGTGCCACGAAATACCAGTTAAGATAGGCACCAATTGTTAAGCCGATTGCTATCCAAACTTCTACAAGGCCACCGACGTAAATGGCACCAGGAAGTCCCAATAACAACCAACCCGACATGTCGGATACTCCTGCACTAAGTGCGGCAACGGATGGGCCAAGGCCACGTCCTCCGAGCATGTAATCTGATAAATTAACGGTCTTGCGATACGCATACCATCCGATAAACAACATAGCGATGAGGTAAATAATTAGCGCTATGATTTGATAAGTTAAATCTGACATCTTATCTCCCCCTTCCCTTCCATTGTAACATCCTGAGCCTTTAATACCAGTAATTTTTTGTTTTACATCCTATTAAAAGGGGGAATTGAGAGGCAAAGGAGGCGATTATGGTGCCATGGAGTAAAAACGACTATCCCGATTCATTCAAAAACTTAAACGCTGACGTTCGAAACAAAGCGATAGAAATCGCCAATGCATTATTGCGAGACGGCTACGAAGAAGGAAGAGCAATTCCGATTGCGCTCGACCGCGCCAAATCCACTGTCCACGGCGATGAAGAGCAGCCAATTTACGAAATCCGTTCCCACGACGAAGGCTGGCAACTGAAGAAAAAGGACAGCAAGAAAGCGATCCTGATTGAAGAAACAAAAGAAGAACTGATGGCTGACGCCAAACGCTACGTCAATAAAAACCACGGTGAGCTTCACATCTACACGGAAGATGGCAAACTCGAAGAAAAATTATACGAATGAACCTCGCAAATGGATTCAAAAGCAGTTCCCCAATTCATATTGGCACGCAAAAAACCGGCGAAGAAAATGCTGATTCTCCGTCGGTTTTCTGTTTGATTTATTTAGAAGGAATCGCTTACTTGAACCAGCCTTTTTCTTTAAAACGGGAAATCGCTTCAATCCGGTTGCCAACTTCCAGCTTATCAAGAATGGTGGAAATATAATTTCGCACGGTACCGGATGTAATGAATAATTCCTTGGCAATTTCATTGGTGCTGCGCCCCTGCGCAATCAATTCCATCACTTGTTTTTCCCGTTCAGTCAACGGATTGTCTCCCTCATAAGCAAGGTCGACAAGCTCTGGTGCGTAAATGCGGCGTCCCGCCATGATGCTGCGAATTGAAGTGGCGAGATCTTCACTGGGGCTATCTTTCAATAGATAACCACTGACGCCGGCTTTTCGTGCCCGCTCAAAATAACCGGCACGAGCGAACGTCGTCAGAATGATGATTTTGCAAGGATGATCTTTCAGGTGTTCGGCAGCATCCAGTCCACTTTTCATCGGCATTTCGATGTCCATGATGCAAACATCGGGATTTAACTCTGCGACAAGGTCGATAGCTTCCTGGCCGTTTGCAGCCATACCAACTACCTCCATATCCTCCTCCAGATCGAGCAGCGACCCCAATGCTCCGAGCATCATGCGTTGATCTTCCGCCAATACAATTCGAATCATGCCATCTCCCCCTTGGAATTATAAAGAATCACGTTAGGTACCCGAATGTTCAAAGTCATCCCGTCCGTACCTTTAATTTCGGCAGTGCCGTTGATGAATTCCAGCCGCTCCCGCATTCCTGCCAGGCCATTCCCCACCATAAAGCCGCCTGTTTCCGGCAAGCCGATGCCATCATCCTCCACTTGAACCAACACTTCCTGTGGCGTCTGTTTGATGAGAATCGTGCAGCGGGTCGCCTGGCTATGCTTCACAACATTGTTGACGGCTTCTTTCAAACACATGCTGAGCACATTCTCTACCAGCAAAGGCGTATTTTTCAGTTTCGGGCTGCCATACAGGACAAAATCGATTTCCCCCGCTTTGAGAATCTGCTGCACCCGCAGCAATTCATCTTCCAGCTTGGTGCCCCGCATATCCGACACCAATTCCCGGACTTCTTTCAAAGCCGTACGCGCAGTCTGCCTGACGTCATTGATTTCATTCAGCGCAGCTTCCGGATCCCGGTAAATCAATTTACTCGCCAGATCACTTTTCAACCCCATCAACGACAGTTTTTGGCCAAGCGTATCATGGAGATCCCGCGCAATCCTTTCTCTTTCTTCTATTATAACCAATTGCGAAATCCGTTTATTCGCGTCTTCCAATTGGCCTTCGAGCTTCTCGCGCTTGTTGCGGTTATAGGTATTGAAAGGCAAGAGGATGACCCCAAGAATCGTCAGCACGACAAACGGCAATTGCGCCATGAAAAGATCGCTGTGAAAGGCGATGCCGAACGCCACTGCTGCGATGGTCGTCCCTATGTGGATGCCATAAATGATAAAGAAACCGACTTTGTTGCGGATATTGCCAATAAAAAATGCCACAAAAATCGCAAGATAGACATACCCGAAAAGATAGGTCAAGACGATATTGACGGCCATTTCCAGGCTCACCCAGACGTAAACAAAGCCGCTCCTTGAATTGACCGATAAACGGTACGCCAAAAAGAACACACCCAAAAGCACAATGCCAAGGGTGATTTCAATTGGAGATGATGACCGGAAAATGAAGAAGAAAGGCAAAATACAAAAAATCACCCAAGCGTAAAGGCTGAGCCAAGGGTTTTTCGGAAATAATTGATACCAGCTTTGCATACGCTCATCCTCCTGTTGCTGTTATTATTCATGATACCAAATTCTGGACCAAAGAAAAAACCATTCCTCTGAAGGAATGGTTTTCAACTTAACTTTCAGCTGTCTTCTTGGAATTATTCAGAAGGTGCTTGATGTCACCAAAAGTGACGAAGGTTTTATTATTTGCATCATAGACTTTATAACGCAAAGATTTCAGGCTTGATTTAATATCGATTGTTGTCGCCTGATGAAGAGGCGGCGTCGATTCGTGTGCTTTTTCCAAATTATAATTCGGAACCCGTGGGCTCAAGTGATGGACGTGGTGGAAACCGATGTTTCCTGTCACCCATTGAAGAACTTTCGGAAGCTGATAATAAGAGCTTCCTTCTATCGCTGCCTTCACATAATCCCATTCGCTTTCATCTTCAAAATAAGAATCCTCGAATGTATGTTGGACATAGAACAGCCAAATGCCCAATGCGCCTGCAACGAACATCGTTGTGCCCTGTATAATCAGGAATGCCTGCCAGCCGATTGCCCAAATAAGAAGCGAGTAGATGACCACTAATGAGATATTGATCAAGTACGTGTTATTGCGCTCTTTTTTACGGGCATCTTTACGGTTGAAACGGCTCGAAATCAACACAAGGAATAACGGACCAATACCGAACATGACCAGTGGATTGCGGTACATGCGGTATTTGAAACGTTCCCATTTCGAAGCTTCCACATACTCATCAATTGTCATGATCCAGATGTCGCCAACCCCACGTTTGTCGAGGTTACCACTCGAAGCATGGTGAATTGTATGCTCGCGTTTCCATTTTTCAAATGCAAATAATGTCATGATGCCGGTAATTGTCCCAACAATGGCATTCGCTTTTTTGTTTTTAAAGAAGGAACCGTGTGTGCAATCATGGAAAATGATGAACGTTCGGATTACAAATCCTGCCGCAACGATTGATGACGCAATGGTCAACCAGATCGAAACATCGAGTGCCTGGTACGCAAGGAACCAAAACAGGAAGAATGGCGGTATAGTATTAACCATTTGTCTGACACTTGCTTTCACATCTGCCTGCTCAAAAGGTTTCACGAATTTACGGAGTTGCGCTGTCTTTTCTTTACTCATGACTTTTCCTCCTATATTCGGACATTCTTAGCCCGGATAACTTATTACCTCAATAATAATAAAATCAGCAAGCTTAAATAAGACATAAACGCACGGATTCATACATGACACTTGTCATGTATTTGCCGACACCGGCGAGTTTCCTTTGCAAGCAAGCAGGGTAAAGTATATAAAATCAAATTTAGATTAAGTTGAACAGACTTGCTAGTTTCTATAAATCGCTTCGGCGCTTTGGACAGTGCAAAGATTATGCTCCTACGCAAGCTCGTCGCAAAGGAGGTGCCATCTTCGCATGGCACACCTTGGCTCCCGCAATAAGCCGAGAAGACCACTCGTCTTTGCTCCGTCGGCATTCGCCTGCTCCTGGGCCGCGCCGGCGCTGAGAGAGCGGCTTAGATATGGAGCAAAACAGCGCAGACGCCATGGGGACCAAGCGAAGTGCTGAGATCCACTCGGACGAAGTGAAACGAGACCGAGTTAGCTCAGCGCGAGCCCCCAGGCAAGCGAAGCTGTTTTGCGGAATATCGACTTCACAGTAGTTTTACAACTGAAATACATGTCCCATTAGAAGAGGTGGATTCCATGATTTATCTGGTTACAGTCATTATGATTTTTTCCATCCCGTTAGCAGCAATCATCACATCCCATCTGGAAACGCAAACCAAGCTGAAGCATAAGATGATTGAAAGCGAAATCGAACTTGAAAGGCTGAAGCATGAAAATTATGTTATTGAGACGCAAAAATTGCGGCTGGAACTGGAACAGATGAGGCTGGAAGACGCGAAAAAAGAGCAGGACTTTTTAGCAAAATAAAATAGCAAAGCTGAGTCAGCTTTGCCACCTTAAACTCAAGCCGCCGAGAAGTTCTCAGCGGTTTTTTCATTGTTTTACGCCATAATCTGCTGTTCAATTTTTTTCAACCCGTGGAAATACCCTTTTCGCTCCATCAATTCAGCATACGAACCACTCTCAATCAGCTTGCCGTTTTCCAGAACGATGATTTGATCCATCTTTTCAAGTCCACTCAGGTCATGGCTGACGATGATGAAGGTGCTGTCCGGGTTGTCTTCAAACAAGCGTTCATAAATAATTTTACCTGTGGCAGAATCCACAGACGAAACGGGTTCATCCAGCATCCATAAGGGGCTTCCTTTCAATATCGCTCTTGCGATTGCAAGGCGCTGCTTTTGCCCTCCGGAAAGGTTTTGCCCTTTTTCTTCCACTTCCATTTGGAGTGAAAACTCGCTTAACTCCACCCGTTCCAAAGCGGCAATCATCGCTTTGTCATCAGCCGACGGATCAGCTAATTCCAGATTGCTGCGAATGGTGCCATAGAAAAAGTGATTCTCCTGAAGCACCACATTGAGCCGCTGCCAAATGCTTTCCTGGGAAAATTCCTCGGCATTTCTTTCATTGAACAGAACCCTTCCGCTGTGCGCTGGCAGTACGTCCATCAGCACCGCCAAAAGAGTTGATTTCCCGGAGCCGCTTGGTCCGACAATCGCAGTTTTGCTGCCTGCCGGGAAATCGATGGTGATATCTTCCAATGCTGTCCGCTGTTCCCCTGGAAAAACATAATGCAGATTTTTCGCAGAAATGGATAGCGGGCCTGGTGGCAGTTCGCCAGCTTTTTTGATGCGCGGTGTTTCATCGACGACGGAGTCGAGACGGACGGCCGCTTTCCGGCTTTCTTCGAAATGTGCCGGAAACGCAGCCATCGGCGAAACATTTTCAAAAACGGCTAACGAAATCATCACGAGCATCGCCAGGTATAAACCGTCCAATTCACCCGCAGCGGTGGAATAGGCACCGGCAGCAAGAATCGCCAATGACACAAGAAGTGCCAGAAAACCATTGGCCGCTTGACTGTAAACTTCTTCTTTGCCTTCATTTCTTTGTTCATCATGATAGGAACCGATCATTTTTGCCAATTGCTGTTCTTTGCCGTCCAATTGCTGATAAATTTTCAAATCGCGGAATCCAAAAAGGAATTCAGCCGCTTCAGCGGACAAAGCTCCGCGGCTCTCCCTGATCTTCCAATCCCTCCGGCTCCTTCTCCATGCGAAGTAAGCCGGAATCAATACAGCAGTGAGAAGATACCCAATTGCCAAAAGGATGGCTGTATAGATTGAGAAATAAAGCGTGAACAGAATTGTGCCGGAAAACACCAATAACAAGACAACTGGCGGATAGAAAACACGCAGCAGAAAGTTCTGCAAGCTTTCTACATCCCCAATGATTCTGGCCAATAAATCTCCGCTCCGGTATTTGCCATAAAGCTCTGGCGCTAGAGGCGCGAGTCTTTCAAAAAATGACACGCGCAGGTTGCCAAGCATCGTGAAAGTCGCCCGATGCGAAAACAGCCTTTCCGAATAGCGGCTGATCGCTGAACTCAATCCGAATAATTTCAGGGACGCGCCAATAACGATTAACACGGTCATCTGCCCGGTTAAAGCCGCTTTGGATATCAAATAGCCGCTGGAAGCCAACAACGCGACACTCGCGAGACCAGCAAGCACCCCGAAAATAATGGCCAATGACACATCGCGTTTTTCTCGCAAAGTTAAACGTAAGACCTGAGTTAATTCTTTCATCGCATTGCACCTCCCTGTTGAAGCGGCAGCAGATTTCGATAGGGCTCGAAGTTCGTGGCAAGTTCTTCGTGTGTTCCGGAAGCAGCCAATCGGCCATTTTCAAGATAAATAATTTTGTCAGAAGACCGGATCGTGTGCAGTCTGTGCGCTACCGTTATTACGGTGGCGTGACGGGAAAGCTCTGCAAGAGACTGCTGCAGAATCATTTCCGTCTGAAGGTCGAGACCGGTCGTCGGTTCATCAAACAGGATAACGGCAGGTTTTTTCAAGAATGCACGGGCAAGAGCGATTCGCTGCTTTTCGCCACCCGACAACCCGCGTCCGCCTTCCCCTACCAATGTGCCGTATCCTTCCGGCAGGGAATCGATCAGTTCTGCGATTCCGGCTTTTACAGCCGCTTCCGCAATTTCTTCATCGGTTGCCTGTCTATTGGTGCCAATGGCAATGTTTTCTTTGATCGTCCCGGCAAACAGATAAGGTGATTGCGATATATAGCTGAGCTGCGAGAACCAAGAGGCTTCACTAAGCTCGCTCCGGCTCCTTCCGTCGATGCCAATATCCCCATCCATTACCGGCAATAATCCAGCCATGATATGCATCAGCGTCGTTTTACCCGAACCGCTCTTCCCGATGATGGCGATTTGACTGTAAGGCTCCAGTTCAAAGGAAATATCACTTAACCCGAATTCACTATTATACGAAAAACTGATCCTTTGCAGACTGATGTGCGGTGCTTTTCCTTCTATCAAATCACGCTCTCCCCATAATACGGGCTTGCGTTCTTTCGAAAACTCTTCGGTTAGCAGTTGTGATGCGGATACACTGCCGCGCGCCGTGTGGAACGCGCTGCCGAAATCCTTCAGCATTGTGAAGAAATCAGGTACCAGGATCATGATAAAGAAAGCACTGAAGAAAGTGATATTATCAAAAACAACAAGCCGCAATCCGACTTCCAGAGCGATAATCCCGATGCTCAGCATTGAAATATATTCAAGGGTCAATGAAGACAGAAAAGCCGATTTCAAGACATCAACCGTGGAATCCCGGAAATTCTTGCTGCTCTTTTCAATCTTTTCTTTCTGTTCATTCCCTCGGCCATATAGCCGCAATGTCGTCAGCCCCTGCAGGATATCGAGGAATGTTCCGGAAAACCTGTTGAGCTGCTCCATTTTTTCGTCCGCTTTTTGTTTTGTCCGCTTGCCGACAATCGCCATAAAAACAGGGATGAACGGCGCTGTCACAAGGATAATCAGACCCGTCGTCCAGTTCAGGGAAAAGACCGCCACCAGCAGCATCAGCGGAATAATATAACTTTGAATCAGTTGTGGGATGTATTTGCTGAAAAAGCCGTCTGTTTCATCAACTGCATCCATCAGCAAACTGACTTTTCGGCCGGAATGGCTTTCAGCTGAAGACAATAAAGGATCTTCTGCAAAAGAACGAATCAATTTCATTCGCAGCTGCTGTTTTATTGCCGCAGCCATTTCGACGCCTGTCCGTCCAATAACGTAACTGGAGAGAGAACGTATAATGATGGAAATTAATAGTGCATAGAGAAATGGCAGTATTTCTCCAAACCCTTGCGCCTTCATAAAGACGCCATCCACTGCAAGAACGAAAAATACAGCCTGGCCGATTGTAGCCGCCCCTTTCAGGACAGACATCGCAATCAGCAGGCCAATTTCTTTTTTCTGTTCAAAAGCCAGCCCTTTCAAGTCCTTCATACTGTTCTCCCTCTCCATTCATCTCCCCCTATTATAAAGGATATGGCTCCATATTCCGTTCCCAGGGTCTGTGCGCCACCGAAAATCAGCGATATTGTTACAGCCTTGTTCACAAACAGAAAGAGGTTATTTCCCGGGAAATAACCTCTTTCTGCAGACGAAAACCCGCATACTCTATTCGTTTGCGGGTTTCATGTTTTATCGAAATATTCGTCCTGTCCAGTTTCCGAAATGGTGATGGCTTTTTGCAGCAATGCGATATCTTCTTTAATCTGCACACGCAAATAGAGGTCTGGGCATTTCCGGTATTCATCGCGCAATTTGTCCAGTTCGCTTACGAAAACGACTTTTTCCTCTTCCTTCACCATTTCAGCCACCTCATAGCATAATAGTTTAAAAGGCTTGCACAATAGTACCTATATATTTGAGTAGAATTATACTCTGGACAGTTAAAAATTGCTAATATTTTGCGCTCCTTATATTAGGAGCAATAATGCTGAGTACGATAGAATACCTACCGAGAACGACAGGAAACTGCTTTCACGTTCTTCCGGCAACTCTTCTTTCATCACATTGAGGATGACGCCGCCAGCCAATAATGCGACCATTAAGGATATAACTGTGTCTTCCACTTCCGTCAAAATGCCTGCCAGCCAGCCGATCACAATCGCCGCGGTTAAGAGCCATCTGCCATATTTATCGTAATCCTGTTCATGAAAACTCCGCAATGCCTTATCATTCGTGATGAAATGAAGGCCCATAGCCACAAAAAAGAAAAACGTCCCCCAACTGCTTTCAAAATGATCGTGGACCAGTAAATACCCGATTAACGCATTGTACAAAGTGAAGGTTCCGATATGCACCCAGAATACCCCTGCCCCTGACTTTGAATTTCGCCCGCTCTTTTTTTTGGATTTCTTGACCATCACTTCCAAACCATAGAAGATTGCCAGCCCCACCATGGCCACAATGTAAATATGGCTTTCAATAAATTGCCATGCACTGCCTTGCAACTCCCCTTCCAGTTCCTGCTGAAAATGGCTGAGCTCAGGCAAGAGGTGCAAAAATACATAAGCCACCGAAATGCCGCCCGCTATTGAAAGAAAGCGGCTGCGGGGCACAGCATTCAGGAATCTCATATTTCTGGAAAAAAGATGAATTAGCACGAATCCGGTTATATAAATGAGGGAAGTCCAAAACATCCGTATCGCTCCAGTCATTGTTCACTCTTCAAAAGCAGAAAAAGCAGGCGAGGATAACTTTTGCTCACCTGCTTTTAGGAACGGCTTTATTGTTGCTGAGCTCGGCCATCTTTGATCCACTTGGCCACTTCTACTGTGTGCTTCGCCTGATAGATGACTGCATCTTGCACATCTTCCACCATATTGTTGTCGTCATCGACAGAAACGCTGGTACCGTATGGATTCCCGCCGGCTTTAAATAATGCGGGGTCTTTATACCCCGGTGCCGCGATGATGGCTCCCCAGTGGAACATGGAAGTGTAAAGAGCAAGGATTGTCGTTTCCTGGCCGCCCTGAGGATTTTGCGCTGAGGTCATGGCACTCACCACTTTGTTCGCCAGTTTCCCTTGCGCCCATAAGCCGCCTGTCATATCCAGAAATTGCTGAACTTGGGAAGATACGTGGCCAAAACGTGTTGGCACGCTGAATAGGATTGCATCCGCCCAGTCCAGCATTTCAACTTCCGCTGCCGGTACATCCGCTGTTGCATCCAGATGCGCGCGCCAGGCAGGATTCGAGTCGATTGCTGCATCCGGTGCAGTCTCTTCCACTCTCGCAAGTTTCACTTCGGCACCGGTTTCCTTCGCAGCTTCTTCAGCCCATTTGGCCATCTGATAATTCGTTCCTGTAGAGCTATAGTAGATAATCGCTAATTTTACATTTGCCATATCATACATCTCTCCTTCGTTTAATTATTCCGAGCCAGGATCCGTCTATTTAAATATCCTGCGTTCAAGATATTCGTCACCTTACACTTTTCCCCTGTATTCGAAAGGATTAAACAAATATCTTCCATTCCTGACAACGAGCTTTCATTCACACAATAAAGGCGCTGCAGCTATTGCAGCGCCTCGCGATATTTTGGAATCAGGTTTAAAGGAATGAACTATGATATTACACCTTATGCTTTTCTGTCAGTTCAATGGACAGCTCACGCAGTTTGAATTTCTGAATTTTGCCCGACGCTGTCATCGGGTATTCTTTGGTGAACTCGAAATACCGCGGAATTTTATGGCGCGATATTTTGCCGGTGCAATAATTACGGAGTTCTTCCGCATCCAATTGCTCACCTTCTTTCAGGATGATCCACGCCATCAGCTCTTCCCCGTATTTCGGATCCGGCACGCCAACGACCTGCACATCCTGGATGGCCGCATGGCTGTAAAGGAATTCTTCGATTTCCCGCGGATAAATATTTTCTCCCCCGCGGATCACCATGTCTTTAATGCGGCCGGTGATGGCAATATAGCCATCTTCATCTTCCAACGCAATATCGCCCGTATGCAACCAGCCTTCCGAATCGATTGCATTTTTCGTCGCTTCTTCATTTTTATAATAGCCTTTCATAATATGATAGCCGCGAGTGCAGAGTTCGCCGGGTATTCCGGCGGGAACCGTTTCACCCGTAACCGGATCAATGATTTTCACTTCGACTTCCGCATGCGGTTTGCCGACCGTGGAAACTCGTTTTTCAATGTCGTCGTCCGCCCGCGTCTGGGTGATGACCGGCGAAGATTCCGTTTGGCCATAGGCAATGGTGATTTCCGAGGCGCCCATATCGCTGATCACTTTTTTCATCACTTCAATCGGGCACGGCGAACCCGCCATGATGCCTGTGCGCAGCGTTGACGTGTCGAAAGATGTAAAATCGGGATGGTTCAATTCCGCGATGAACATTGTCGGAACGCCGTGAAGGCCGGTGCATTTTTCATCCTGCACCATCTGCAGCACCTTTTTCGGCTCGAATTGTTCTGCAATAACCATCGTCGTCGAATGCGTCACTGCCGCCATCGTTCCCAACACACAGCCGAAACAATGGAAGAACGGCACCGGAATGCACAAACGATCACGTTCCGTCAGGTTCATCGTATCGCCGACCAACTTGCCGTTATTGACAACATTCAGGTGTGTCAGCATAACGCCTTTCGGGAACCCTGTCGTACCGGATGTATACTGAATATTAATGACATCGTCCGGATCCATCGACTGGAACCGCTCCTCCAATTGCTCGTCAGAAACCTGATGCGCGAAAGCTTCAAACTCCCCCCATGTATAGATGCCGGGATAAGAGTTATTGCTCATGACGATTACCCGCTTGAAATGAGGCAGTTTATCGCTCCGAATCTCCCCTTTAGCCGAATTTTTGAGCTCCGGACAAACAGTATTAATAATATCGATATAATTATTCCCTTTGAATTCTTCTCCTAAAATTAACGTAGTTGAATCAGATTGCTTCAATAAATATTCCAGTTCCGTCGATTGGTAGCTCGTATTGACAGTGACCAGTACGCCGCCCATTTTGCCGGTCGCGAATTGGCTCAGCAGCCACTCGCGTTTATTATCGGACCAAATGGCGATATGTTCCCCTTTTTCAATGCCAAGGCCGATAAAAGCTTTAGCCAGCCTATCCGTTTCTTCATCAAATTCCTTATAGGTTTTGCGGATTCCATGTTCCGGATAAACATATGCTTCTGTGTCCGGATGGAGAGATGCCTGTTCCCGGACGGTTTGCCCGACAGTCTGATGTAAAATCGCCATTTCCCTACCTCCAATGTGTAAACGTTTTCAATTCCCTTATTATATTATCATAAAATTCTAAATAATTTAATATTCGCGTTGACATTCCCGAAAACAGTTACTGTCTCATTTGCCGGGTTCCATGATAAACTTGTTTTATCATGAATCAGGAAAGGAACTACCATGGAATTACACGAAATGCATACGAAAATTGCAGACCAGTTCGCTGGACAGCAGCTTGTTTCTGCCACCATCAGCCAGCCGCGGCAGAAATCGAGCGATTTGAAACGCGTCAAAATAAAACCTGTCGAAATCAAAAACAGTTATTGGATCCAATTCGAGTACCAGCATGAACATGTGCTGAAACATAAAAATTTAACTGCGGAAGAAGCCGGTGCGGAACTTGAGACTTTATTCGCGGAGTTTCGCCAGGGACTTTTTCAGTTCACTGAAGAAAAAGTTCAGATTCAGCTTTCCAAGAAATTTAAAGTGAGCTGGAAAACAGAAGAGACCGAAAAAAAGCAAGTTGAGCTGTCGCATAACCGGAAAAAACAATATTTGCTGGAAGACGGCATTCCCTACCCTTTTCTCGTGCGCCTCGGCGTACAGAATGCGGATGGCAGTGTTAAAAAACAAAAATACGATAAATTTCGCCAGATCAACCGCTTTATCGAATTCATTGATGACGCACTGGTTCATCTGCCCAAAGACCGGACTGTCCGCATCCTCGATTTTGGTTCCGGCAAATCGTATCTGACGTTCGCGCTGTATCATTACCTGCGTGTGGAAAAAGGGCTCGACCTTCGAGTGACGGGACTTGATCTGAAGAAAGAAGTCATTGAAGAATGCCGCACAATTTCGGAAGATCTGGGCTATGACCAATTGGAGTTTCTGGTGGGGGATATCAATGATTATAACGAGGAATCGGCAGTCGACATGGTGGTTACCTTGCATGCCTGCGACGTGGCGACCGATATGGCGTTGTCCCGTGCAGTCAAATGGAACGCGAAAGTCATATTGAGCGTCCCGTGCTGCCAAAGCGAACTGAATCACCAAATCCAATCACCGGAACTTGGCATTATGCTGCAGCACGGATTGATCAAAGAACGTTTCAGTGCGCTGGCGACGGATTCCATCCGCGCTGAATTGCTGTCGCTTGTCGGCTACGAAACGCAATTGATGGAATTTATCGATATGGAGCATACACCGAAGAACATTTTGATCCGCGCCTATAAAACCGGACGGAAACCGGACGCCGGACAATTGGACCGCTATCGCCAGTTTACGGAGATGCTGTCGGCCAAACCATTTCTTGAAAACGAATTGAAGGAGCTATTATGAAAAAAATCCACATTGTGAACGGCATCATCCTGGCGTTTTCCGTCATCCTGGTACGCTATATTGATGTACACGTCTACGATATGCATATCATCATCAATCTGCTCGTCCTGGTCGGATTGATTGTCGGCGGGATGAAGTTTATCGAGCGTTTTCCGGCACTCGATGACAACGTCAGCAAAAAAACCGGCAGAATCATCAACACCATCGTCGTATTGACGATTTTCATTGCATTTTTTGTGCTCGAATTATGACATAAAGAAGCATCCTCCGATTTCCCGGAGGATGCTTCTTTTGCTGTTTATGGTGAGTTTTCGTTCGGTTTTTTGTTTGCCTGTTCCTGAATTACTTCCATTACATAATCCTCGACCGGTTTCAGCGTAAATTCGAGGCCGCTGCTTTTCAAATTGTTTTCCAGATAATCCAATTGATGATCTTCCACAGCTTCGGACTGCAGGTTTAAGGCGCTGTTGACGTAAAGCATGCCCTTATTGGTAGCCATCGGACTGTCGACCCCATCTTCTTTAAGGCGCGTTTCCGCTTTTTCGACACCAAAAACCAACCCTTCTTCTTCCAGTTCCTTCACAGCGGTACGGTATCGTTCTTCACCCACACCTTCGGAAAGCCGCTGCTCCAGCCCTTTGATATCTTCCAGAGTGGCTCCTTTAAAATATTGGGCGTAATAAGCGATTAATATCTGCTCTTTATCCTGCAATTCTCTCATTGTAATTCCTCCCCGATTAAAACTGTATACTCCATCCCTTCCCTCTTTTCTACTGTATTAGACATTGGACTGGAAATTTCTATTGCATTCGGCTTTGCACCAGTGTACTATTTAGTTAATACAGTACGACAAGGAGATGGAATGATGAGTCAGTTTCGCGGATTGCTAATGAAAGATTGGACGATTATAAAGGGCTATGTATTATTGGCTTTATTGCTGGATGTTATTATCCCGCTTGGTTTAGCGATGCTGTTCCCTTTTGAGTCCTCCCTGGGGCTGCTGGTTTATTGCGCGACAGTTATGATAATGCACATACTGGTGCCGATTGTTCTGCTTTCGATCCTCTTTACGAAAGAGATGGATCACCCGGACATATTTTTCCATTCCAGTGCTTCGATACATAAAATCAACGCCAGCAAATTCGGGATCGTACTATTTGCCACTGCCCTGTCGCTGATATGGGTCAGCGCCCTGACATTCGTATTTATGCTTTTTGCACCCGATTTGATTGAAATGAGCAACTTTCTTCCTTTCGTCGCCGCATTCGCAGCGGGAATCTTGTTCTTCTCTGTACTGGTCGCCATCATTTATTATTTTTACTTGACCCTGTTTTACACAATGAAACCGAAAATCGGCGGCTTTGCTTATATCGTTACGTTCGGATTGTTTATTTTTGGGATGGAAATGTGGGACCGGGTCATGGCGACCCAACTGTATACTGCAGTTACTGATTTTTGGGTCATGCGATTGGATCAAACCGAATTTTTAACGAATATTGCCCACGGGTTGATGATCTCGTTCGAAAATCGGGCGACACTTCAAGTTGGACAGCTGCTGGTCACAGCGCTGTTACTCGTTTTCTTATATTTACTGTCCGCTTATTGGTTTGAGAAGAAAGTGAGGGCTTAATATGGGGCTTGATTTTGACAAGGATAAGCCGATTTATCAGCAGCTGATCGACCTCCTGTCAGGAGACATTATTCGGGGACGCAGAAAACCGGGTGACAAGCTGCCTTCTGTCCGGGAATACGCCATTGAAGTCGGAGTCAATGCCAATACAGTGCAACGGGTTTACAAGGAGATGGAAGCGATGGAACTTACCGAAACCAGGCGTGGCCAGGGTTCATTCATAACCGAAAACGAAGCACGTTTGAATAGGCTGCGCGACAGCAAAAAAGAGGATTTGGTGAAATCGTTTATCGCCAATGTGGAAGCTTATGGGTTTTCGAAGGATGAAATCGTGGAACTGGTCAGGAGGGAAATACAATGATCGAATTGAAACAGGTAAAAAAAGCATACGGCTCCACTGGAGCGTTGCAAGGGGTTAATTTAACACTCGACATGGGAAAAATCATCGGGATTGCCGGGGAAAATGGCAGCGGCAAGTCGACGTTGCTGAAATCCATCGCCGGAGTCAGCAAGATTGACAGCGGATCCATAGAGATCGACGGCACTCCTGTTTCCCGGAAACACGCGGACGAGATCGCTTACCTTCCGGACGCTGATATGTTTTACCCTTATTTCACCGTTGAGCAATTATTCGCCTATTACAGGAGTCAGTTTGCCGATTTCAATGAAATAAAAGCGAAAGAGGTGTTGGATTTCCTGGAAGTTCCGCTCTCTTCAAAGATGAAAAACCTTTCCAAAGGGATGCGCGGACGCGCAAAAATGGCTGTAACTTTAGGGCGTGAAAGCCGTTATTATTTAATGGATGAGCCATTTTCCGGACTCGATCCCATGGTGCGCAGCGATTTGGTCAAAGGGCTGATCCAGTTCACGGACCTGGAGCGCCAAACTTTGATCCTGTCGACACATGAAATCCGGGAAGTGGAAATTTTGCTCGATGAACTGGTTCTATTGAAAAACGGCAAGGTGTTGGCGCACAGGCAATTGGATGAAATTCGCGGCGAAACGGGCATGGATATGGTGGAATGGATGACAAAAGAGACGAAAGCAGGTGCAACAGGATGAATGAACGGGCATTGGTGCAGATAAAAAATTTATCAAAGACAATCGGCAAAAAGGAAATCATCAAGAATTTGAATCTCGATTTGTACAAAGGTCAGATTACCGGTTTTCTCGGACCAAATGGAGCCGGCAAGACTACGACAATCCGGATGATGGTCGGATTGATGAAGCCGACTGAAGGTGATGTATTGATTGATGGCCAGTCGGTCAATGACAATTTTGAAGAAAGCATCGAGAAAGTCGGTGTAATTGTTGAGAACCCGGAAATGTACAAATATATGTCGGGCTATAAAAATTTATTGCATTTTTCAAGAATGCATAAAGGCATTTCGAAGCAACGGATTGATGAAGTGGTGCAGCAGGTCGGCATGAAAAATCGCATCAACGAAAAAGTGGGATCCTATTCCCTGGGGATGCGTCAGCGACTCGGCCTGGCCCAAGCTCTTTTGCATAATCCGAAATTTCTTATTCTCGACGAACCGACCAATGGACTTGACCCGGCAGGCATTCGCGAATTCCGCCTCTACCTGCAAAAAATCGCCCGCGAGAACGGCGTTGCTGTTTTTGTGTCCAGCCATCTGTTATCGGAAATCGAATTATTATGCGACCGGATTGCCATTATTCAAAACGGTGAATTGATTGATATTAAAAATGTCACTGAGCTTCAGCAATCCCGTTTCTATTTCAAAGTCGAGCCTGTAACTGCGGCGGAAGAAATATTATCCGGCATCGGCTTTCCGGTTTCCAGGCACGACGGTGGCCTGTTGGTGGAAACCGAGCCGCAACATGTGCCCGGTGCAGTAAAACTGCTGGTGAACGCGGACGTTTCCGTTTTCGCGGTACAGCCTTTCCAAGCGACTTTGGAAGATCAATTCCTAGAAATGACTGGAGGTGGAGAAATTGCTCAAGCTCATACAAAATGAATGGATGAAATTATGGAGCCGTAAGTCTTCCTGGATTATGATCATTTTACTGGCAATTATCCTTTTGGCATCTGCTGCCATTACCAAATGGGTCGATAATTCCATGAACGTGAACAACACCGAAACGTGGCAGCAAGTTGAAACCAATGAACTGACTTATAACCAGGGCATGTTGCAGGATCCAGAATTGAGTGATGCCCAGCGTGAGTATTTTGAAGGCGAAGTGGCCATTGCCGAGCATCGTCTTGAAAACGACGTGGCTCCTTTTGAATACAACAGCATGCAGCAAAGCGTCATTGACTCGTATGTCATGATGTCCCTTGTCACGTTGTTCACTGTTATCGTTGCCGGCGGCATTGTGGCTGCCGAGTTTTCACAGGGCACCATCAAAATGCTGCTGACGCGACCCGTCAAACGCTGGAAAATCTTAAGCTCGAAATTTATAGCGACGATGCTGTATGCATTGCTGCTGTCAATTGTATTATTCATCGTCACCGCGTTAGCAGGCGCCATTTTTTATGGTGTCAGTGACGGAACTTTCCTGACGTGGAACGGCTCAGAAGTCGTTGAAGGATCGTTCTGGCTCGAAGGTCTCCAATTGGCCGCACTCAGCTTTGTCAACGTCTTTATGATCGGCACTTTCGCCTTTATGCTGGGCACTGCTTTCCGCTCCAGCTCACTTGCCATTGGGCTGTCGATCTTCCTGCTGTTCACGGGCGTACAGGCGGTCTTCCTGCTGGCGAATTATGAAATCGTTAAGTATTACCTGTTTACCCACACGGATCTGACGCAATATTATACCGGCTTCATGCCGGTTGGCGATATCACGATGACGCTGTCCGTAGTTGTGCTGCTTGTCTATTTCGTTATTTTCATGGCAATCAGTTATCTCACGTTCGGCAAACGCGATATTACTGCGTAATAAAATCGGATAGGAAAAACCGCAAAAGCCTGCTTGGCTTTTGCGGTTTTTTTCGTCGCAGGGGCGAGTTGGGCGTATTCTTCTGGAAGTTGGGCGTATTTCTATGGAAGTTGGGCGTATTCCAGACCAAGTTGGGCATAAATAAAAACAGCCCGGAAATTCCGGGCCATTCTGTTATTAATATGCCAATCCCACACGGCTGCTGGTATAGGCCGTGTCTTCCAGTTGGCGGTAAGCGAATTCGGCAGTATCGCCGACTGTGATTTCCTTGCCGCCTTCAGGAAGAAAGTCTTTTTCCACGCGATAGCCGCCCCTTGCTTCACCGTCCGGCAAGTAAGTCGGACAGACGACGGTCCATTCCAGATTGGATTGTTCCAGCATGCGATAGGCTTTTTCGTGTTGTTCTGCTGCGAAAGTCATTTTCCGGTTCGAGTCGCCGCCCTGGTAACGGAGCTTGCCTTCTTCGAGTCGGCTGTTCAGTATGCCGGCTGTCCCGATGGTAATGATCCTTTTGATGCCATGAGCTTCCATCGACTCGATGATGAACGGCATAGCATCGGTGAGCGTCGTCGTTTTATCCGTCCCGAGTGCACTGATTACCGCGTCCGCTCCTGCAATGCTGCGCTCTACATCTTTTTTGTGCCGGACATTGCCGAAAACTGTTGTCAGATTCGGGTGTTTATCCAGCTTCGGCGAACGCTGCAGCGCCGTCACCTGGTGGCTCTCTTCCAACGCCCGCTTCAGAATTTCGCTGCCGACTCTGCCGGTTGCTCCAAAAATCGCCAATTTCATCGCTTCGTCCTCCCTGAAACAATTATTTGAATTTATAGCCTCTTGCTGCCAAGACTTCTTTAAGATCCGGACGATGCGGCTTTTTCAGGAAATTCGTCATTTGCTGTGACCACGTAGCCGTTTTTTGATTGGATCCACGGCTTCCGTAATACTCCTGAATTGTCTTGTCATATGCCGGAAGAATGCTCTCGTATTTCTCTTCATCATAATTATTTTCGTGAAGGATCGCTTCCACCGGAAGGCGGGGCTTCACGCCATTGCTTTCATTTGGAACACCGACCGTCAAACCGTAGACTGGAAACACACCTTCAGGCAATCCCGCCAATTTGCTGATTTCCTCCATATTATTGCGGACGCCGCCGATATAGCAAATGCCATAACCTTTCGATTCTGCTGCAAGTACCAAATTCTGGGCCAGCAAGCCTACATCCGTTACCGCTACCAGCAGGTTTTCCGCCTGGTCAAATACGATCGATTCGCCGTTCATTGCCACAGCGTGCTTTAACCGGTTATAATCCGCACACATCAGGAAAACTGCACCGGCCCCTTCCATCTGCTTTGCGTTGCTCGACAATTCGCCAAGCTTCCGGCGTTTCTCAGGATCCGTTACCCAGACGATTGAATATGCCTGAACAAAATGCGATGTTGCCGCATATTGCGCCGCACCGACCAACTCTTCCACTTCTTCCCTTGTCAATTGCTCTTCTTTATAATCACGCACCGACGCGTGGGATTTCATCAACTCAATTACCATATGTATTCCTCCTCAACCTTATTTCTTCTATCGTACCAAATTCCGTCTGAGGATACTGTTGCGGCGATTTTTGATAAAATAAAACCCATAGAGGTGATCGACAATGAAACAGGCAAAAACCGCTCTTACAATAATTTTCCTGCTGGTGCTTGGCAGTTTATTGTTCATTTGGATACAGCGTGAAATTGAATTCCGTGAAGAACTGGCAGCCCGTCCATTGCCGGATTCACTGCACCCGATTGTAGAGGAAAAGAGCCGGGAACTGGTGGATGCGGCGGCCGAAATCGATATTGACATCATCATTACAGACGGCTTCCGTTCGTTTGATGAGCAGGCCCGCCTGCACCAGCAAGGCCGCAGTTCCGCTGGCAATATCGTGACTTTTGCCGAAGGCGGCGAATCGTACCATAATTATGGCCTGGCCATCGATTTCGCATTGCGGCTCGACGACGGATCGGTCGTTTGGGATATTGAGCGCGATGATAACGGCAATGGCCGGTCCGACTGGTTTGAAGTTGCCGAAATCGGCAAGGGCCTAGGTTTTGACTGGGGCGGTGACTGGAATCGTTTCAAGGATTATCCACATCTCGAGATGACATTCGGATTATCGATTCGCGAGCTGAGAAAAGGCTGGCGCCCGGAAGATAAACTGGATTGAAACCTGTAACTCTTTTGAGTATCACTCGTCTTCTTCAATAAAGAGGGGTGAAAATTCATGAAAAAAATTATTGGTTTATCCTTTTTATTGCTTATACTCCTGATTGCAGCATGTGGCACTGGCGAAGAAACACCTGCCGATGCAACTGCATCCGTTGATGATTATTCCGTTTCAACTACCGAGGCATCTACTACTGAAGGTGATTTCATCTACCGACTGGTTTCGGAACAGGAGGCCTATCCTAGCGGCGGACCCATCGAGTTATACGCTGAACTGGAGTATGTCGGTGACCAGGACAGCATCGACATTT
The DNA here is from genome assembly GCF_049262615.1 of Planococcus daihaiensis. Taxonomy (GTDB): domain Bacteria; phylum Bacillota; class Bacilli; order Bacillales_A; family Planococcaceae; genus Planococcus. Next base: position 2,004,170 of record NZ_CP175504.1, on the reverse strand, counting down.
TCCACGCCGGTTCCGCTTTCTTTTTCCCGATGGAAGAAAAGACACGCGGCTATCAATTGGATTACCCGATGATTGAACCATTGCTGACGACAACCCTCACGAAAGGTGAGCCTCTCCGCGAAGCCTATACCGGCAGCGGCGGCTACAGCGATCAGGAGACGGCAGAGTATATCGAGTTTATGAAACAGGTAATTGACAATAGATTCCCTCAGGGCTATTACATCGTCAATGGCTATGCTGATTTTTTCACTGAAACTCCTGATGGCACTCAAACTGCTTACGAAATCCACGCCGAAGTTGATTTCAAAGTTATCGATGAATAGAGAAGAGCACGCTCCCACAGGGAACGTGCTCTTCTTCTTTTGTTATTACATTTCCTGGCGCAACGCCTGAATCACATCGATTTGCGTCGCTTTTCGTGCCGGACGCCATCCTGATACCATTGCCACGCCGATACTGATTACAGAGGCAATCACTACCAATTGCCAGGGAATTGTTGAAATGACAATTGATATTCCGCCCGCATCTTCTTCACCCAAGGAGCTTAAAATGATGATTGGGATCAGCCAGTTCGCCAAAATGCTGATGCCGTAAGAAATGGCGACCGCCAGGACTGTCCCGATGATGCCAATTGCAGCGCTTTCCATCAGGAATAATTTGCGGATCAGTTTGGGCTGTGCCCCAATTGCCTTCATGACGCCGATTTCACGTGTACGTTCGGTAACCGCCATCGTCATCGTATTGAAAATACCGATGGAAGCAATCAATACCGCTATGGTGCCTACAAAAATCAGCCCCGCTTTTAATGCGTTGAAAAAGACATTCATCGAGCCTAACTCTTCCGTTACGGAATAGACGTAATAGCCATCTTCTTTCAGAGCGTTCGTGATGCCGCCCACATTCTGTAATTCATCCGCATACACCAGGATATTCTTGTACCCTTGCTGCAAATCCAATTCCTCATTGAATACCGGTCCCCAGGAGGCGTCTGCATAAATGCTATTGTCTGTCATCCAGTCTTTCGCCGGTTCTTTAGCGATGCCTGTCACCACAAATTCCCATGACGAGCTTTCTTTCGCTTCTTCCCCTTCATTTCTAAAAGGCGTTAACTGCATTTCAATCGTCTGACCGATCAGGCTGCCTGAAAAACCTTTAACTTCTTCGCCATTCGCTTCTTTTTCCTGTTCCGCTTCCGTCAGCAATTGACCGGCCATGTGGTAGCCGACCACCACTTCGTTGTTTTTCGCAGGCATTTTTCCTTCCGCCAGTGAAAAACCGGCTTTCTCCTCTTCTTCCATACTCGAAAGCACTGCCATTGAATAAGCGGTCCGCTCCCCAATCATAATCCGCGTTTCCGCTTCCGGCCGCGTGCGCTCAACTACCGCCAAAACGTGATCCATTTCCCTGATCGCCTGAAGCTCTGTTTCCGGAAGGTCTGCCGGCGCTATTTCTGTCTCGCCATCCGACTTTCCGGCTAATTCAATTTGGGTCACCATATTATTATCCAGTACATCGTCTGTAATGGTCTGGTGCAATCCAAAGCCGATCGAGGCCAGCACGATGAGAAAGGCACAGCCCATCGTAGCTGCCAAAATGGTGGTGGCAACGCGTAATTTATTGCGCTTCATATGTTGTTTGATGAAATCGACCTGGTCTTTAAACTGCATGGCGCTGCTCCCCTTTCACCAATTCACCGTCGTGCAGCCGGTACTGGCGGTCTGCCACAGCAGCCACTTCTTCGTCATGCGTGATGATGACGAATGTTAAGCCCAGTTTTTTGTTCAACGATTGAATGAGCAATAGGATCTCTTTTTCCGTCTCTGAATCCAAGCTGCCGGTCGGCTCATCAGCCAGGATGATCGGCGCATCCGTTATGAGCGCTCTTGCAATACTGACCCGTTGCTGCTGGCCGCCGGAAAGTTCGTTCGGATAATGGCTGGAGACTTCTTGCAGACCGACTTTCTCAAGCAGCTTTTCCACTTTTATTTTGCGTTCCTTATCATCCATTCCTTTGATCTTTAACGGCAACTCCACGTTTTCAAAGGCACTGAGACCCGGCATCAATTGGAAATTCTGAAAGATGAAGCCGAAGTTTTCCAGCCGGAAATCCGCCTGTTCCGCTTCTTTCAATACCGAAGTTTCCTTGCCGTTGACCATTACCGACCCCGCTTCCGGCAACATGAAGCCCGCCAGGATATGAAGCAGCGTCGATTTGCCTGAACCGCTTTTGCCGAGAATCGCCACAATCTCGCCTTTACCGACTTCAAGTGTGACTCCTTTCAAAACCGGCACTTCGCGCTGCTCGCCTTTTTTCCCTATTTTAAAATGATGATGCAAACCCCGAATTTTTATCATACTAACTTCCCCTTTCACTTATACCTTTAGTATAAATGGAAAATCTTAATAAATATGGAGAAGGTTTCTGAAGATTTTCTTAAGATGCTGTGTGAAGAGCCCTTCGCTGGGGTATCTCTAACAATAAGATAGTATTTATAGAAATTCTTAATTTTCCCATCACAGCGTTCTGACTAATTTTATCGCTGACACCACGCGATTCCTGCAGAACCGGAAAGAAGGTCATTCGTGAAGCAATTTGCCATTATTATCCCTGCATATAAACCGGATCACAAATGCCTGGCCACGGTCGAAACGATCATCGCTGCAGGCTTCCAAAAAATATTCATTGTTGATGATGGCAGCGGCAAGGAATTTGCCCCCATCTTCACCTCCCTTGAATACCATAAAGAAGTGACGTTATTAAACCATGACGTGAACCAGGGAAAAGGCCGCGCGCTGAAAACCGCCTTCGAATACATACTTACGCATAAGCTGTCCTTTGAAGCAGTTATTACAGCGGATGCGGATGGCCAGCATTTGGTCACGGATATGCTGAAACTGTCCGAGCAAATGTTCAAAACGCCCGAGAAAGTGGTGCTCGGGGCAAGGGATTTCAGCCAAAATCACATCCCGTTCAGAAGCCGCTTCGGCAACCGTTTCACCCGATTGCTGTTTCGCCTCTCTACCGGCACTGTGCTGACCGACACTCAAACGGGATTGCGGGGCATTCCCGTCAAATACCTGCCGCAATTGCTGAAAGTCATCGGCGAGCGCTTTGAATACGAGATGAATGTCCTCGCGGCTTTGAAAAAAAATAATATTGAAATTGCGGAAATCACCATCGAAACCATCTATATTGAGGACAATAAATCATCGCATTTCAATCCTCTCAGGGACTCATACCATATATATAAGATTTTCATCTTATACGGTTTGTCAGGAGGCGCATCTTTTGTGCTGGATATCGGATTATATTGGTTATTCATCCAGCTGCTGCGAGATCCGGCACCCGTTCTATTCATTATTTTCGCGACGATTGCCGCCCGTATCCTGTCCTCATTATTTAATTATTACATCAATCGCAATAAAGTCTTTAAGCAAGGATCCCGCAAATCACTGGTCCGGTATTATATACTGGCCGCTTTCATCATGCTGGCTTCTGCCGGCTCCGTCCATTTGCTTTATGCCGAATGGCTCGGACGCGGAGAAGTGATTTTAAAAGTATTGGTCGACACAATCCTCTTTATCATCGGGTTTGTGGCCCAGCGCGCCTGGGTATTCCGCAAAGAATGACTGCAGAATCCCCTAAATCAATCTGCATCTTTCCCAATATTAGGCTATACTTGATATACGAATTCAAATAAAGGTGTGAACGTAATGTCAACTGTCGATCAGTTTTCTTCTTATATCTCAGAAAACGCAACTTCCATTTCGAAGGAAGTAGTCGAATATGTAATAGCCCGCAGTAAACCGGGGATATCAGAAGAGGAAAAAGAGATGGCTTTGGCCATGTATGTAAAACTTTTGGGTTTCTTTAGCGAATCGCTGAAAAATGAAAACGAAAGTTTTATACCGGAGCATTTAATCGAGTGGAGTAAAAACAATGCTCAAATGCAAGTGAACAGCGGTGGCAAGCTTTCGGATATCATTGTACGCTACCCGTTGACACGCGACATCTTCACAGAGATATTGATCCGCATCAGTCTAGATATCGAGCTGTCAACAAAGGATACCGGCCACCTTATCAAAGGAATTAACCGTGTTCTTGATGTCAGCCTAAATGAAACCGTGCTGGCTTTCGAAGACCTTTCTGACCAGTCAAAAGCTGAGTTGCAAAAGGAACTTGTGACACTTTCAGCACCAATCGTTCCCATACGTGATGAAGTCGTCGTGCTTCCTTTGATTGGCTATATTGATGAAGAAAGAACCAATTACATCATGGAAACGGCAGTACCGAAGATCGCTGCCATGAATGTGGATTATGTGATTGTGGATTTCTCCGGTGTACTGACCATTAACCGCCATGTCGCCGTATCACTTCACCAGATCGGGAATATGCTCCGGATCATGGGCATCCAGGTCGTCTCCACGGGGATGCGCCCTGAACTGGTGCAGGTGGCAATCAACAGCAATATCAAAATGTCTTCCGCCTTTTCCTTCAGCACCGTCAAACAGGCACTGGAGACCATCGGAAAATAAATGAGCTGCAAGCTTCTCCCCTCCGGAGAAGCTTTTTTTTATTTTTTTATAGATTTTGAGAAACTTTAATTGAGCAGGAACGGGCAAGGTGCTATACTCAAAAAGCAAAACTTTTAATGCCGACAAAATCTATAAGAATTAGGGGAGATACACCATGAAGAAGTCACATTTTTTACTTTTGATGCTGCTGGGAGCCATTTTATTGCTTGCTGCATGCGGAGACGATACTGAAAACACGGACACTGCAACTGACGAAGATCAGGCAGAAACAGGTTCTTCGGAAGATCTTTTGGCTAAAGTGCAGGACGAAGGAACATTGCTTGTTGGAACGGAAGGAACTTATCCTCCATTCACTTTCCACGATGAATCTGGCGAATTGACAGGTTTCGATGTTGAAATTGCCCGCGAAGTTGCGGACCGCCTTGGCGTAGAAGCAGAATTCCTTGAAACACAATGGGACGGCATGTTCGCAGGACTCGACTCTGGAAGATTCGACATGGTGGCCAACCAGGTCGGTATTCGCGAAGACCGTTTGGAGCTCTATGATTTCTCAGATCCATATATCACATCATCAGCCGTATTGGTTACAAGTGAAGATGAAACTGAAATTACATCTTTCGAAGATTTGGAAGGAAAAACTTCTGCCCAGTCTTTGACCAGCAATTACGCGGACATAGCCACATCGTTCGGAGCTGAACTTACAGGAGTCGAAGGATTTAACCAGGCAGTTGAGTTATTGGTTTCCGGTCGTGTTGATGCAACTGTCAACGATAAAATTTCTGTATTGGACTTCTTGAAGCAGCGTCCGGATGCACCTATCCAGATTGCCGCTGAATCAGAGGAAGCTTCACAAAGCGGATTGCAATTCAGAAAAGACAGTGGAGCGATTGTAGACGAAGTTAATAATGCGCTTGCCGAGATGATCGAAGACGGCACTTACGAAGAAATTTCACAGAAATGGTTTGGCGAAAATGTACTTGAATAGTATTTTCACAAACCCTGAAAGATTGGAACGGTTACTGGACATTGCCCAGTCATCGTTCCTTCCTTTGTTGGAGGGAGCAATCCAATACACGATTCCTTTAACTTTGATATCGTTCACGATCGGACTTATGCTGGCTACATTGACAGCATTGGCCCGAGTTTCTACGATTAAACCGTTGCAGATCATCGCGCGCATCTATGTTTCCATCATTCGAGGAACCCCATTGCTCGTTCAATTGTCCATCCTGTTTTACGGACTTCCGACGGTTGGTGTGACGCTGGAACCGTTTACCGCGGCCATTCTCGGCTTTTCACTGAATGTCGGCGCATACGCTTCCGAAGTGATCCGGGCGGCCATCCTGTCGATTCCAAAAGGACAATGGGAAGCGGCCAACACAATTGGCATGTCGTATAGCCAATCGTTGAAACGGATTATTCTGCCGCAGGCATCGCGCGTATCCATTCCGCCGCTGTCGAATACATTCATCAGCCTGGTAAAAGATACGTCTCTTGCTTCGTTTATCCTGGTTACCGAGATGTTCCGAAGAGCACAGGAAATTGCGGCTTTCAACTACGAATTCCTGCTGCTGTATGCTCAGGCCGGCTTGATCTACTGGGTCCTCTGTTTCCTTCTTTCATTGGTACAGGGACGATTGGAACATCGTTTTGACCGTTATGTATCAAAAGCTTAAATTCACTCTTACTACAGACAGGAGTATTCTATGATTGCCATCAATAATCTTCACAAAAGTTTTGGCAGCCTCGAAGTGTTGAAAGGCATTGACCTGAACGTTGAGAAGGGTCAGGCGGTTGTCGTGATCGGTCCTTCCGGTTCAGGCAAGACAACATTTCTCCGTTGCCTCAATATATTGGAAACACCCACCGCTGGAACCGTTTCAATCGATGGCCACGTGGCGGATTTCTCCAAACCATTGCCGAAAAAAAAAATCATGGATTTCAGGAAACAATCTGCCATGGTTTTTCAGCATTATAACCTGTTCCCCCATATGACCGCTTTGGAAAATGTCATGGAGGGTCCTGTGACCGTGCAGAAAATCAGCAAAGAAGAAGCCCGAAAAAAAGCGGAAAGTCTATTGATTAAAGTTGGACTGGGGGAAAAGATGAACGAATATCCCTTCCAGCTTTCCGGCGGCCAGCAACAGCGTGTCGGCATCGCCCGTGCCCTCGCACTGGAACCGAAAGTGATGCTTTTTGATGAACCGACGTCAGCACTCGATCCCGAACTCGTCGGAGAAGTTCTTCAAGTAATGAAAGATTTGGCGCTTGAAGGCATGACCATGGTCGTCGTGACACACGAAATGCGTTTTGCAAAAGGCGTCGCCGATGAAGTGCTGTTCATGGATGACGGTCGCATCGTGGAACGCGGCACCCCGAAAGAAATTTTCGAAAACCCGAAAGAAGAACGGACGCAGCAGTTTTTGAGCCTTATTCAGAAGGCGGATACGATATAGAAAAGCGAAAGCGCCCGTTTAGCTCTGAAAGGCATAAGACGGAACAATGAAGTGGCGGTTTTTGTCACGTAATTGGACCGGCTTATGACCCGAAGAGCTGGGCCGCTGGAGTCTAGACAATAGAAAAGCGACTAAATATCAACAACACAAAAAAAGAACCAGGAACCCGTTATGGGAGCCTGGTTCTTTGCTTGTCATTAGATGTGGACTGTTACGTCTGCACCTTCACGAAGTTTTGCTACTAATTCCTGTACGGCTTCGTTCTCTTTCTGCTGTACAAGTTGAGCTTCAAGCTCAGATTTTATGTCTTCGAATGGTGGCAATTCTTCGCCGCCCGCTTCTTCTTGCTGGGCTTTCATTTGATCATAAAACTCCTGTAGTTCTTCTTCAGAAGCTTCAGACTCTCCTGATTCCTCAGCGATCAGTTTCTCCACTTTCACCTGTGACTCGACTTGCCCCATCACTTCTTCTTCAGACAATCCCTGTTCTTCAAGAGCTGTCAAAAACTCTTCAGAGCTTGCGAGGCCGTTTTGTTCTGCTAGAGCTGTCAAAGTTTCATTGACTTCTTCTTCAGACGCCTCGATATTGCGGTTTGCTGTTTCTTGCACTAATAATTCCTGGCTTACAAGGCTTTCAGCAATTTGCTCTTTCAATTGAGTCTGGTCAACTTCCTGGCCGGACATTTGAGCTTGCATAGCCATTTGCTGGAATTGTGCTGTGTAAGCAGATTCAAATTCCTCTTTATTGATTTCTTCTCCGTTCACTTCAGCAACAAGATCCGGTACGCCTTCCAAATCAGGTTCCGGCATTTCCGGTTGTTCAGCAGTTTCACCATTTTCTTCAGGTGCCTGCTCCTCCGTTGGAGTTCCTTCTTCGTTTGCATTTTCATCTGTATCACTGCATGCCGCCGTCACTATAACTGAGGCACCGATTAATAGGCTTAATAACATTTTCTTTGGCAATTTCATTTCCCCTTTCAATCATAATGGACGTAAGTGTATCACATATAGGTCGGATGTAAACCGAAAACCCTTATGCCCCTTATGGTTATGAAAGGTAATTTACAATGTATTTTCCAATTTAATCGCCGTGTGCCCACGCGATCCGTGGATCGATTTTTCGCGACATCCGGATCATGAATGGTTCGAAACCAAGGCGCGGCCAAAAATAAGAAGCGATCTGATTGGGCGTGTGCCAATCCGCATATAGATAATCAAATCCTTCTCCTTTCATTTCTGTGAAGCAATGATAGGCAAGCACCCGCCCAATCCCCTTGCCCCGCATATCAGGGTTGGTGGAAGCCGCTGTAAGTTCCGCGCAATTCAGTGGCGTTGACAGACTCAACTTATTTTCTTTTCTGAAATAAACATGAAATCCGGCGATGCGTTCACCGAGTTCCGCAATCCAGAGAAAAGCCTCTTTGTCCTGGGATAGATCCATATAACTCCGTTTGATGTTTTCCATCGTTTCTTTTGTAATCGGGTGCCAGGAAGGAGATGCCGCCTGGTGAATGCTGTTCCATAAAGCCACTTTCCTCAGCAGCGGCGCATCCCTTTGGTCGCCTTTTCGAATCTTCAATTTGCCCGGCTCAACGCTGTCGGTGGCATCAAAATCCTTCAAACTCAGCACGGCATATTTTTGCTCGTAGCTGAACCCCTGCTCCAGCCATTGTTCCACGAGAAGTTGCTCACCGCCCGGCACCATCAGCACATGATTGAAATAGCCGTGCTTGACCCATTCCGCTCCTGCATCTGCGTAGAGCAGCCGTAATAGGGTCGGATGCTCGTTGTCGCTTATTGCGACGGACTCATAGTCCATCAGGATATAGCGTCCCCGATCCGCATCTTCTTTAAATTCATAGAGGAGGTAGCCGATGACATCAATTCCTCTGACTGCAGCGATTCCATTAACAAAAGGTTTTTTCAGCTGTTTTCTTATCACCTGTTCGGCTTCATCTATTTCTTCGAATACCGCTGGTAAAAAAGGAAATGCTTTTCTTTCTTTCGCATGCCTTTTGGCCAATAAAGCGGACATTTGGCGAATATGGATTTCCTCAACACCCACAAATTGAATCATGGCTTTCACTCCTCTTATTGAAGTTTAACTTCGAGTATCCGGTATTGCCCAGCCTCAATGACTTCACCAAAAACCGCAGGAATCGGCTCGACAAATATCGGGCCATCAATAATGACCGTATGAAATTCCCCTTCTTCCCCGCAAGCATCCACACCGAGCGCCTCCAATTCTTCGATCAGCTCCAGCGTAAACTCCCTGCCCAGAAATTCCGGCGGCATACGGGTCGTATCCACAACCGTGATAACGGCTTTGAACCCTTCCGCGACCAATTCCTCCAACAGCCTGCGGCGGGGTTCCCCCCATAAAGGGTGGCTGACCTCCATGCCGGCTTCATCACTGACTTTGTGAACCCATGCGCGGTGATCTTCCAAATCAATGTCTCCGTAAACACCCATATCGATGCCATTTTCTTTGAAATCCTTCAAATGACGGATGAATTCTTTTTCATAACCGCTCCAGTCCGCTTTACCGATTTCCAGCGGGAGCCCCAGACGTTCTGCCTGCGCTCCCAAAATTTCCATCGGCAGCCCGTGTGATCGCGATTTCGAGCCATCCTCCTCGAACATGGTAAATAAGGCGATTGGCACATTCCCTTCCAATACAGCCCGGTAATATGCCAGTGCGGAGTCCTTGCCACCGCTCCATGACATCATAAATGTTTTTTGCATAGTGCACCTCTTCCGTTAATTGTTTCCTGTTTAAAGACTTCGACAATTGCTCAATAAACCCTTTCCATCGGCTAGGCTTTTTTGCTGGCAGCCGCAGCCATAAAAAAACGGCCGGAACAAACTCCGGCCGCTCGATTCCTATTTTATTTGCCAACCATATTTTCAGGTTTTACCCATTCGTCGAATTGATCCCCTGTCAGATGGCCGCTCTTCACAGCTGATTCTTTCAATGTCGAACCATCATTGTGTGCCTGTTTCGCAATTGCCGCCGCTTTTTCGTAACCGATATGCGGGTTCAATGAAGTGACAAGCATCAATGAGTTGTTCACGTGGTTCTGGATAACATCCAGATTCGCTTCAATGCCGACTGCACAGTGATCGTTGAAGCTCACCAGGCTGTCTGCCAACAAGCGTACCGATTGCAGGAAGTTATAAGCGATAACCGGCTTGAACACGTTCAATTCGAAGTTCCCCTGGCTGGCAGAGAAACCAATTGTTGCGTCATTGCCCATCACCTGTGCCGCCACCATCGTCAAAGCTTCACTTTGTGTCGGGTTTACTTTACCAGGCATGATCGAGCTTCCCGGCTCGTTTGCAGGAATCGTGATTTCACCGATCCCGCTGCGCGGTCCGCTTGCAAGCCAGCGAACATCATTGGCAATTTTCATCGCGTCTGCCGCCAGCGCTTTGATGGCACCGTGTGCATAGACCATTTCGTCATGGCTGGTCAATGCATGGAATTTATTTTCAGCTGAAGTGAATTCTGAACCAACAGCTTCAGCGATGAATTCCGCCACATAGCCACCGAATTTCGGATCTGCGTTAATGCCGGTACCGACTGCCGTGCCTCCGATTGCCAATTCGCGCATATAATGGACGCTTTCACTGATCATGCGTTCACTTTTCTCGAGCATATGCTTCCAGCCGCTGATTTCCTGGCCGAGTGTCAATGGCGTTGCATCCTGCAAGTGTGTGCGGCCAATTTTAATGATGTCATCGAATTTCTCCGATTTCTCAGCCAAAGTGGCTTTCAATTTCTGAACTGCCGGTACCAATGTTTCCGTTACCGCCAAAACGCCGGCAACATGCATAGCCGTTGGATAGGTATCGTTTGAGCTTTGAGACATGTTGACGTCGTCATTCGGGTGCAATTTTTCATCGGAATTCTGCTCAGCCAAAATTTCATTGCCGCGTCGTGCCAGAACTTCGTTCATGTTCATGTTCGACTGCGTGCCGCTTCCTGTCTGCCAGACAACCAATGGGAAATGATCGTTCCATTTTCCTTGGATCACTTCATTCGCAGCCGCTTCAACAGCTTTCATTTTCACTTCTGATAATTTCCCAAGTTTATGGTTTGCTTTTGCTGTCGCTTTTTTCAATTGGGCAAACGCCATTACCACTTCGTGCGGCATGCGCTCGGTACCGATTGCAAAGTTCTGGACACTGCGCTGTGTCTGAGCTCCCCACATTTTGTCAGCTTCAACCTGAATTTCACCAATCGTGTCTTTCTCTGTACGATATTGCATTCCATTCACTCCAATTCTTATGTCTATGAAACCTTCTCTTCTATTTAAACACAAGAAAACGCAAAAAAGCGACTTTTCCAGAGGAAAAGCCGCTATATTAGTTGAACTAAAGAATTACCATAAATATAACGCTTCGGTGCTAAGGGAATATCGTTTATAAGCAAATTTCATTTTTAAAGAAAGCTCAAATCCACTAATTCTCCTGTAAAAAGTATTCCTCGATGATCGCTTCATCCGAATGGGGAATGTACTCCCCTTTTACAATCTGTGAACCGTTGATGCAGCCGCTGGACAAAAGGATGATGTCATCCGGTCCGCTCGCCTTCAAAGCTTCGATTACGGCTTCCCTTCTTGAGGGAACTTTCACAACTTCCTGCTTATACGGCACTGTAAAGCCTTTGACCACCGCATCCACAACATCGTTGGGATCGTTATAACCAGGATGGTCCACTGTCACGATGATCGTATCCGCTTTTCCTTCCGAAGCTTTGGCCATTTTTGGCATCTTCGAAAAGTCACGGATGCCAATTCCCGCAATAAGAGCAATAAGGCGTCGGTGCGGCAATTTCTTTATTTCCTTTAAAACCAGATCAATGGCGACAGGGGTATGCGCATAATCGAGGATAATCTTTCGGCCCTGTGGTCCGGAAAGCACCTGAAAGCGCCCTTCAACTTGCGGCATAATGGGCAGGACGAGCACAATGTCGTCGATGGATTTCCCGGCCAATAAAGCCGCTGCAATCGCCGCGGTTAAGTTTCCTGCATTATATTCACCGTATAAAGGAACTTCAACACGCCGGCTTTCTCCGTTATAAAGAAGGTTAAACGCCAAGCCATTTGCTGTCGTTTCGCAGTCTTCCCAAATCAGGTCGGCTCCGGAGTTTGAATCCGCACTATACGTCAGGAACGGGTAGTCGACGATCTCCAAAATATCCTTCGACATGCCGGCATCATCCAGATTGACGACAGCGGCTTTGGCCTGCCGAAATAATTCCAATTTCGACTGCAGGTAATGGGTGAAAGTTTTATGATATTCCATATGCTCCTCTGAAATATTGGTATGGATCGCTACATCAAATACAATCCCTTCCACTCGTTTCTGATCCAATGCAATCGAAGAAACTTCCATTGCAGCAGCCCGGTCACCCTGGGCTGCCAGCTGCGAAAAGATATTATGTATGTCTGAGGAGATGGGTGTGGTCGGTGTGCTCTTTTTATAGGAAAGCTTGCCTTTCGAAGACCAGATACCAGTCGTTCCCAAGAAACCACATGATAAATCCAGCAGGTTAAACAGGTTGTAAACATAAGTTGCAGTGGTCGTTTTGCCATTTGTGCCGGTGACTCCCACATTGATAAGCTGTTCCTGAGGATTTCCATAAAAATAAATCGATATATATGCCATAGCGACTTTTGAATTTTCTACCAGCACCCATGTCAGCTCGGGATACAAGTCATGATATTGCGCCAAAATGGCTTTATTTGTTCCGATGATTGCGCGGGCGCCCTTTTCTACCGCTTCATCAATATATAAATGTCCGTCAGTATTTTCTCCGGTCACACAAAAGAAAGCGGAGCCTTCTTGTGTCTCCACTGAGTTATAAACAATTGAACTTATTTCCTGGGCTTCAGGTCCGCTCAAGGAAAGCAGTGAAAGTTGGGGGATTTCTTTAAATTTAATTTTCATTGGGCACTCCTTACATAACATTTTCTTTATAACCTGAATTTACCATTTCTCAAAAATTCTTATTACTATTCTATCATTCCTTAAGCCTCAGTAAAATGATTTAAGAGCCTCAAAAAGGCTATACAAATAATTTCATACTATTCGCCTATGTTTTCCCCCCGCCGGGCTTTGTGAAACCTAAAAATCGGTCCGGAAGCTTTGCTTCCGGACCGATTTTTAGTATTTTATTCTGCAACTTACTTTACTGGCGTTTCCTTTTCCGCCAATTCATAGCGAAGTTTCTCAATCGTACTGGCATAATCGGATTTGCCGCTCATGTTTTCCAACATTTCACGAACGTCGATGCCCGAAGATTCCTTCAGGGTTTCCTGCAGGGAAGACATCAGGTTCGTCGCGTAGGACGTCACTTTATTGGCACCGCCACCTTCGCCGCCGCCTGTGTCTACCACTGTAATCTTATCGATATTCGCTAATGGACTCGCAATCTGTTTCGCATACTCCGGCAGCATTTTAACAATCATATCCAGCGTTGCCGCCTGGCCGTACATTTCAAAAGCTTCGGCAATTTTGCGTTTGGCTTCCGCTTCAGCAAGACCTTTCAAGCGGATGACATCCGCTTCGGACTCACCTTGCGCGCGCTGCGAATCGGCTCTCGCCATACCATCCAGCCGAACTTTCTCGGCATCGGCTTTCGCCATTGCTTCAACGCGGTATTTCTGGCCATCAGCATCTGCCAGCTGTTTCGATTTCTCAGCTTCTGCCGCTTGTTCCACCGAATATCGGTCAGCATCCGCTTTTTTCTTCACTTCAGAATCATATTGACGCTCACGGCGCTGAATCTCTTTTTCCTCAAGTTCAATCTGTTTCTGTCGTTCAATAATTTGAATCTGCATTTCCTGCTCTACAACTTCCTGCTTCGAGCGCGCTGTCTCCAATTCGTAAGCCTGATCGGCGCGTGCTTTCGCACTGTCCTGCTCGCGGCGGTATTCAGCAACTTTCAACTGGTTGTCTTTTTCCGCTTCCGCGATTTCAGTGGCGCGCTGAATTTCTGCCCGCTGTGCTTCTTTGCCGGCTTCAGCCCGTTTGATGCGCGTCTCCATTTCGGATTGCGCTGTTGAAATATCCGCATCTCTTTTCACTTGTGCGATCCGTGCTTTACCCAGGGAATCAAGATAGCCGTTTTTATCCCGTACATCTTTAATGGTGAATGAAACGATGATCAATCCCATTTTCGCCAGATCATGCGATGCGACGCGTTGAACTTCCTGCGAGAATTTATCACGGTTTTTGTAAATTTCCTCGACCGTCATTGAACCCAAAATGGAACGGAGATGCCCTTCCAAAACTTCTTTCGCTTCGTTTTCGCGGTCTTCTTTCGACTTGCCGAGGAATTGCTCGGCAGCTGTTGCGATTTCAGAAATTGAACCGCCGATTTTGATAATCGCTGTTCCGTCCGCCATGACCGGCACACCTTGCTCTGTATAGACTTCCGGCGTTGTGACCTCTAATTTGCTGGACAAGAGGCTAAGCGGTGCGGCCTGTTGAAATACCGGCAACAGGAACGTGCCTCCGCCTCTGATAATTTTGATGCGATTGCCCGAATCATCCGTATGGACATTTTTCGATCCCAAATAACTTCCGGTAACGATTAACGCCTCATCTGGCCCTACCGTCTTATATTTCGTGACATATACACCGATCAACGCCAATAAAATGGCTGCGACCACACCAATCACGATTCCTAGTTCCATTCCGATTCCCCCTGGATTTTGCTATTTTTTATTTCCTAAAACAAAAGGCTGGTATTCCCTGACATATAAAGTGCCGTTATCTATTTCTATTATCAGCACCTGTTCATCTTGCGCGATCGGTTCATTGTCATAACCCGTAGCCCGTTTTGAAATCATCCCGCCATACGTTTCCAGCACCACTTCGCCGTAGCCGTCGGCAGGAATCGGAATAATCACTTTGGCCACCTGGCCGAGAAGGGATTCTTCTGTGTAGGCAATTGATGCTTCAGCAGATTTCAATGGCAATAAAACAAAGAAGTAAAACAGGATGTCCAGCACCACGCCGGCGACTGCCGAGACAATGACGATGCTGAAGCTGTTCAGGGCGCTTACTTTTTCGAGCAGAAAGGCGATGGCAAAAAACAGCGTGAAAAATGCAAGCAAAACTGCAGGATTCAACAGCGGCAATCCTTCGCCGGCATCCACCATATCCCCGAACAGCACATACAATAGGGTAAGGCCGCCTGCAATAAGCAAGCCGTACATATAAATCTGCCCCATTCCTAACTCAAACAGTTCCATCCCAATACCTCCCATCATTCTCTCTCTTTTCCATTTTATCTTATTTACGGAAATAAGGGATAAAAGTTTCAGAATTTTTTATTTTTTCGTATTCACAATGAAAGTTAAAGGGAAAGTATCTTTAAGCGCAAAAAACCCATCCTATTGAAGGATGGGTTTTACAAATTGGATTTCATGGAAGCCGCCTTTCATCTGAAAGTCGATGCCTACATAACCGGCATCGAATAATTGATGTTGCCTGTTAAAGTCATCCAATTTGGCTGTCGTAAAGTCGGCATAGCCGATTGAAGGGTTTTCCAGGTCTTTGACACAGACATAGCGCTCTTTGCTGCCGTATTTCTCGGTAAGGGCGGCGATGTACATATCCTGCGTGAATTTATCTTTCAGGCTCGGGATGTTCATCGGCGCGACTGTACAGCAGACATAGCGGAAATTGCCGGGCAGTTTCGGAAGTTCCTTCATAATAACGTCGGCCAGCTTCTGTTGCAGCCGATTTCCCCTGAAAGCAGGAAGTACAGCGGAAATCTCCTGATAAATCACTTTCGGCAACTCTTCTTCGGGGAGACCGATGTCATAGCCAAGGTGTTCTTCATCGATTTCGGGAATCAGCAAGGCACGAAAGCCGATCAATTCTTCCTCTGCGTAAGCTCCGACCATCAGGCCACGCTCATTAAGGATGAACAGAAACTCTTCAGTCGATAAGGGCTGCAATGTTGTTTTTTCCGGCATCGCTGCGATTACCGCTTCCTGGACTTCTTCGATCGCCGGCAGATCTTCGAGATAAAGCCGTTTCATACGCAGGGGCAGTTTTTTCCGAAGCACCTGATTGGTTATCGTACCTTCATATAAAACTTTCATCTCAACCTCCCCCAAGCTTTCGGATTTGTACCTTCATGATACCATTTATTTTTTGCTATGGAAGGTAGTTTTTCAAATTTTACTGCAATTAAGATAATTTTTTGATTAAATGAAATCACTTGGCGTAATTGTCGTTCCGTCCCCGCTATCCCTGACTTCCCTATCGTTCTACCAATATAATTAAAGAAAGAAATATCAGCTTTACGGTCTATTTTCATTAAAAGCTTGCATTTTGAAAATAGCCGTGTTATTCTAAGGAAGAATTATTTTTGTTCGGATAACTTTTTACAAAGTGTCAGATGTTCATCTGCAAGATTTGAGCAAGGATAGTAATACAATGTATGCGAAAGCATACGAGGAGGAAACACACATGGAACAAGGTAAAGTAAAATGGTTTAACTCAGAAAAAGGATTTGGCTTCATCGAACGCGAAGGCGGCGACGATGTATTCGTACATTTCTCTGCAATCCAAAGCGAAGGCTTTAAATCACTTGACGAAGGTCAAGAAGTAACGTTTGACATCGAGCAAGGCCAACGCGGTCTTCAAGCTACTAACGTACAAAAAGCTTAATTCAAATAAACCTATTAACGGATTCTTCTTCGGAAGAATCCGTTTTTTTGTTTTCTTTTTTTAATAAGAATGCCAGAATTTAATTTCCCATGGCTTATAGGGATGAAAATATTACATTTCCAGAAAAATATTATTTCGATTCATTATAAAAAAGAGGGAATCTGCAATTATGCGGATTCCCTCTTTCCATTGTTTGATTCCAAAAAGTTTTCGTACTTAATTCAGCATGAAATAAAGTTGGAAAACCAGGAAGATCAATGCAGCTACGGCGATTGTGCCGAAGATGATGGATAACGCCAGTTTTTTACCGCTCATAATCCTCTGCTCCTTTGCGATTTTCAGGTAAGTTTTTGTTGTTCGATCAGTTGGACGACCTCAAGCGCTCCAGTGCTGCCATTTGATAAAACTGTCAGCGTGCTGCCGCTTGGCGGATAAAAGCCGGAATGGAAGCTGACGCCCGGATCGTAGCCCATCACATGGTATTTCCGGATCTCGTCGCCAGCTTTTTCAATCCACACGCCATAGCCGTAATAATTTTCGCCATCAGCGGCATGAATCGCCAGTAAATTGCGGGTCGCATCTTCGGACAATAGCTTATGGTTCATCAGGTGCGTCCAGAAAACCGACATGTCCGCTGCCGTTACATAAGCGCCTCCGTCCGCGCCGCCTTTTACCGGAATGGCATATTGGTTCGTGCGCCATGCGTCGCCTTCTTCAATATAGCCGTTTGCCGTTTCGGCGGGCAGGCGATCCAATTGGAAATAACTCGATCGATCCATCCCCGCCCGACGGAAAATCCGCTCTTCGATGGCATCAGTAAACGCTTGGCCGGTCAATTTTTCAACAACCAGGCCGAGCGCAATAAACCCGGCATTATTGTACTTGAATTTTTCGCCCGGTTCAAACATCATCGGCTTATCCTGAAAAAGAGGGAGAAAATCTCTCGTGCTCTTCATTTGATACATCGGATGTTTCTGCCAGAGTTCCTCAAAATCACCCATGACCGATTCATCGAAATAATCCGGAATGCCGGAAGTGTGCGTCAATAACTGATGGATCGTGACAGGGAATTCCGGGAAATCATCGGGCAGCAATTCGGAAAGCAGGTCTTCAAATGCCAATTTCCCTTCTTCGACCAATTGCGCAACTGCTACAGCCGTAAAGATTTTGCAGCCTGAAGCGATGCCTAAACGGGTATCCACTGCATTTGGCCGGGCATTGGCGCGATCTGCCATCCCTTTGGCTATCGCCCAAACTTCATCCGTTTTCAGCATAGCCGCGCCGGAGAATTCCATTTCTTCCAATCGGTCCGACAGGGGATTTTCAGGAACTGCGGTACCAAAGTTGCCTTCTTCATCAATGTCGATCTGGCGTCCGTCTGTCAGTTCGATCGACAAGGGGTGGACTTCACTCTTCTTTTTGGAGAAATACCACGTTCTCTTTGGTGCCACAAGAATGATGAATGCCGCACCTTGTCCCAGGAAGTTCAATGAATCGGGTTCTATGCCTTTATTGCCACGGACTGGAATTTCCATATCTTCAATCCCTTTGCCGACTTCCGCTACATGCGGCGTGGTGATGCTGACTTCACTGATGTTCAGCAATGAATCGACAGTGAAATCCCCCATTTTATCCATATTCCTGCGTCCCAGGAATTCCACGATATTGCCGGCTGGATCCTGGAAATAAAAGGCATCAGCATCGAAATTCGCATAATAGATTTCATCCATGCCTTCCTGCCGGTTCAGCTCGACGCGCGAACTTGCCCAACCTTTGGCAAGGGTGAACTGGTTGCCGGGAATATTGAAGGCGAAATGGTAAAACGCCGGCCGCTCGGACTGGCGGAATATGAGTTGAGACTCCCCGATTGCCAGCATGAAACTTGAATCATCTTCTTCAATAATGCGGAAACCCAGTTGGTATTCGTAAAAGCCTTTCACTTCGTTCAGCTTGTTTGTATATAAAGTCACTTTCTTGAACATGTCATCACTCCCTGCTTCAAGCATACCGAAATTTCAGTGATTTTTCCTCATTCTGACAAGAATAACATCAGAATTTCAGTTTATCAGCGATTTTTCGTGGTTTATCAGCGATTTTTTCGGCTTTATCAGCGATTGGCATTTTTTCCTTCATTAAAATAAAAACTCTTCCTTAAATAGGAAGAGTTCTTTCGATTATTATTTCGGTTCTTTGAAACCTTGGTCTATCAAATAATCTTCGGCGTCGCTGAACGTTCCGAAGGTTTCCTCCAGATTCTTGCCGGCATAGACATTCCAGAACGGCTCGTCATACACCAGGTCCACTTTCTCGTTCTCGCGGTTGGTCCATGTTTTATCGTATGGCGGTTCCGGTTCCAGCGACAGATAATCCAACGAGTCCGCGAGTATGCTGCGCAATTCCTTTTCGGAAAAGTCGCGGATATTGACGAAGCCTTTTTTGTCCGCTTCGTAATGCGGCAAGTTGCCGACATAGACAAAGCCGTTGCCCGTCGGATGCAAATGATAGACCACTATTTTTTTGTCGTAAAGGCTTTCTTCGTAATGAAAATTAACACGCTTCATCGACACTTCTTTGCGTGTCAGTTCCGGAAATGATTCAATGATTTCCAGTTTTTGCTCAAAAGTAAGCATAATACATAAACCCCGTTTCGTTTTTTCATTCTTCATTTATTATAACATGTCATTCCCAATTTCATTAAAATCTGAAAAGAACACAAAAAAACTGCAGGAACACCACGTTAACTAAGCGGTGCCCCTGCAGCTTATGAAAATCACATTATTTATTTTTGCTGTTGCGTTTGCCAAACGGCCACCATGCACCATTGCCGAACGACACGGTGACGGCCGGCACCAGCAGCGGCAGTACGATCAGACCATACAGCAGCAAGCCTGTGATGACGATCGAAGCGATCTGCATCAGGCTGAGAACGCCTGACGGCAGCATCGCACCGAACGTCCCCGCCAGAATGATGGCCGCTGTAATGATGACGGTTCCCATTTTCGCCATCGAAGTCCGCATTGCCTGTCGCACATCGATGCCATTGACGGACTCTTCCTGAAAACGGTCCAATAGGAAGATCGAATAATCGACGCCGAGCGCGACGAGCATCACGAAACCGAAGAATGGCACCGCCCAGGTAATGCCGTCATAACCAAGCATATTGACGAAAATCAACTCCGTAATGGAAATCGACGCAATATACGTGAGCAACAGCGAGCCGATCATATAAAGGGGCATGATCAAAGAACGCAATAGGAATGCCAGCACAACGAACAAACTGGTCAACATGATTATGACAGTGCGCGTGAAATCACTGGAAGAAATATCCGCGAGGTCACTGTTGATGCTGGAGATTCCGCCAAAGGCCACTTCGCTGCCTTCAAGCGGCGTGTGGTTAACACTTTGCGCAACTGCATCTTTGATCTCTGTCACGACATCAATCGCTTCAGGAGAATAGGGATCAACAGCGAGCACTACTTCCATCAGCATGCCGGTGCCATCTGCAAAAGTATATTGATCAAGCAGCGGCGCAAGGTCTCCACCTTCGAGCGCGCTTTCCGGCAGATAGATTCCTGTCTCCCGGACCGTTTCACTTTCACTGATTGCTTGCAGCGTTGACGCGGCTTCTTCAAGCCCGTTCGCTATTTCGACAAGTCCGTCATTGGAAGCACCAACGCCGTCGGCCAATTGCGCTAAGCCGGTTCCAAGTTCGGAGCTTTCGCCGGCCCCGGCTTCCAGTCCTTGTTCAATCTCAGACAATCCGCCGCTGATTTGTCCCAGCGCGCCGACCGTCTGCGGGATATTGCCGGTTTGTTGCAGGCCTTGTGTTACCTGACCCAATTGTTCGTTTATTTGCGCCAATCCAGCCGCAGCTTCGCCAATTCCCGCAGAACCGCCAGTCTGCTGGCTGAGGGCCGAAAGATTGCCTTCGATTTCATCCAGCCCGGTTCCAACTTCACCGAGTCCCGCACGCGCTTCATCCAGCCCATCCGCAATCATACCGAGCTGGCTGTCAACATAGAAATCTTCAATCGGTGTTCCTGTCGGACGGGTGATGGCACGGACGGTCTCCACGCCTTCCACTTTCAGAATATCCTCACTCAGCGAATCAAAATACGGAATGATTTCTTCTCCATTTAATTCTTCGTCAGATTTCACGACAATTTGCACCGGCAACGAATTTCCTTTTCCGAATGCCGCTTCAATTGCCTCCAATCCTTTTACCGATTCATATTCCGAACCGATTTCGTCGACCGTGTTGAATGAGAGATCGTTATCATACGAGAACACGAGCGGTACCGTGATCAGCGCTACCAAAACCATCGACAGCAACGGACGGTTGACCGATAATTTGCTGATCCAGATCCAGATCCTGCTGTCTGAATGCGAAGCGGATTTTTTGCTCGGCCAGAATAATTTCTCTTTCAGCACCGCCATGAAGAACGGCACGATCGTGAACAGCACAATGAGCAATACGAAAATCCCAACGGCCACGGCTACGGCTGATTTGAAAATAGGGAAATCCGCAAAACCGATTGCCAGGAACGCGATAAATCCAGACAACCCACTGATAAACAAGGTTTTCCCAGCAGTTCTGTAAGTGTTCAGAATCGCTTCTTCCACTGCGCGGCCGGAAGCCAGTTCCTCTTTATAGCGGCTCAGCAGCAATATCGCATAATCTGTCCCAATCCCGAAAAGAATCGCCACCAGGAAAATCTGTGTATAGTTTGAAACCGGGAATCCGAACCAGTCGATGAAAAATGCAACGATCGATTGGCTCAGCAAATAGGAAATCCCCACCGCAATCAGCGGCACAAGCGGTGTTACGATTGAACGGAATACCGCCAGCAACAGACCGAAAATCAGGATGACGGTGATGATTTCCGTCTTTTTCAGACCTTCCTGGGCACTCAAGTTCACATCATGATTGATGATTGCCTGGCCGGTAAGATACGTTATTGCCCCGTCGATGGCAGCAGTTTCTCGAATAGTGTCAGCCGCTTCATTGATTTCTTCATCTGTTCCTTCAACGGTGATCGGCATTAAAACGGTCTGCCCGTCTTCGGAAACCAATTGTTCCTCGAGCTCTTCATTTTCCACCGGATTGGTCACTGACGCTACCGGACTGCCGATCCCTTCCAGATCTGTCGTCAATTGTGCCAGACTGTCACGCATGCTTCCGTCAAGTTCCTGCTCCAATTCAAAGACCAGGGAAATTGTTTGCCCCGCGGCATCCGCATCTTCCAAAATGGAGTTCGCCAGCTGCGATGAAGCTTCATCGGAAAGCTGGAATGACCCCGCTTCTTCTGCCTGTTCGGTCAAGTTCGGTGCCAACAGGAAAAGAACTGCTGTTAATATGATTAAGCCGATTACAATCGGCCATTTGAATTTTAATACTGTCTTCACGATTTACACTCCATCCATTTTTAAAATCTCTTTCAGTTTGCGGAAAATGATGAGGAACTGTTCAATCTCCTGGTCCTCAATCTGTTCGGACAGCAGCTTTTCTAAGTAATCTGCCAGCGCTTTGTCGGATTGCTGCAGCACTTCTCTGCCGGCAGCCGTAATCTCCAGCACCTTGGTCCGTTTATCATCTGTTTCGGCTATCTGGATCAGTTCTTTTTGCAGCAGCTTTTTTATGCGGCTTGATATGGCTGATTTATGTACAGATTGAAGAACTGCTAAGCGACTGGAAGTGATTCGCCCTTCTTTGCTGATCAGCTTCAGCATCTGCATCTGTTCCGGTGAATATTCCTTCCACAGCGGATGATCGACCGATTTAATGACTTTTTCTGTACCGTAAATCATCACATCAGTGAAAAGATCCACTGCTTCTTTTATACGTTGATCCAAAATAGTCTACCCCCTCAACTATTAAACAGTTTAGGGGGTAGACTATTTTTCGTCAAGGATTTAATCCTATATATTTTGAACTAACAAACTTATAGTAGCCGATATTCCGCAAAACAGCTTCGAAGACATTAGCCGACGCTTGCGAGGCTAAGTCTTTGCGACGAAGCAGCGCAGCGATGCAGGAGCACGGTTTTTATATTTAGCTAAGTTAGTGTACCAACCGATTGGATCTTGCACTTCGTCGAAACGGAGTTGGAAAGCCAACTCCGTTTCTGTCTCTGCATCGCTTCGCTAGCTTCGAGACATGAAAAAGCGTTGCTCCCCATGGCGTCTTCGCTGTTTTGCTTCATATCTCTAGAAATTCTTCTCAGCACAGGTGCGCTCCTGGAGCAGGCGAATGCCAATGAAGCACCGAAGCGGCATATTTATAGAATTCTTAATTCAACCTATATAAACAAAACCCCCATGAATATTTCATTCATGAGGGGTTCGGTTAAACGTCTCTTGTAGCTGTCTTTCCTATTTCCTGGCGCCTTGCATAAATGTTTTTCGCAATAGATTTCAGCACGGCATAAACCGGGATCGCCAGAATGATTCCCCATAAGCCGGCGATATTTCCGGCTGCCAGGATTAATGTGATGACTGTCAGCGGGTGCACGTCGAGCGCATTGCCCATGACGTTCGGTGTAATCAGGTTTCCTTCGATCTGCTGGGCAACGAGCATTATGACCAATACCCAGATTGCGCTTACCGGATCCGTCACCAACGCGATGATGAATGCCGGAATAACGGCGATATATGGACCGAGGAATGGAATAACATTCGTCACCATACCAATCAGCGCCAATAGGATGGCATATTCAAGGCCTATAATCAGATAGCCGACCAGCAGCATGAGCCCAACCAGGAAGCTGACGAATAATTGCCCCTGAATATAAGCGCGCAATGTTTTGTCGACGTCCTGCATCGTTTTGATGATCCATGATTTGCGCTCTCCCGAGAAGAAACCGGAGACAAAAGGCACAAATTTTCTATGGTCAATCAACAAGTAAATGAGGAAGAACGGTACAAGAATCAATGATACAATTCCCGAAATCAATCCGGTAATGAACGACATCAACACTGAGCCGATGTTGCTCGCCCAATCACCGATGCTGCTAGTCATGCCATTGATCTGTTCCTGGACACTGTCGGGCAATCTGCTCCGCTGATCCAACACATATTGGGCATATTCTTCTACATCTTCAACAATTCCCGGTGCATTGTCCACCAGTGAATTGACTTCACCCGTAATCACCGGCCCGATCATTGCATAAAGAATCCAGAAGACCAGAACAATCATTAAGATGATGCTGAGAATCGAAGCCCATTTGGGAAGGCCTCGTTTTTCAAGCAGATAAAGAATTGGCCGCGTCAGATAAAACAGCACTCCCCCAAGGAGCAATGGTACAAAGATTGTGCCTGCAATGATGAACAACGGGTCGAAAATCCCTTGTACTTCAATAAATAAACGAATAATGACCAATGTCAGGATAATTCCGACTCCTACCTGGAACCAAAGTTTGTTTGTCAAAAGTTTCACTCCTTTTATTTTACCGGTATACCCAGTTTACCATTAAATTATGTTATTATTATTCTTTGTGAAAGCGAACTTTATTGGCTCTGTTGCGTCTCTAAACATGGCTGTACATAAACACGTAGAAGGAGTTATTTCAATGGAACAATTATGGCTTACCATAAAATTTTTGCTGCTCGGTTTATTTCAAGGGCTGACAGAACCGATTCCGATTTCCTCAAGCGGACATCTGTTAATTGCCCAATATTTTCTTGATGTCGAAATCGAAGGCAGCGTCTCCACGTTTGCGCTGCTTGTCAATACAGCTTCACTGATTGCCGTTCTTATCATTTATCGAAAAGATATTCAGCGTTTGGTCATTAACGGACTGCGGTTCTTCAAAGTCAAAGACGAAGAAACCACCCGCGACTTCATGTTCATCGTCTATTTGGTGGTTGCAACCATTCCTGCAGCCATTATCGGTGTGCTTTTCCAGGACACGATTGACGATTACCTGTCCACGGTCGTGACGGTCGGAATCACGCTCGTTATCACCGGTGTTGCACTCTGGCTGATCCGTGATATCCACGGAAAACGGAAAGACGGCGGAATGACGATGAAAGATGCCATTATTATCGGCTTATCCCAATCTGTCGCGTTAATCCCCGGCATCAGTCGTAGCGGAGCGACCATCGTCGCTGCGATGGCACGGGGCATTAACCAGGAAACGGCGTTGCGCTTTTCTTTCCTGCTGTTCATCCCGATCAGTCTTGGTGGTGCGGTTCTCAGCATTTCCGACATTTTGAACGATGACAATCTCGCTACGTTGGCCGTACCTTATATCATGGCATTTGCCGGCTCGCTGGTCGCTTCTTATTTCTCTCTTAAATGGTTCATGAATATCATGGCCAAAGGACAACTGAAATATTTCGCGATTTATTGCTTCGTTGTCGGACCGCTCGTTGTTCTTGCATGGTTCTTACTTAGCTAATAAAATTCATTGCCATTGCTGATCCTTTTACAGGGGTCAGCTTTTTTATGTATTTCGGTACTCCTATCATACGAAGAAACTATCGAACGGTTTCATTTGTTCCTGCATTTTACTGCAAAGAAAAAAAGCCCGGAATTTTCCGGGCTTTTAAAAAGTCATCTATTAAAGAAGTTAGCCGTGTAAAACGGCTGGTTTTCGTCATTGAATGCTGCACCGACTCCCAGATAACCGAAATCAGGCTTCACAATATTTTCCCTGTGGCCCATTGAATTCATCAGACCCTCATGGGCAAAAATGCTGCTGTACTGGCCGTAAGCCAAATTTTCACCGGCAACGAAAAAGTCGATGCCATCATCTGACATGCGGTCAAACGGCGACTCGCCGTCTTTATTGGTATGGCTGAAATATTCATTTTCCGCCATGTCTTCACTATGTTTGCGGGCTGTCAGCATCGTCTCCTGATCCCATTTCAGCAACGGCAATTCCCGCTGGATCCGCGCAGAGTTGGTCAACTCGAACAACAGGTATTCATACCCTTCACGAACTTCATCGTTCGCCTCAGCGTAAATTTTCTGGCGGTCCTTCTCAAGATCTTCATGGATGACCTGAAGTGCCGTCACTGTATTTTCTTCGTGTATATCATAAAAAACCGTCACATACAGATGGTCGATTTTAAAGAGATCATATTCCTCTCTGGTATCAAGAATGTATTGGACATTCCCTTTTTGCAGACTTTTCAGCGGCGTCCCCAATTGGTTACGCACATCTTCTTTAGTTGACTGCATCGTGATGCCATCCGTAGATGAGATGATATCCTGATTGGTAAACATGCCGTTGACGTTGCCATCCTGGTTATAGGAAAGCAAAACGTAATTCTGGAAATTTGTGTGATAACTATGCCAGTCGCTGCCGTATTCGTTTTTCATCAAGCGCAGCGGCAATCCGACTTTTGCCTGTGCCTCTTCCTTGGACATGCCAAGTGTGACGTTATGGATGGCGAACAATGAATCTGTCTCTGACAGTTCCGGTTTTTCAACCGCTTCCGGCATTTCCGCGGTATTCGTCAAAACGAGCGCCTGCAGCTGGTTCGCGAGGCGGGACGTAAATTCCTTCGCACCGTCCAGCGCCATCGTCACATCTGAATCTTCAGCCAGATTTTCAATGGTATTGTCCAAACTATCCAGAAAACTCAAATCCACATATTCACCGACCGGTTCTTCCCAAAGCGGCCGTGCGAAATACACCAGCAACAAAATTAATAGCAACATGAATATTTTCCGCACGGTCCATCACCTCTTCAATTCAGTTTAATCTTTGGATTCCCTTCTATAAAGTAAAATGAACCTGGAATAATGACAATTTTGATTGTCACTGTTAAAACGATAGTTTTTCCCTCTTTTATTTCCAAATAACAGGACATAAATATCGTTGGTCTTCTGTGACTGAAAAAACCCTCTGCCCGTGAAAAGGCAAAGGGTTCTCCCTATTCTATTGCTTCAATTCCTAATTCTTTCACCGGCAAGAATAACTCGCCACTGTCTGCATAACGAACATTCACTGTATCTCCCACTTCCAAATAGATGGACAGCGGATTGCTTTCAGATGACACAATGTAATTGGTTCCATCTTCGAGCAGGAAAGACACAATTGTATAATCCCCGGTTTTTTCTTTGAACACGCGCTCGACGACACCTGAAGTTTCAGCCTCTGGCGCTTCCGAGTTGCCATCAACGATACTGCCGCCTCTTTGCAGCGCGGTCTGATACAATCGCAATGCCTCATTCGGCGTTTCCGCAAAGACCGAGATTTCGGGATTGGCTGCCGATACGATAAAGTAATTCTGCAGGAACCCGTTGGAATCCAGAACAGGTGTCAGCCAGCTTGCTTCTCCGTAAAAGTTATACAACACCGGCATTTCGCCGGACCATTGTTTTTCAATAAATTGCTTTTCGATAATCTGCAAATTCCCCTGTGAGTCCATATAGGAATCGTCCAAACTCCCCGTAAAGAATGTTGAAGAGCCCGTACGTGCATGGGTCAGCGAATAGCCGAGCATGGAGTCGACGCCTTCTTTTGGACTCGTGAAATCTGTGAAATAAAACATTTCCCCCTGCGCATCAAAAATCGGGCTTACATTCGCTTCCGTTCCCTCATCTGAAGGAAGTTTCACATCTTTCTTGCTGAACTTGCTGTTCAGGAAACCATTTGCAAAATTTCCGAAATAACTGTTCTCAAGACTGACGGATTCCGGGGAAACCGCGCCGTCGATAAAGGCAGGCACTTCTTTAAGCGTATAATTCACGCTTTCTCCCGTCACCGGGTCGACCACTGCAATGCCTGTAACATCAAAACCATTTCTCGCCGAAATGAAATCTCCGTATGAGCGGATGTAATATGGTTTTCCTTCTTCATCGACTTCAAGCTGTGGTGCGCCGTAAAAGACAGCCTGCGGATTTTCGCTGCGCATTTGGCGTTCGATGTTTTTGCCGAAATAAGAAGATGGGGTGTACACCATTTCTGCGTTGATAAACTTCGGATTGGCTGACGCGTCGGTGGCGCTCATTGTAAAATAGCCTGGTGTGGAATCGGCGTTCCACCATTTAAAGAAGCCGGAAAATTCCACCGGTGCGATATAGACATAGTCGTCGTTCACTTTTTGGATCTGAAGGTTGCCGAGTTCATAATAACTTGTGTCCGGCACCTGCCCAAATGCTTTTTTCATTTTATTGCGCGCAAATTGCGGCGGCACACTTGCCGGCGTTTGTGTTTCATCAAAAGCTTCGAGCTCGACTTCCTCGTTCATTTCCACTGATTCGAATTTTTCCGTTGCATTGAACAAAGGTGCTGCCAGCATGTAAGCTGACGCAGCCACTGCCACCACAAGCACCACGGCTTTCGCTTTCTGCTCCATCCCTTCGGAAACCAAAGTTCCGAGAACAGCCGCCACTAACGCAATTGGCCACAGCGACGAAATATTGCGATCCACATTAAAAACATAATAATATATCCCAATAACAATGAATGCCAGGACAAAGACAATGGCAAAGATAACCGCCAGAGCGGAAAACCTTCCTTTTCCTTCATCATCTCCACTCGATTTCCCTGCTGTAAAAGGGGTAATGATTAATGCCGTAACCACGGCACACACTGCGCTAAACAATAAAATACTGCTCATAGTAAAACCTCTCGTCTTCTTTTAAATTTTTCTTATATAAAGTTATACGGTCTCGAGCTCTGAAGGTTTCAAAAAAAAGAGACAGCCTCTTAGCGAGAGGCTGTCTCTTGTGCTGCTCAATCCGTTATGACGGTTTTCTTGGGTGAGCTGAACAATAGCGTAAACACCAGTCCAGCTGTGAATGTAATCAGGCTTACCACCAGGGTCATTGTATCGGATGCAAAACCTGGGAATACGACAAACAGTGAACCCAGGATCAATCCGATGATTGCCGCATACGTCACATAAGTGAAATGTTCGAGCAAATAGCGGATCGCTTTGCTGCTGACGATAAACCCGACCATGACGCCGGTACCGATCGCCAGGACAATGGGAATATTCAAAGTCGACAAAGCATTGATCGCCGTTGTATAAACGCCCAGCAGTAAAAGAATGAACGAGCCGCTGATTCCCGGAAGCAGCATTGCCATAGAAGCAAGCCAGCCGGAGAAAAAGAGGACGAAGAATACCGGAACACTCAATTCTTCAATCGGTGCAATATTATCATTTGTGCCAATAAACGCGGTTGAAGCCAACGCAATTCCGATCAGGACCAGAATGGCGAAATGGCGTTTGGTGAAATTCTGTTTCACTTCAGCCTGTTTCATAATATACGGAATTACCCCTAAAATCAGTCCCATGAAAAAGAACTGAGTCGCTTCATAATGATTATGGAGCAAAAATTCAATGACGCGGCTGAACAGAAGCAATGTAACGCCGATCCCCATCACCAGAGGAATCAGGAAGCCCAGATGCTGTTTCCATTCCCGGCTGAAAAATCCGCTGATTGCTTCCAGCAAGCGATCATAAATCCCTAAGATAAAAGCGATGGTGCCTCCGCTGACGCCGGGTATCAAATCGCTGATGCCCATCAAAATGCCGCGGTATATATTTTTCCATTCCATTTTGCCAATCTCCTCTTTTTAAAAAAATCACAGTTCCAATTATAGCATGCCGCGGGTATATTTCCCGCAGAAATCTACTGATTCCAAAGCGCTATTCCCCTAGAATTCTCTTGGCATCGGCCATGATTTCCCGAATCATTTGGGCTGCCGCCATTTTTTTATTCATCAGCCGCAGCGTCTGCCCTGCCCACAAGGACATAAATTCGCTATCGTTCCGCTTGGCAGCTGCGTTTCGAATATCCCTTGTTACTGTATTATGAGACGGAAACGGCAAAGCTTTGGTTCCCGCATCTTCAAATTCTTTTATAAAGCGATTTTTGATGGCACGTGCCGGACGACCGGAAAAGCTTGTGGTGACGGTTGTCTGTTCTTCCGTCGAATCCACAATCTTTTGCTGATACGCGGGATGCGTTCCCGCTTCTTCAGCAAGCAAAAAACGCGTGCCGATCTGAACAGCACCGGCCCCGAGCGCGAGAGCCGCCACAAGTCCGCGGCCATCCGCAATGCCTCCCGCTGCAATCACTGGGATTTTGACGGCATCCACAATTTGCGGAACGAGGGACATTGTTCCGATCTGGGCACCATTCGGATGATGTTCGAGGGAAAAAGTTCCCCGGTGGCCCCCCGCTTCGCTTCCTTGCGCAACAACAGCATCCACACCTGAGCGCTCAGCCATCTTCGCTTCTTCAACCGTGGTCGCCATGGCGATCGTTTTTATTCTTGCTGACTTCGCAGCTTGCAGCTGTTCGTCATCCAATAATCCAAAAGCCGTGCTGATGACTGGAACGCCCATTTCCAGGCAAATTTCAAATTGCTGCCGGCTCCAATCCGCTGAACTGGTAATCACAGGTTTCTCGATAGCCAGTTCTTTCCGCAAAGGGGCCAATGCGCGCTGTACTTCTTCAAGACGGGAAAGATCGCCTTTATCATTCGATGTGAAAATATTGACCGCGAATGGCTTTCGGCTAGCTGCTTTCACTTCAGCAATGGCCTCCCGCAATGCTTCGGGTTCCAGATAAGCCGCTCCTAAAGTTCCCAGTCCTCCCGCGTTGCTGACTGCTGCAGCCAATTCCGCAGTTGCCGGTCCCCCGGCCATTCCCGCTTGAATAATTGGAAATTCGATTTCGAATAAATGACAAACTTCTGTTTGCAATGAAAGCAATCTGACGTCCTCCCCTCGATTATTTCCTTTATCTCCAGTATCCCCCAGACCGCATCACACATCAACAGGGAACCTTTCTGGCGCTTTTGCGTTTCATATAGTAAGCAAATTCTAGAAAGCGGGGTTTCACATGAAGGGATTCCTTTCATTTTTGGGCATCACTTTAATAACCATTGCATGTGGAGCAATCCTGTTATCCTTTTACGGAAATCCACTTGAAGATTTAAAAAGCCAGGAACGCCAACTGGCTTATCAGGAAATGCGCGCCAATCATTCTGCTCAGGGAGACAGCCAGATGACTGTCAAATTCTCCGCAGAAAACGGCGGCAATGTCTATCAAATTGAAATTGGAAATAGCTGCCCACAGCCTTCCTTTAACGAATAAAAAACCCGGCTCATTTTGGAATGAGCCGGGTTTTATCTATCTTGATTAAACTGCTAAGCGGATTGTAATGCCGGATGGATCACGCGTTTCCCAGTGGCTGTCGCCCTCTGTCACCTGTGCGCCGAGTGTACGAAGGCGCTCAGTAACCTCGCCGCGTTTTGCTTCATTTTCGAAAACCAATGTGTAGAAATCGAGACCAGCCTCATTTTCCGGAAGAGCCGGAATGCCGATGCCGTTCCAGATATTCAACCCGATGTGATGATGGTATTTCTGGTCGGCGAGAAATAATGCCTGGCCGCCCATTGAAGTCACAACTTCAAAACCGAGTCCTTCTGTATAGAAGTTTTGCGCCTCCGCCAAATTCGAAACGTGGAGATGGACATGGCCCATTACGGTGCCCGCTGGCATGCCGCTCCAGTTCTCATTTGCCAGACCGGCTTCTCTCAATATGCCTTCTGCATCGATCGGATCAACGGCCATCGCCACTTCGCCATTGCTCCAGCTCCATTCTTGCGGGTCACGGTCACGATAAATTTCGATGCCGTTGCCTTCAGGGTCGGATAAATAGAGCGCTTCGCTGACCAAGTGATCCGACGAACCGACCCGGATGCCCTGCTGGTGGAGGTGCAGTAAAATTTTCCCCAATTCTTTGCGGTTCGGCAATAGGATCGCCAAATGATATAATCCCGCGTATCGGCCACTTTTCGGTTTCAATCCTTCAGTGGCCGTAAGTCTGATCAGGCTTTTGCCATCTGTGCCCAAGCGAACTTCGTTTGCTGATTCAGAAATCACCTGAAATCCAAGCGTTTCCTGATAGAATTTCTTCATTCCCCCCAAGTTCAACACTTTCAATCCGACTTCATCGGTATAGGTAATAGGCTTTTGATGGAAGTTCATAAAACAGTCCTCATTTCATTAAGTTAGTTACTTTATGTAACAAATTATAGTTTAGTTACTATAAGGTGTCAAGTAACTTAATTCTTTTATAATAGAAGGAAGCTGTGCTATCATATTGGTAAAGGAGTGAGCATTCATGGATACATCCGTTATCTGCCCGCGTTTTGAAACCGCCATTTCCATACTGAGCCAGCGCTGGACAGGATTAATCATCTATCAGCTTCTGTCTGGTCCGCAACGCTTCAGCAAATTGACCGAAGTAATCGGTATCAGTGGACGTCTTCTGTCGGAGCGTCTGAAAAACCTCGAAGCCCAAGGTCTCGTCTCACGTACTGTCTACCCGGAAACTCCTGTCCGCATTGAATACGAACTGACTGAAAAAGGCCGGTCACTGAAACCGGTTATGGATGAAATCCAAAGCTGGTCCCAGGATTGGATCGAAGCGCCCGTTGAAACGAAATAAAGCGGCCCATCTCTTTATTAGATGGCCGCTTTTGTTTTGCCTATATTTAAGACCTCTTCTCCTTCAAAATGTCCCCATAAAAAAACCGTTTGCGCAAAAATGCGCAAACGGCAAGATCATTCCTTCTGTTTTTCCATAATATATTGCAGGCCTGAATAGGCTGAACTGAAAGTCGGGATACTGCCTTCAAGCTGGACGATCGACATTGCCAGCTTCGGACTGATGCCCACCAGAATGCAGGAAGTGCCGATCAGGCTTAAGCTGTCTGTCATCATTTGAATCTGATAGCGTATCTGATTTTCGAATTCTGTAATGCCGCTTAAATCAACCAATACATACTCAACATTTTTATTGGCACATTCAGTCAACACCGTTGCGACGAGCTGATCAGAACGGATTTTATCAAACTCTCCGATCAAGGGAAGTGCAATCGTTTTCTCCCAGATATGCAGCATCGGAATCGATAATTCCTTAATCAGTTTTTCGACACGTTCCTGTTCTTCGGCCTGGGTAGTGACATCCATCAGCATGATGATATAACCGTCAATCCCTTTTTCAGCATTTATGATCGGCGTGATCACAATATCCGTAACAAATTCACCTTGGATATTGATCCGGGCCCGGTGAACATCCCTTAGTTCATCCATCATCGCTCTCTGGTGTTCCGGGACCTTATGAAACAGATCCATGTTTTTTCCGATGAGTTCTTCACAATCATCTATTCCATATAAAGGCGCAACTTCCGTCAGCAGACGGCAAGCTTCGGAGTTCATCCAGGTAATGTTATAAGACGTATCAGCGATCATGATGGTTTCCCCTATATGATCAAGCGCGTTGAGTAATGATATCGTAGTTGGTATCGAACCAATTGCTGCCATATTCCCTTGTACTCCTTCAACATCAAATTATAGAACTTGCTCCATTATGACACACTAACGAGCGCAGCAAAATATCTTCAGCGAAAGTTATTTCCGCCGATTGCCGCTCCCTGTACTGTCTTTTTTTATTGATTGGAGGATGTCGCCAGTCCAGCCTTTGCTTTTCAGGTAATAATATAAGATGGCCGTGGAGACTATAATAATAATGAGGGAAACCAAATAACCGAATGTCCACGTCAATTCCGGCATATGCCGGAAATTCATGCCCCATAACGCGCCGAAAGCCATGACCGGTGTGAATAATGTTGTCAGTACCGTCAGGGTTTTCATGATTTCATTGCCCCGGTAATTGGCAACTACATTTTCCATGTCTACCATATTATTCACTTCGTCTTCATAGGCATTGATCAGCATCCGGATCCGGTCAATCCTTGCAGAAGTCCGGTAATACTCAGGTCCATCGGTGATTTGTTTGCCGAACGTTTCGGGCAAGACCATTTTCATTTCAATAAACCCCAAAATAACGTTTTTCCACAATAATATTTCGTGTCGAATGCTTTCGATTTCGGCTAACGTTTCCTTGTTATTCTCCACTCTGATTTTCCATAACAGGTTGCGCAGCCTCTCCTCAAAACCGTCAATTTTATGCAATAACGAGCCGACCATCGCCCCCAGGAGAATCATCAGCAATTCAACCGGATTCTCCGCGGATTCCATATGCTGCAGAATCTTTTTCTTATCCATGTCTTCATCTTCTTCATAATCCAGCTTATTCGTCAGAAGAATGTCGTTCGACAGGAAAAAGTGAAGTGTGCGCAAATCGCCCTTGTGCTCCGGGCTCTGTCTGTATATTAACGATCCCCAAATCGATTCTTTGCCAGGAGTCGACGTATCGGCGTGCAGTATATTGACGGTCATATCCTTGGATTCATCACGCCAGGAATGCCTGCGGATACTTTCTGGCAGCATATCAATAAATTCAGTTTCTACTTCCGTTTCCTCTTCATGCCACACTGTTTGCTGGAAAGTATATTTCGGCATGGCCATCCTCCTCCAGTGAATCCTCCAGATAACAATCTAAAAAAAGCAAGTCCGCAAAGACTTGCTTCCTCTCAGCTATTAATTTTGGTCCCTGTATTTTTCGTTGGAGTTTTCTTCATACTCCAAATCACGATTCGGCATCGGGTCCATTTCTTTGTCATTTGGTGCATTGCGTCGGGGCTCGACTTCGGGAATCAATTCTTCACCTTCGTGATGTTCTTTATCCTTTTTCATACTTACCCCTCCTCACCGAATTTGTTATTCTTTAAAATACCCGCTTCTTCAATCTTTAACCCTTTACTCCACGGAAACAAAGCCAGTGCGTTCGACCAGTTCCTGCCCTTCTTCCGACAGGATCCAGTCGATGAATGGCTGGACATTCGGGTTATCGGACCCTGCCGTTACGGCATAGAATTCCGCAGCCAAAGGATAATCGCCTGACCGTATTGTATCGATGCTCGGCTCCACCCCGTCAATAGCCAATAATTTGATCTCATCATTTTGGATCATTGCTGTTGAGAAGAAGCGGAATGTGTAGCCTATGGCATTTTTATAGTTTCTGTAACTGGCCACTTCACTGATGATGCCGCCCATCCCGGAGATCATTTCTTCCGTTTCCGGCTCCTCAATCGGCGTGTCTCCCATGAACTTGATGAACGTTGTCTGGCTTCCGCTGTCAACCGGACGCTGAAATGCACGAATTTTGTTGTTGTCGCCGCCAACATTCTTCCAATTTGTAATTCCCCCTGAATAGATGTCTTTAATTTGTTCACTATCCAAGCCATCCACCGGATTGCGCGAGTTGACGAAAAACACAAAAGCTTCCCGGCCGATTGGTGTCATTTCGAATTCGATCCCTTTTGCCTCAGCTGTTTTTAAGTGTCCGCTGGATGGACCGGCTACAAAAATAATGTCGGCTTTGCCTGACAAGAGGTTGTCATACGCCTCGCGTGTCGTAGTCGAAACGACTTCACTTAAATCTATGTCATAAGAAGCATAATGGCCTTTCGGATAAACCGCTTCGGCAAAAGCGGCATACAGCGGATAAAGTGCCGTCGCTCCGTCCAGCGTCGGCAAATCTCCTTCTATTTTAAAACTCGCCGGCGCATCCAGCCGGGTTATTTTATTGCTCATCGTAAAAGGTTCGTATTCATTCAGATCCACTTCCCCATCGAGCTGCGCAAAACTTTGCTTGTAATAATGCGGAATGGAAAATGAAGCTCCGATCAATAAACACAGCGCAATGATCCCGGCAGCAATCACCTTTCCC
Organism: Planococcus daihaiensis; assembly: GCF_049262615.1. Classification (GTDB taxonomy): domain Bacteria; phylum Bacillota; class Bacilli; order Bacillales_A; family Planococcaceae; genus Planococcus. Next base: position 1,968,869 of record NZ_CP175504.1, on the reverse strand, counting down.
TTCGGCTTTTTATATAAGTCAATATCCACAAACAGATACAGCAGCCACAGTGATGCTACTCCAGCGATTACCAGTCCGATCAGATGAAAATAACCATTCAACACTACGACCAGCAGTACCGGAACTCCTATAAAAGCAAAATACAGCAGAAAATAAAAAATATTCAGCAGCACTCTCCCAAACATCTCCACACTTCCCATCCCCCATGTTTCATCTCTAATTTTCCAGCAGTGACCTGATCATTTCCGCATCTTTCGGATCAGCCAGATCCAACGAATCCAGTTTGTCCAGCGGTTGCCAGGCAATTTCCCGGATCCATGGATCCCCTTCCCATACGGTAAGCTGTCCCCCAACAACTTCCACCAGGAAATACTGCAATTCCACGGATACGTCCGCATTATCAAAGCTGTCTTTTTTCACACCTGCATTTTTGACAACACGCACCTCGAGACCTGTCACTTCTGAAAATTCACGGATGCAGCTTTCCTCAAGCGTTTCATCCTCTTCCGGAGGCCCAGCCGGCAATCCCCATTTCTTTTCTTCTTCCGGCGGTCCCTGCAATACCATCAAAACTTCGTTCCTGTCATTGAAGCAGACACCAGCTGCACCTTTCCAATTCGCCATTTCCATCAAATCGCTCCCAACTCAATTTTCTTTGCGGTAAAAGTAATTCAATGTCCATTACCGATTCGTTTCCCCTGTCATAAATTCAAGCGCTGCTCTTTTTTTCAAGATACCATATATTTCCGCCTTTTGGGGATTGCCTCCCAAATTTTTTTACATTGAAAAAACCGCCGAAAATTTCTCGGCGGCCGGATATTATTTTGCTTCTTTGGAATACTCACTGTTGAGCAAAATATGATGCGTTGCTTCCGGCATTCCCAGATCACCGGAAAAACCATTTGCCCGGTAAAAGGCATCGGCTGCAGATGAATCGGTCCGCACAACAAGTTCATTGAAATGCCCCTTGCCGAAGTCGACAATCTCTTTCAATAATTTCGTGCCGACTCCCTGCCGGCGCGCGTGTTCAGAAATGTAAAATCTCCGCAGCCTCCCAACACCGCTTTTGTCAGAGTAAGGATCCCTGTTCAACCCGCCGATTGCCACCAATTCGCCGGTATGATCCCACACACCATATAGCACTTCTCCTGCTTTATTGAATGTATTAGTGCCATCTTCGTACTGGTTGACCAGCCGTCTCAGAAACCGGTAGCCTTCCGCTTCGCTTTCTTCCACCAATTTTGAAACATCAATTTTGCTCAAGTCTTCAATCACTTGTATGTTCATCGGCATGCTGCATCCTCCTATGGTCCATATTTTTTCTCATTTAACGGATTCCATTGCTGTGCATCATCGTTCTCTTTCAGTGTATAGAAGTCTGCAGATGATTTCCACTTATTTTCGGAATGTTCCAACAAATTAAACTCATATAAATTATTCATCTATAATTTTCTCCATAAAAAAAGGCCGAGGGAATGGTCACCTCGGCTTTGTAGCTAGTTTATTCTATTCAAGAATTTTGATTGTTACGTTTTTGCGGCCCCATTGTAGAGCTGCATCTCTTGATGGAATGAATACATCAATTTTGTTGCCTTTGATAGCGCCGCCAGTGTCTCCAGCGATTGCTTCTCCGTAACCTTCAACCCATACTTTAGAGCCAAGTGGGATTACTGTAGGGTCTACAGCAATAACTTTTTGGTTCGGGTTCGAACGCAAGTCGATTCCTGTTCTAGTAATACCTGAACAACCAGTGCAATATGCTGTGTAAGCAGTTGCCGATACTGTCATTTCTTTACCGGATTGTGATGATGGAGCCGGTGCAGAAGATTGTGCCGGTGCTGTTGACTGAGCCGGTGCTGATGTTGGTGTTGTAGCTGGTGCTTTTGGTGTTGAAATTGCTTTTCCACCGCTGACTACCAATTTGTCACCAGGATAAATCATGTGGCCTGTGATACCGTTCCAGCTCATTAGCTGATCTAATGAGATCTTGCTGTTTGTTGCGATGCGGTATAGAGTGTCTCCGCTTTTAACTGTATATGTCGATTTCTCTGCTGCTGCTTCTTGTTTTGCTTCCCCTACACTAAGTTCCTGTTTTGGGAAGATAAGATCTGATGAAAGGTCATTCCAACCTTTCAAATCACTTACTGATACATTTTTCTCTTGTGAGATCCCCCACAAAGTATCACCTGATTTGACTGTATACGATGAATCAGCGCTTGCAGTTGTTGCCGCGCCTACACTAAGAGCTGCGATTGCCGTTAGTGTAACGATTTGCTTTTTCATAAATGAAATTCCTCCTTTTCACTAACACAAGACACACTATAACATCCCAACATTTCAGGACAATGACAAAACGACGGTTGTAATTTAACAATTACGTTACGTGAAAGTGCATTTTATTACAGATTGTAATATAACTATTTATTATGACTTCAAGATTAAAAACCGTAAAAATTGTCGATATGTCCTCGTCTTTTGGATTTGTCTCAGCCCAGAAGAATAAAGGAATGTAGACAATAAAAAAAAGCATTTCCGCGTGGCTCGCGGAAATGCTTTTTATTATTTGAATACGCTTGTGCTGTGAAGCGGTTGAATTTTGGATTTGGGATCGAGATAGGCTTTTGCGTTATTGATGGCAGTCGGCGCTTCACCGAAGCCAACAGCGATCAATTTCACTTTTCCTTCGTATGTGGCAACATCACCTGCGGCATAAATGCCTTCGATGCTTGTTTCCATTTTCGAATTGACGACAACAGAGTTTTTCTCCATCTCAAGCCCCCACTCTTTCAATGGTCCAAGAGATGTAATATTTCCGTAATTGACGACAACATGGTCGGCTTCCAGTCTTTCTTCGTTGCCTTCCTTATCAATCAGCACCAATTCCCGAATCTGGCCGTTTTCTCCAACCAATTCCTGGACGCCATATGGTTTCATGACGTCAACAGTCGAAGCGACCATCGTATCAACATTGGCTTCGTGTGCCGTCATTTTTTCACGGCGGTGGCTCAATGTTACATGATCCGCTACATTTTCCAGCATCATTGCCCAGTCCACTGCAGAATCTCCTCCACCGAGAACGACAACTTTCTTGCCGCTGAACATCGTCAGATCTTTCACGCCGTAATGCAGTGACTTTCCTTCAAACTCTTCGGTGCCTTGCACTGCCAGTTTGCGTGGCTGGAAAGCGCCGACTCCCGCAGTCAATAGGATCGTTTTTGAATAATGTTCCCCTTTATCGGTGCGGATGACAAAGTGATCGCCGTGGCGCTCCGCCGCTGACACTGTTTCTTCCAAACAAATTGTCGGATCGCCGTAATTGGCTTGTACCGTCAGATTGTCTACAAGATCTTTCGCCAGCACTTTCGGGAATCCGCCGACATCGTAGATATATTTATCAGGATAAAGTTCTGTCAACTGTCCGCCAAGCTGTGGCAGGCTGTCCAAAATCTTAACCTTCATCTTTCGCATTCCGCCGTAAAAGGAAGCAAACAAGCCTGTAGGCCCGCCGCCGATAATTGTAATATCAAAGATTTCGCGTTCTTCCATTTAAAACACTCCCATTAGTATCAATATTTATATCCTATCATATTTTATCCTATTTCACGCTATTGGACTATTGGCTGAAATTGATCATTTATTGAATTAATAACCACTAAATAGAGGAATATTCAGAATTCCAGAACTCATAAACTGCAATATACTTCACCTTTCGGTAAACTGAATGTTGTGGATAAGATGGAAAGGGTGAATTGGTATGGATTTAGGATTGATGGATAAAGTAGTAGCGGTAATGGCTTCAAGTAAAGGTCTTGGAAAAGCGACAGCGCTGGAGTTTGCAAAAGAAGGCGCGATTGTTTTCATTTCCAGCCGCAGCGAAGAAAAACTCAAGACGACGGCGGAAGAAATCAAAAAGGTATCCCAGAATGACCAGGTATTTTACAAAACATGTGATATGACAAACGACCAGGATATTGCGGATTTCTTTGCTTTTGTTAAGGATAAGGCAGGCCGCGTCGATGTATTGGTCAACAATACCGGTGGGCCAAAAGCAGGTGGTTTTAATGACGTAACAGATGAAGATTGGTACACCGCTTTCGATCAGAATCTGCTTAGCTACATCCGCTCTTCGCGAGCCGTTCTTCCTTATATGAAGGAACAGCAATTCGGACGCATCATCAATATTTCTTCATCATCTGTTAAGGAAGTGCTCGACGGGTTGATCCTGTCAAACACGTTCCGTATGGGCATGGTCGGATTTGCGAAGACTTTGGCACGCGAAGTCGCTGGCGATAATATCATGGTCAACACAATTGGACCCGGTAAAATTGCGACGGACCGGGTTGCTGAACTCAATCAGATCGCCGCAGATAAACAGAATCTGACGGTTAAGCAAGTGCTCGAAAATACGGAAAAACAGATTCCACGTGGGCGCATGGGGCACCCGGAAGAATTTGCGAAAATCGTTGTTTTCCTTGCGTCTTCTGCCAACTCTTACATGACCGGACAATCACTCGTCATCGACGGCGGATTGCTGAAAGCGTTGTAAACCGGCAAATCATTATACACAGCCTCTTATAATCGCTATACTTGAGAATGAACAAACCGAAAAGGAGATGTTTTAATATGGCGAAAAAAGGCCACATCCACATGGAAAACGGCGAAATTATCGAATTCGAACTTTTCCCGAAAGAAGCACCGAACACAGCAGCAAACTTTGAGGAACTGGCAAACTCCGGTTTCTATAACGATGTAACATTCCACCGCGTCATTCCAGGCTTCGTCAGCCAAGGCGGCGACCCAACAGGAACTGGCGCTGGCGGCAGCGGCAAAACGATCAAATGTGAAACTGAAGGCAACCCGCATAAACACCAGGCTGGAAGTCTTTCAATGGCACATGCAGGTAAAGACACTGGCTCAAGCCAATTCTTTATCGTTCATGCACCACAGCCGCACCTTGACGGCGTTCATACAGTTTTCGGCCAGGTAACTTCAGGTCTTGAAACTGCTAAAGCGATGAAAAACGGCGACAAAATGACGAAAGTCCACGTTTTCGACGAAGAGTAGAAAAGCGACGGCGCCCGTTAAGGCCGCTGGAGTCTAGACACTGAAATGCAAAAATCCTTACCGGAATTTTTCCGGTAAGGATTTTTTTTGGTTAAAGTACTTTACTCAAGAATGCTTTTGTCCGTTCGTGCTGTGGGTTGCCGAACAGTTCTTTTGGAACGTTCTCTTCCACAATATAACCGCCGTCGATGAACAAGACGCGGTCACCCATTTCAGCAGCAAAGCCCATTTCATGTGTTACAACGACCATTGTCATGCCTTCGCGGGCAAGCTGTTTCATAACATCGAGCACATCCCCTACCATTTCCGGGTCCAGAGCTGAAGTCGGTTCGTCGAACAACATGATTTTCGGGTCCATGGCAAGCGCGCGCGCAATGGCTACACGCTGTTTCTGACCGCCTGAAAGTTCACCAGGATATGCCTGTGCCTTCTCACGCAAGCCTACTTTGTCGAGCAATTCATACGCTTTTTTCTCGGCAGCAGCCTTGTCTAAATTTTTCAGCTTCATCGGAGCCAGCGTCACATTCTGCATGACGGTCTTATGCGGAAAGAGGTTGAATTGCTGGAACACCATACCGACTTCCTGACGGATTTTATTGATATCATTTTTCGGATCTGTAATGTCTGTTCCTTCGATGTACACATGGCCGCCTGTAATTTCTTCCAAACGATTGAGGCAGCGCAGAAATGTACTTTTGCCTGAACCCGAAGGTCCGATTACGCAAATTACTTCTTTTTCTTCGACTGTCGTACTCATATCTTTTAAAACTTCCAGATCACCGAAAGATTTCTTTAAGTTTTCAACTCGGATCATAGTCATCGAAGTACAAACTTCCTTTCTATAAAGCTAGCCAGCATCGACAGCAAGTAGATGACGATGAAATAAATAACGCCAAGAATCAAATAAATATTGAACGCGTCAAATGTTTGGCTTGCCTGGATCTTCCCTTCCTGTGTCAAATCCGCAACTCCGATGACCGATAGGAGCGATGTATCTTTCAATGAAATAATCGCCTGGTTGGTAATAGTCGGGAGCATTCTGCGGAAAGCCTGCGGCAAAACGATATAACGCATATTTTGGCTGGACTTCAGACCGAGCGAACGCGCAGCTTCCGTCTGCCCTTTATCGATCGATTGAATTCCCGCACGGATAATCTCAGAGAAATACGCCCCGGCATTAATTGCTACTGTAACAATCCCGGCCGTTGTATTGCTCATCGAAAAATATTCCAATGAATTCAGCCCGAAATAAATAAAGAACAATTGCACAATGAATGGTGTTCCCCTGATAGCATCGACGAAGATTTTGGCAATCCAGTTTAATACTCTGAAAGGCGAAAGCCGGAACAATGCAACGACTAAACCAATAAGGAAGCCCAGTATGATTGCAATGATGAATATGTAAAGTGTGACTTGCAAGCCTTCCATTAAATACGGTAAGGCATTTCTAATGTTCTCCATCCTCACGTCTCCTTTAATGAAAAATGCAGCGCGCATAAGCGCGCTGCATCAGAATTCTTATTCTGCGATGTATTTGTTCAAAATTTCATCGTAATCTCCATTGTCGCGTAATTCCTGAAGTCCTGTATTTATTTTTTCAAGTAAATCAGCATTTTCACCTTTTAATACAGCAATTCCGTACTCGTCACCAGTTAAACGGTCACCGACTACTTTTAAATCAAGGTCACTTTCGGCAATTGCGTATGCGATAACCGGATAATCTTCAAACAACACGTCTGCGTTGCCGTTTGAAACTTCCTGGAACATTGCCGGGCTGTCATCAAGCTGAGTGATTTCAAATCCATACTCATCCTGATTTTCACGGGCAAAATCGGCTCCCGTCGTTCCGCTCTTCACTACAACAGTTTTGCCTTCCAGGTCTTCCAATGATGTGATGTCGTTATTATCCGCACCGACAACAAGTGAAATCCCAGCTTCGAAATAAGGATCAGAAAAATCAACAATTTCTTTACGATCTTCTGTAATACTCATGCCTGCGATGGCGACATCCAATTGGCCCGCTTGCATAGCCGGAATGATTCCGCCAAAGTCCATTGCGCTGAATTCAATATCAAAGCCTTGATTGTCAGCAATCGCATTGATCAAATCAATATCGATTCCTGTGTACTCGCCATCTTCTTCAAATTCAAATGGTGGATATGTTGTGTCAATTCCGACTGTATAAGTTTCCCCTTCGCTGCCTTCGCCGCTGTCTCCGCCTGTAGAACCCTCATCATCAGACCCGCATGCCGCGATGAACAACGTCATTGCTAAAAGCATTAGAATAAAACTGAATTTCTTCATTGTATTTCCCCCTTTGTATAAATTGATTACCTTTCTAATATATCACAATATTCTAAAGCTTAATAAGGAAATCTTAATCCCCTAAATTTCAGTCGGTATTTTCAGCAACTTCCCGCTTCTTCCGCAACCTGAGAAACAGCCGGAAATTATGGATTAATGTCTTCAATACCGCGTAAGTCGGAATGGCAATCAACAACCCGATAAAGCCATAAAGGGCTGCTGCAATCATCAATAACAGGATGATCGTCAATGGATGAATATTCAACCGGTTGCCCATAATATTCGGTGTGACGAGATTGCCCTCCAATTGCTGGACAACCACCAAAACGATCACGACTTTGATGGCCATAAAAGGCTCGCCGCTGACCAGCGCCACGAATAGCGCCGGAATAATTCCGATAATCGGCCCCAAAAACGGAATGATGATCAAAAACATCGCGAAAATCGCCAGGGTCAACGCATAATCCAGCCCAATGATGACGTAGCCGATAAACATCAGCACGCCGACCGTTATTGCCACAAGTGCCTGGCCGATAATATAAGATGCCAATGTCGCATCCAGATCCTTCAATAATTTCCGCCCTTCCGGCTTCCGTTCTTCCGAAAGGTATTTCGTAATATGCGGGATCAACTTTTCGTCATCTTTCAATAAGAAGAAAAGGATGAATGGCACAACGATGATGACGATTGCAATATTCACGACGGCGGAAAGAATGCTGGCAATATTATCGATCAGGCCATCTGAAGCGGATTGGAAATATGATACAGCCCGCGAACGGATCTCCCAGCCCTGAATCCCCATAAATTCAAAACTGGCCATTGCGGTTTCGGATTCTTCTGTGACTTCCTCCACCTTTTCCGGTGCCAACTCAAGAAAACCTTCCACTTGCGTTTTAACCGTTGGCCCGAAGAAATAAAAAGCGGATGATAGAATGATTGCAATTACGGTAAACACAATGGCAATGCCCGCCAGTTTCGGTACAAAACGCCGGAGCAGCTGGACAAAAGGGCGCAGCAGATAATAAAATAGCCCCCCCACTAAAATGGGTGCAAACAATGTGGCAATGATGACTTTAAACGGCCACAGCGCGTAATCAATCTTCCCAAGAAAAAATATAATGATCAATATCAGTATTGCGGCTGTCGCATATTCAAAAAACGGCTTTCTGATCCACAAATAACTTCTCTCCCCTCATTAAATAAATCCGGCAAAAAGAGCGAAAGCAAGACTTCTCTCAACTTTCGCTCCAAGAATTCGTTTCTTATTAGTCTTTGTCCAATTCTTCCATTTCCCTGTGTGTTTGTGGGAATGCATTGGCCTGCCATTCATCCCGGTAAGCCGAATCCAATTGACTCAATCCTTTTTCTGCAGAATCTACGTCAGCCTCCACACTTTCACGGTGATCTATTCCTGAACTGCTATACATGCTTACATCTTTCGCCAGTGCTTCATTTTTTGCTTTTTCCTGATAAGCTTTATAAACAAATATTCCTGCAATTGCCGCAAAGGCACTGCTCCATACTGTAATCATTGATGATTTCTTCATCGAATCCCTCCAAAATAGATACTAATTTAACGCCATATAATTGTGTATACCCTGAAAATAACTTTTTAACTAGAAAACATTAAGATTTTTCATTCCAATTGAAATTTCATCTTCTATTGAACTTGCGGAATCGTTTCAAGCTGCTCCATTAGTTTTGTGGCAACGCCTTTGGCAGAAGCCGGATTCTGTCCGGTTACGAGCCGCCCCGACAAGACCGTGCAGGCGCCCATAGGTACAGAAGCCTTTTTATAAAGGCCGCCGCGCTCTTTCAGGACCCGCTCCAGTGAAAATGGAATATGCTTGAACATCCCCAATGATTTCTCTTCCGTATCCGAAAATCCGGTGACGACATGTCCGGAAATCAGCAATCGGCCGTTCGAAAGCCGTACATTCTGAAGGCCGCTCTGTCCGTGGCAGACAGCCGACACATAGCCGCCCTGTTCATAAATGTCCCGCGTCAATCCCTGCAGTTCTGCGTTATCCGGAAAATCCATCATCGTCCCGTGTCCGCCTGTAAAATAAATCGCGGCATAATCTTCTGCGTTCACCTGCTCGGGAACCAAAGGTTTTTTCAGCTGCACCATCAAATCATCATCCATATAATATTGCCGTGTCTGTTTATGTGTAAAAACCGCAAGCAGGCTTCTCGGATCAATCGGCACTCTGCTCGGAGCCGTACTGACAATATCCACCGCGTATCGGTCTTTGACTTCATGGTAAAAATCCGTAAGCTCGCTGAGCCACAACCCTGTCTTTTTACCGTTTTTACCAAGCCTCGAATTATTCGTGACGACGATTAAAATTTTCTCCATGCCAATCCCCTTTCAGCTAACTGCCGTATTTTTTACATTATTCCCCGTTGAAAGAAGTTTACTCCTTCGCTGAAAATGAAAAACGACAGGACAGCCTCCCCCCGGCCGTCTCCATCGTTTAATTTCCTGCTATCGTTCCGAGCAATTCCATGAGATTGGCTGTAAATGCTTCATTGTCTTCCGCCTTGCGCTTCTTCGGACCTTTCATCCTGCCGCCGCCCTGCCGGATTTTTTTTGCAATATGCCGGCCATGCAGCAGCTGATCGATATTTTCTGCGGAATAAAGCCGGCCGTTCTGATCAATCGGAAAGCCCTGCTTCGCCAGCACCATCGCGGCCAAGCCGTAATCCTGCGTGACGACGACGTCCCCTTTTTTCACGCGGTTGACCAGCACGAAATCAACAGCGTCCGGCCCTTTGGAAACAGTGACCGTTTCTGCGCCTTCCCGGTACATTTCATGTGACGTGTCACATAACAGGATGACGTCCAATTGGAACTTGCGGGCTGCAGCGATGGTCTGGTCGACCACCGGGCAGCCATCTGCATCTATCAATACTTTTACCATCAGGATTCCTTCCCTCCCGCCATTTCATCGACGAGCATTTCTGCTGCCCGCCGGTAGAGGTTGCTCATGTGGACTAGCGATGCAACAAGCAGCACCTTGTCAATTTCTTCCCGGTCATCTCCGAACGCAGTGGAGTCCGTTTGCGCTTTATTCACCTGCTGCTCCAGGTTCTCTTTAAAAAGCTCGTTGTTAAATCGCTGGATTTCCAAATAACTTTCGTAAAAATTGCTGAGGTCCAGTTCTTTCTGTGCCGCCTTATCATTAATGCCGGCCAGCACCTTTTTCACGTCATTGATCGACAAGGCACTTTTCATCTGATAAATCAGGCTGATTAACATGACATGATTTCGGGAATATTTCTTATTGGTTACCGGATAGAATAATTTCCCTTTGGCGTAATTATTAATCATGGTCTTGGTTAAGATCTTATCTTCCGGATTGCGCTTCATCTCCGAAAATCCGGTGTCGAATAATTGAATGACCTGGTCGATGTATAGATCGATTTTCGGAATCTCTTCCACTGAAATCTGTTCTTCCAAAGCCAGCTTGTCAGTAATTGTTTGGGCACGTGTCATAAAAATATCCTCCTCAGTAAAGCTATTGCACCAATTTTATACCATGATCACAAATTAGCCAAGCTTGACTAGATAAAATACTACCTATATTATTATAAGTAGTTTCAATAACTACGTATAACAGAGGAGACATTAAAATGCATACCTATTTCAGAGAACCCTTTAACGCGATATCCCACCTGATTGGAGCCGTACTGTCTATCGCCGCTCTTTTGGCGATGGTCATCAAAGCGAGTTATGAAGGATTATCGACAGTCCATATCCTGTCAGTCATTATTTTCGGCGTCAGCTTGATCTGTTTATATACCGCTTCAACCGTTTATCACTCGGTAAAAGGAAAACCCGAAACCATCGCATTTCTGCGAAAACTGGATCATTCAATGATTTTCCTGCTGATCGCAGGCAGCTATGCCCCGTTTTGTCTGATTGCACTGGACGGCACCCTCGGCTGGACGGTGTTCATCCTGGTGGCGGCTCTCGGAATCAGCGGCATCCTTTTTAAAATGGTGTGGTTCCATTCCCCGCGCTGGCTTTCCACAGCCATCTACATCATCATGGGTTGGATTATCGTATTCGCCATTGTGCCGCTCGCTGAAAATCTTTCAACAATCGGCTTGTCGCTGTTGATCGGCGGAGGCATCATGTATACCGTCGGCGGTATCATTTATGGCCTCAAACCGAATTTCCTGTCTTTCAAATATGCCGGCTTCCATGAGATTTTCCATATCTTCATCTTGCTCGGCAGCCTGTGCCATTTTCTGGCAGTCTATTTTTACGTATTGTGAAATATGAAATTCCCTATTTCAATAAAACACAAAAAACCAGCGGCTAAGTAAAATTAGCCGCTGGTTTTTTTCTTGATTTACGCCAGCGTTTCGAGTGCCCGCATCAGGTTGGCGTGAACTTTGATGTCCTTGAAGTCAATGCCGAGCGTAATGGCCGTTTGGGCGATTTCCGGTCGGATACCGGACAGCACCGACTCGACGCCGATGATTTTCAACGACGCCATTACCTGGAAAATCTGCTGTGCCACCATCGTATCGATGATCGCCACTGCTGACAGGTCGATGTAAAGCGTGTCCAATTGCTGCTTGATGCTTTGCTCAAGCGCTGTTTCCAGAACGATTTTGGCACGGTGTGTGTCAATGTCGCCTACCAATGGAAGAATGCCCACACCTTTTTTAATCGGGATGACCGGACTGCTCAGTTCATAAATCATCTGCTTCTGGTTTTCCAGCATTCGCTGGTCGGCTTCGTAATGGCGAATCGCGAACCGTTCGATAATGTAATCGAATGAGTCATTCAACACTTCGGCCCAGTTTAACGCATCGTTGCTGTCCGCACTGTTTTCCTCCAGAAAGAACTTACGCACATACCCCCAGTAGATTCCGCGGAATATACGGATTTGTGCAATCACTTCGTGTAATGGCACCGCTTGGCGTGCTCTCGCGGTCGCGATCTTTTCAACCCAGTTTTCCAATGCCTCACGAAAATCCTCTTCATCGCTGGCAAATATCGAAGTCACTGCCTCTATGAATTCAGTATTCTGCTCTTTCAACTGCGCTTCAATTTGCGGAGATACACTGGTAGAGTACATGGAACCGTCTTCCCCTTTACGGCTCGCCAGCCACTCTTCCGTCATCTTCTCTTTATTTCCAATAATATAATTGTAGAGTTCAGTACTTTTTTGTCCCACGGAAATGAAAACTCCTTTAGATTGCATTCTATCCTTTAAGTATAATGCATCCTCGCCATTAAACAAATCATTTCCCAGTTCAATCTGTGTCGGTATGGGCAGTTCTGGAGCTGATCCATTTATAATAAATCATGGTTAATAGAAGGAAAAGGGCAAGAACCATCATGAAAGAACATTCGCTGGCACGAATGTTCTGGGACAAAAAAACCGAAGATAAGCAGCGCTCTCTCCGGTTTCGTTCAATCCTATGCTGTTCTGCTAAATGATAAACCCGTTCTTTTTCGCATCAAACATCAATTCTTCCCGGAATTTCGGATGGGCGATGCTGATCAGGCGTTTCGCGCGTTCGGAAATGGAGACGCCGTGCAAACGGGCCACACCGTATTCCGTAACAATATTGTCGACATCATTTTTGCCGGTAGTGACAACTGAACCCGGCGCCAACTGCAGCTTGATGCGGGACAGGCTGTCGCTTTTAGCTGTAGAAGGCATGCAGATGTAGCCCTTGCCATTTTCAGCAAAACGGACGCCTCTTGAAAAATCGACTTGCCCGCCGCTGGACGAATAATATTTACCGCCCACTGTTTCAGAAGCACATTGACCAAACAGGTCCACTTCTGTTGTGGCATTTATCGAAACGATATTCTTTTCTTTGGCAATTTCCCGCGGGTCATTGACCGTGCTGACGGGAAGGAATTCCACGACAGGATTATCGTCGAGAAAATCATACAGTTTTTTCGAACCGTAGGCGAAAGTCGCGATGATTTTTCCCCGGTTGGTGAATTTCCGCGTGCCGTCAACTGCTCCCGCTTTGACCAGATCTACGACGCCGTCCGGCAGCATTTCTGTGTGGATGCCGAGGTGGCGATGGTCTTTCAGCATGCTGATGACCGCATTCGGCACCGAGCCGATGCCAATCTGCAGCGTGTCGCCATCCTTGATGTCTTCAATAATCGAAGAGGCAATCAATAAATCCTTGTCACTGATGTCCCCTGCTTTTTCTTCCGACAACGGTGCGTGATGCTCGACGAATCCAGCGATCTGGCTGATGTGAATGTGGTTATGGCCATACGTTCTCGGCATATTTTCATTCACTTCGAGAATAAATGGAACTTCTCCAACAAACTCAGCGATATAATCCGCCTGGGTACCAAAGGTAAAATACCCGTGGTCGTCCATCGGTGAAGCCACGGTCATGATCATCGACATTTTTGTCGTCTTTTTCAACATGCGCGGAATCTCGTGGAAGTTATTCGGCACCAATTCCATTTTCGCTTGCTGATACACTTTTCGCGTCGCGCCACTCAGGAAATATGAAACGTGCTTTAATTGTTCCAGTTCACCTTTGATGTAACTGCGTTCGCGCAATGCCAGCATCTGGTGGATTTTCACATCCTGCAGTTCATGCGCACGCTCTTCCAATATATCCAACAATTTGATCGGTTCGCCATTGGCAATCGGAATGATGATATCCGCGCCTCTGTCGATCAACCCCACCACTTCTTCAGGATTCAACTTTTTCGTCATCTTCTTCACTCCCGCATTCTCTGTTACCCATCACTTTATCATAGATATTGCCTCTTCCCGTATTTGCAAACTTCCCATTAAATTCGCTCTTTTCTGGACAATAAAAAAACACGGACTATTGTCCGCGCTCTTTATTGTTCTTCGCTATCGTGTAAAAAATGCCGCCCACGCCGAATGCCACCATCAGTCCCCAAAGAACCAGGAGGACATACGAGCTGGCGCCCACAGCATTATTCAGGATTGCATAGAGCTGAATCAGGAAAAATCCAAGACTGACAAAAGCGATCAGTCCGAAATACAGCAATCTGGATCTGTAACTGAATTTATTCACAGCCAGGACTCCTTTCCATCAAACAAGTTTTAGAGAATCCTTTAACGTTCTTCTAAACATGGTATACCCGGATTCCGGTTCTGTAATTCACGTTTCGGCAGGGTTTTAACCGTTCAAGGGAAAATTTCCCTATTTTAAATGAAAACTGGTTTTACTGAAGCCTTCTTTCGACTTTCTAACTTCCAGAATCGCCGGTATTGCCGCCTTCAATTCTTGCACATGCGAGATGACGCCGATCATGCGGCCAGAGCGTTGAAGGTCAATCAGCGTTTCAATCGACTTGTTCAAGGATTCTTCATCGAGTGAGCCGAACCCTTCATCGATGAACATCGTATCGATCGAGACATTGCCCTGGAAACTTTGAATAACGTCGGCCATGCCGAGCGCCAGGCACAGCGAAGCATTGAATTTTTCGCCGCCGGACAAGGTTTTGACGTCGCGGGTCTGTCCCGTGTAGGAATCATAGACATCAAGGCCGAGTCCGCTTTGTTTACCTCTCGCTTCCTGCCGGTCGCTGCGGATCAGATAAAATTGACCGTTCGACAGATTCCGGAGCCGCTCATTGGCAGCCAAAATAATCTGTTCGAGATATTCAATCTGCAGGTAACGCTCAAACGAGATTTTCAGGCTGTTCTGGCCGCGGATCATGTCGTGAAGATCCGCCACACGGTTTAACTCCGCCTCAGCTGCAGCTGCACCTTCTACCGCCCCCGTAATCTGGACCATTAACGCTTCGCCTTTGGCACAGCAATCCTTCGAATGGTTCCATTGCGACAGCGCCTGTTCGTAATCAGTCTTCAATTGCTCGAGTTCTGCTTCAACCTGGGACAAGTCTTCGTTTTTCCGCCCTTCAAGAAGTTCAGCCAATTCGCTGATCTGCTGTTCGAGCGTATGGCGGTCCTGGTTGAAACGCGTGATTTGCTGTTTCAATTCTTCCATGTCGGTGTCGCGCATTTTTGCCTTTTGATACGCTTCTTCCGTTTCGAACTCGGATTTCTCCAACGCCTGTTGAAAATCCGCTTCTGCTTTTTGGCGTTTGGCGGTCATTTCGTCGGCCGCCGTTTGGGAATGCTGTAACGCCATGGCCGCTGATGCGAAACGTTCTTTCGCTTTTTGGAATTGTTCCTGCGCCGCGTTCCAAGTTCTCTCCAGTTCATCCCTGTTGGCGATGGCCTGGCGAATCTCCTGTTCCAAAACGGCAAGCACTCGCATCTCTTCCGGAATCGAAGCCAGTTTTTCAGCCAGCACCGCTTGCGCCGATTCGAAAGCGGACTTCTTGTCATTCGTTTCTGTCAGCAACAGCGCGCGGCTTTGCTCTGCCTCCTCCGTCTCCTGCACCAAATCCGCAAGCTTCACTTTGGATTCGCGCAGTTCCGCTTTCCAGTTCTGCAGAATCTGAACGTCTTCTTTCAACTGTGTTTTCACTTGTTCCAAAGCAGCAGCTTCCTTTTCAGCATTGCCCGCTGCAATCCCTTGCTCCTCGGCTTCCGCCTGTTTCCGTCTCCACTGCTCTTCGAGTGAAACGAGACGTGCAGCGGCATTGCGGTAACGGCCGTCAAGCTCGTCCAAACGCGATTTCTCAAGCTCCAGCTGCTCTTTGGACACGGCCGGTTCCGCCGCTCCCTGCTGTTTCATCGGATGTTCGTGGCTGCCGCATACCGGGCACGCTTCGCCGTCATTCAATTGCCCAGCCAATAGATGCGCCTGGTCGGCAAACCAGCTCTCTTCGATTCCTTTATAGGCAGCTAAAGCATCCTTATAAGCCGCTTCTTGTCGAGCAGCTTCTTCCCGCTGGCCCTCCATTTCCGCATGCATCGCCACCAATTCCTTGGCAATACGCAAACGGCCGTCTGCCACCCGCAGTTCTTCGGGTTTATTGTCAAAGCTTTCCGCCTGCTGTTCAAGACCACTTACTCTTTCAGCGATTAGCTGTTTCGCCGCTTTTTTGTCAGTGAGTTCTTTTTCTTTCGCCTGAAAACGCTGTTCCGCGTCCTGCGACGCTCCCTTGAGAACCGCCAACTCTCTTTCTTTCGCAGCCAACTCCTGCACCTGCGGCAATAAATGCTGCAAGCGGAGCACGTGATTCTGAGCAGCCGAACGCTCCTCACTGCGCGCTTGTTGAGACAGGAAGCCTTCTTCCGCTCCCACCTTCGCGCGTTCAGCCAGTTGCTGCTCTTCGATCGCGCGCTGGAGCAATTGGTGTTTCTCTGTTTCATTGGCTTGAAGTTCCCGGTACAAGTTTTCGATATTGGCAATAAACCCTGCGCGTTCGGCCTGTTGCACCGCTTTTTCTTTTGCTCCGATTGCCGGCAGCTGCTCTGTCAAAGCGTTATAACGTTGTTCTTTCTCCAGCTTTTCATCAAAACGGCCGTTCCACTTTTTCGCTTCGTGGTAGCCATCCCATTTTTCTTTATGCTTTTTATAGAAGGATTCATAGCGAGTACGGTCGTCGCTGATCTTTTCTTTATAAAAAGCCGTCTCGAGTTCGAGTGCAGACAGGATCTGGTGAATATTTTGCTGTTCTCTGCCCAGCACTTCAAATAGTTCCGATTCCCGCTCCGGCAATGCAGCGATGTCACGGATGTGGCTTTTCAGCACCTGTTCTTCCAGTCCGAAAGCATCTTTTGCCGCGTCGCGTTTCAGCTTCAGCCGTTCGCTGATCATTTTATACGGTTCGGTTTTGAAGATGCGGCGCAAGATCTCTTCCTTATTATCTGTTTCGGACGTCAGCAATTTCCGGAACTCTCCTTGCGGCAGCATGACAATCTGGCTGAACTGGTTTTGCGTCAGTCCCAGGATTTCTTCTACGCGCTGATTGATTTCCGAGACGATTTGCCGTTCCACGCATGGCTTTTCGCCGTCTTCATGGATTTCGAAAAATTCATAGCGTTCACCTGTCGGGCTTTTATTCCCTTTTTTGATATGTGGCATCTGGCGAAGAATCCGGTACATCTGATTATGTATCTCAAATTCCATTTCGACGCAGGTGTGGACCCCATCATCCGCAAAATCACTCCGCAGATTGCGCGTTTCGCTGCGGTCCGACCCGCTCGCGGCACCGTACAGCGCGAACGAAATCCCGTCAAAAATCGTCGTCTTTCCGGAACCCGTGCTGCCCGAAATGACGAACAGCCGATTTTCCTGGAGCTCATTAAAATCGATCTCTTCCGTTTCCTTATAAGGGCCAAACGCCGTCAGCTTCAGTTTCAACGGTCTCATGCTTTCACCTCTTCCTTTACAGCAGGCTCTTCCTGCAGGAATTCCTGCAATACTTCCTCGAAAATGGCTGCCGTTTCCTGCGTCGCTCCTTCGCCTTTCACTTCTTCATAAAACGCATGGAATAAAGAAAGTGAATCCATTTTCTGCCGCGACTGCCCGTTGCCTTCCGCCTTTTCGCGAATGAAATTCTTCCGTTCGACATGCATCGCATTCGGGTAGACCGAACGGACTTTTTCCATTGGAAACAGCACCGGCGCATCGTCCAGAAGCGTCACAAAGACAAAGTCCTCACTCACTTCGTGGCGAAGGATCTCGTCAATCGTCGCTTCCACTCTGCGCATATTGCGGCGCGGTTCCAATAACCTTTTTTCAACTGTCACTTCACCTGCAGCATCCAATTCGATGACCAGATATCCTTTTTGGTGATTCTCTTCCGAAATCGAATATTTTAATGGCGACCCCGCATAGCGGATGGTTTCATTGCGTACAAAATGGGCTTTGTGCAAATGCCCGAGCGCCGAGTAATGAAAATCTTCCAGGTGCGCGGCGCTGACATGTTCCGCTCCGCCAATCGCCAGCGGACGCTCCGAATCGCTCGTGTTTTCTTCCTGTTCGCCGTGCGATGTGACAAACGCATGGCCTACGAACACATGGCGCGCTGCCGGATTCCAATACGATTTGATGTTAGTGGTGATCGCTCGGAGTGCATCATCATGTGTGCGGATTGCCGGATCATCGAAAATATAGCGCACCATCGATGGGTCGGTATATGGCACGAGGTGAAAATGGACTTCTCCGTGTTCGTCCGCGAGCACAACCGGCTGCGGATCTTTTTTCACGTGGCCCGCGATGTGGATTCCTTTATCCTTCATCAGACGGCTGCCGAAATTCAAACGGCCCGGGCTGTCGTGGTTGCCGGCAACTGCCAGCACAGGCGTCTCCAGCTCCAGGACGATTTCCGCCAGCAATTCATCGAGCAAATTGACCGCATCTGTTGGCGGCACAGCGCGATCATAAAGGTCTCCCGCGATAATCACCGCGTCCGGTTTTTCCGTTTTGATGGCAGCTATAAATTGCTGCAGCGCGTAACGCTGTTCGTCTGTCATGTAAATCCCCTGGATGAGCTTCCCTAAATGCCAATCGGCCGTGTGAAAAATTTTCATGGTTTTTGCTCCTCTCCCCGTTTTGAAAAGAATATATGTTCGTTCCATTATACACGATTCTATTCAGTTGTTTTAGCGGGGTGTTTGTTTTATAATAAGAACAAACGTTCCCTTTTATTGTATAGAGGTTATAAAACGATATTGCGCAAAACAGCTTCGCTTGCCTGGGGGCTCGCGCTGAGCTAACTCGGTCTCGTTTCACTTCGTCCGAGTGGATCTCAGCACTTCGCTTGGCCCCCTGGGCGTCTTCGCTATTTTGCTCCATATCTTTAGATATACCTTACAAAATATAAGTACTTTAATAACACTTATTTCTTGGGGAATATTACAGCGATGGCGTAGCTCAGGAGCATAATCTTTGCTCTGTCCAAAGCGCCGAAGTGGTGTGTAACAGTAGATTTCAAGTCCAGCATATGATATCCAAGGAGGGAAAAGACATGAAAGCACAGATCCTGAAAGCTTTTAAGCATCAGCAACTCGTCGATATGATGTACATGGCGAATGATGGGGGCATCAGCAAACGCCGGGTGAAGATTTTGAGAGTGAGCGGCGAGTCGTTTCAGGCGTATTGTTTTTTGCGGAAAGAGAAACGGACTTTCAAAATGGAGAATGTGCTTTCAGCCTTTCCCGTCAGCAAAAAAGAGCGCATGATTGTCTGATTCCAACCCCTCTTTCAAATTGTGATACACTGGAAGAAATGGATTTTGGAGGGTGAATCATGAGACTGACCGTTTATCTTGCAGGAGAAATTCACAGTACGTGGCGCGAAGAGATCAAAAAGAAAACCCTGGCATTAAATCTTCCGGTCGATTTTGTTGGACCGATGGAAATTCATGATCGTTCGGACAATATCGGTGAAGAAATTCTCGGGGAACAGCCGGGTGCGGTTTATAAAGATGCCGCCGCTTCAAGCTTCAATAATTTGCGGACGGGTGTGCTGATGCACAAAGCAGATTTAGTTATCGCGCTGTTCGGTGAGCAATACAAGCAGTGGAATACGGCAATGGACGCCAGTGCCGCACTTGCTGCCGGCAAACCGGTCATCATTATCCGGCCGGAAAAATTGCATCATCCGCTGAAAGAGTTGTCTGCTAAAGCCAGTGCGACGGTGGAGACGTGCGACCAGGCGATTAAAGCTTTGTCCTATATTTTCGAATAAATTTTATTGAATGCGATAAATGGAGAAAGGATGCTTTTAACAAAGCGTCCCTTCTCCATTTTTGTGCTGATAAGGCGTTGTAGCGCCAGCTTAGCTTCATGCAATATCGGGTAATAATGATAAAAAACCTATTAATGGTTAGGTGATTGAAAGAGGAATTCGATGGCGGTGATGCGATCGATGCCTTTCTGATTTTCTTCTGGTGGTATCACTGGTATCAATCGACTGCTCCGCGCCGTATGCCGGCGGCTTGAAACTTGCTGTACTTTCCAGCCTTCTTTGATTATCCGCTGCGAATAAAAGAGTTGAGGTGCATGGATGATGGGTTTAGAACTCGGAATATTAATTTTTTTAATTTTGCTTAATGCCCTTTTTGCTGCGTCTGAAATTGCCTTAATTTCCTTAAATGATCGCAAAATAAATAAAATGGCCGATGCGGGCCATAAAAAAGCGAAACTGATCAGTCAGATGTTATCGGAACCCAGCCAGTTTCTAGCGACCATTCAAATCGGTATCACCCTCGCCGGCTTCCTGGCCAGTGCATTTGCGGCAGACAGCTTTGCTGACGACTTGTCCCTTTATGTGCAGCAAACAGCGTTTCCCATTTCAGCAGAAATCGTCCAAATATCGTCCCTTGTTATTGTCACCGTCATACTTTCTTATTTCACTCTTGTATTCGGGGAACTGGTCCCTAAACGATTGGCGCTGCAAAAAGCAGAAGCCATTTCCATGATGATGATTCATCCCTTACGTTTCCTGGCAAAAATCACGAGTCCATTTGTTAAAATTTTATCGGGATCCACAAATGGTGTCATTCGTTTATTGGGGATCGACCCGAACAAAGTAGTACCTGATGAAACCGAAGAAGAAATTCGATTGATTCTGGACATTGGGAAAGAAAGAGGCACCATCGAAGAAATGGAACAATTCATCATTACAAAAGTTTTTGAATTCAATGACAAAAACGTAGATGAAATCATGGTCCACCGCACCGACATGATTGCCATTTCGACTATCCAGGATCTTGAAGAGATTATCCGAATTGTAAAAGATTATCCCTTTTCAAAATTCCCTGTCTATGAAGAAGACATAGATCATATCATCGGCACCTTGAACTTGAAGGACCTGTTCCGTTACAGGGAAGAAAAAACAAGCTCCTTCAATATCCATGACATTATCCGTAAACCGCATTTTGTTTTTGAGAAAAGAAAGATAGATGAAATTTTTCTGGAAATGCAAAATAAGAATGTCCACCTGGCCATCGTATTGGATGAGTTTGGCGGCACCTCCGGACTGGTAACGCTCGAGGACTTGATCGAAGAGCTGGTCGGTGATATCAAAAGTGAGTATGGGTCGGAGTAAGCAGTTGCCATTCATTTTAAACAAAACACCCCATCGCTGATGGGGTGTTTTGTGTTCTCTAAAGTAAGTTATGATGTTTGGTTTATTCGCTGTTGACCAGATCCGCAATCAGGATGTAGCGGTCTGGTGCACTGCCGAGAAAGTCGAATGGATAGCAGGTCGTGACGGTAAGGACGGCGGAAGTTGTCGGAGTAATGACGGATCTGTCATCACTCGGGACGATTTTGATTTCCCGGATTTCGTATGTGAATGTGCCTGCCGAGGTCTCGACGATCAGTTGATCGGTGATTTCCAGCTGGCCCAGTTCTCTGAATACGGTGTCGCGATGGCCGGATAACACAGCATTATCGTTTTCGCCGGGCAACACGCTGCCAGCGAAGTGGCCAATTCCCCGGCTTAGCTCATCTTCATCTGTTCCGTGAAAAATAGGCAGTGTTTGATCGATGGCCGGTAAGATTAAATTCCCTATATTCCCACCCACTGCCGGTCTGATGGGATAAAGGATGGCATCCGCAGCTGGCTCTTCCGTTTCGCTTATTGCATCCGCAGCTTCAGGCGCAAGAGCAATCGGTTCAAGTTGCTCCTTCGGCGGTTCTATCAAGGCAGCTGCCGGAGCCGACTGAGTAAAGATTTGATAAGATGCCCAACTAATTAAACATAACCCCAGGATTAAAAATCCCGGGGAAAGTTTGTGTGCAATTTTTAATGTCCGCGCAAGAAACGGGTTGTTATTCATACACTTTTCTTCTTTTTAAGAAAGCTAATCCTATCAACGATAGAAGAGTTCCGCCAAAGAGTAAGTTATACCAGGGAGTTGCTGTTTTCGGCAGCTCTCCTCCTGTGACAGTGGGTACGGAAACTGAAACCGATCCGACGTCAATTTTTTCTCCATTACTGTCTGCAATGAATTGTACATTCACGCGGTAAGTGCCCACCGGAACGTTTTCTGCCGTGTACGAAATAGCTTCGGTTCCTTTGACTTCATACATTTTTCCGCCTATATCGAAATTCCACGTACCTGAGGCTTGG